>CAMAQA010000015.1 GCA_945860415.1 Bacteriovorax stolpii
GGGTACTCCACTCGGACCGTAATCTCGCCGAGCACGGAGCCCGTTCCCGGTGGAGCAACCTCAACGGAGGTGACCCTCCATGGAGGCGTGAGTCCCAAGAGCATCTGGTACAGGTCGATCTCGCGCACGGCGGCGATACTCGCGTCCCGACGGATGATCTGCAAGCATAGCGTTAGATGCGCCGCGGCTTGCTCATCAAATCAGATCAACCCACCCGGTGGCCGGAGGAACCATAAAAAAAGCCCCCAGGATCTCTCCCGGGGGCTTCTCGTTTTCGCGATTGGCGAAACGATTACATGTCGTAACCGCCCATTCCGCCCATTCCGCCCATTCCAGGAGCGCCGCCCATCGGGGCAGACTCCTTCTTGGGCTTCTCGGCGATCAGCGTTTCAGTGGTGAGCATCAGGCTCGCAACCGAAGCGGCATTCTGGAGGGCGCAACGGCCGACCTTTGCCGGATCGATCACGCCAGCAGCGAGAAGGTCTTCATACTTCTCGGTGAGGGCATTGAAGCCCCAGGTGGCGCTCGGGTTGCTCATCACCTTGTCGACCACGATCGAACCTTCGTGACCGGCGTTTCCAGCGATCTGGCGAAGCGGTTCTTCGATGGCGCGCTTGATGATGGCAATACCTGCCTGCTGTTCAGCGTTGACGCCCTTGAGGTCCGCGAGGACCTTCGAGGCGCGCAGGAGAGCCGTGCCACCGCCAGGAACGATGCCTTCTTCCACCGCAGCGCGGGTGGCGTTCAGGGCGTCTTCGACGCGGGCCTTCTTTTCCTTCATTTCGACTTCGGTCGCAGCTCCGACGTTGACGACGGCCACGCCGCCGACGAGCTTCGCGAGGCGCTCCTGGAGCTTTTCGCGATCGTAGTCGGAGGTCGTTTCCTCGATCTGTCCACGGATCTGCTTCACGCGTGCATCGACTTCGGCCTTCTTGCCGGCTCCGTCGACGATCGTCGTGTTGTCCTTGTCGATGGTGATCTTCTTCGCGGTGCCGAGATCCTCGAGCTTGGTAGCTTCGAGCTTGTGGCCCATGTCTTCAGAAATCACCTTACCGCCCGTGAGGGTGGCGATGTCGGCGAGCATTTCCTTGCGGCGGTCGCCAAAGCCCGGGGCCTTGACTGCTGCAACCTGGAGCGTGCCGCGGAGCTTGTTGACCACGAGGGTGGCCAGGGCTTCGCCTTCGACTTCTTCAGCAATGATCACCAGCGGCTTGGAGCGCTGGACGACCTTTTCGAGGACCGGCAGGAGGTCCTTCATGCTGCTGACCTTCTTGTCGTAGATCAGGATGTAGGGGTTCTCGAGCGAAGCTTCCATCTTCTCCGGATTCGTGACGAAGTACGGAGAGAGGTAGCCGCGATCGAACTGCATGCCTTCGACGACGTCGAGGGTGGTTTCAGCGGTCTTGCTTTCTTCGACCGTGATCACGCCTTCCTTGCCGACCTTGTCCATCGCTTCAGCGATGATCTTGCCGATTTCCGGATCGTTGTTGGCCGAGATCGTTCCGACCTGTGCCACTTCTTTCTGGTCCTTGATCGGCTTGGAGATCTTCTTCAGCTCGGCGATGACGGCTTCTACAGCCTTGTCGATGCCGCGCTTGAGCTCCATCGGGTTGTGGCCGGCGGCGACGATCTTCGCGCCTTCGCGGAAGATGGCCTGGGCCAGGACGGTAGCGGTGGTGGTGCCATCGCCCGCGTCGTCGTTGGTCTTCGAAGCGACTTCGCGGACCATCTGGGCGCCCATGTTTTCGAACTTGTCAGACAGTTCGATTTCCTTCGCGACGGTCACGCCGTCCTTGGTCACGTTCGGCGCGCCGAACGACTTCTCGATCACCACATTGCGGCCCTTCGGACCGAGGGTCACTTTCACGGCATCAGCCAGGATGTTGACCCCGTTCAGAATCGCCGAACGAGCACTTTCAGAAAAACGCAGTTCTTTTGCAGACATTGTGAATGCCTCCTTGAATGAATCAGTTCAGGACGCCGAGGATGTCTTCCTCGCGCATCATCAGGAATTCGTCGCCGTCGATCTTGATTTCGGTGCCGGCGTACTTGCCAAAGAGGACGCGGTCGCCCTTCTTGACGTCCAGCGGACGGATCTTGCCGTCTTCCGCAATGCGGCCCTGGCCGACTGCGATGATTTCGCCCTGGATGGGCTTTTCCTTGGCGGTATCGGGGATGATGATTCCCCCCTTGGAGCGCTCTTCTTCGTTAAAGCGCTTTACCAAAACACGGTCATGAAGCGGACGTACTTGCATGGTCAATAACCTCCTATTTTTGAAGACTGACCGTATATTGGTCACCCCCCTGAAATTGTCAACTTGGGCTCCTCGCAAATTTGCGGTAAGTAGCGGCAAAACATCCGGAATTTTCTTTTGAGAGGAGACTTTGCCATGGGTTTCTCGCAGTTCAGCCGCAACCACCTTTCGCATTTCGCCCGGGTCTCAATCGTGGCCTTTTATGGCACCGCGCTTCTGGCGGGCTGTTCCACCGCGGCGCGCAACCAGCAGGCAGCCCGGCCCAATGACCAGCTGCTTTTTCCAGGAGAAAAGCACCTGAAAAATGTTCGGCAGCTCACCTACGGGGGTACGAATGCAGAAGCTTATTGGTCCTTTGATGGACAATGGCTTACCTTCCAGGCCAAGGGAGGCGGTATTCCGGGGCTCTCGGACTCGAAGCCCGAATGCGACCAGATCTACCGCATGCGCTGGGACGGCACCGACGCCGAAATGGTTTCGACCGGTAAGGGTCGCACGACTTGCTCCTTCTACCTGCCCGGCGACAAACGAATTCTCTACAGCAGCACCCACGAGGCCGACGCCAACTGCCCGGCCGAACCGGATCGCAGCAAGGGATATGTCTGGCCGATCTACAACACTTATCGTACCTATACCGTCGAACCAGGAAAGCCGGACTCGATCCTGCCTTTCGAACCGGCTGAGCCGCGCGCCTACAACGCGGAAGCGGTCACCTGCAAGGACGGCAAGGTCGTTTTCACGAGCGATCGCGACGGCGATCTCGACCTCTACGTGGGAAGGATCGATTCGTTCGGCACGATGACCGATATCAAGCAGGTCACGAACATTCCGGGCTACGACGGTGGTGCGTTCTTCTCGCAGGACTGCACGAAGCTCGTCTGGCGGGCGTCACGTCCGAAGCCGGGCAAAGAACTCGATGAATACCGCGAACTCCTGAAGCAACACCTCGTGCGTCCGAGCAAGCTCGAGATCTGGACGGCAAATGCCGACGGCACGAATGCTCGCCAGGTCACGAAGCTGAATGCAGCGAGTTTCGCACCGTACTTTACCCCGAAGGCGGATCGCATCCTGTTTTCGAGCAATTTCGAAGATCCGAAGGGACGTTCCTTCGCGATCTACTCGATCCGCACCAATGGAACTGGCCTGGAGAAGGTCATCTCCTCGGGAGTTTTCGATGGATTTCCGATGTTCTCGCCGGACGGCAGGAAGATCGCTTTCGGCTCGAATCGCAACGCCCGCGCTCCCCGCGAGACGAACGTGTTTGTCGCCGACTGGGTGGAAAATCCCGAAGAAGACTTCGCTCTCGATGACGCGCGCCCGAGCGATCGCTACCTGTCGATTGTCAAGGCCCTGAGCGCTCCGGAATTTGCAGGACGCGGCGTCGGCACGAAGGAGATGGCGCAAGCCGAAGAGCTGACTGCCTCGTATTTCGAGCGTGCAGGACTGAAGCCGTTCTTCGAAACGTTCCAGGCTGCTACCCTGAAGAAGATAAAGGCAGGAGAAGCGTCGCTCGGCGAACGCTTCAAACAGCCGGTGAAGATCCGCCCACTCGAAGAACCTTCCGAGAAGAAGGGCGCGGTCACTCCGGTTGCGGCGAGTGCCGCTCCGGTGCTGGTGCCCGGAAACAACGTCCTCGGCACGCTGGGCGAAGGGTGCGCGAAGAACGCCCCGGCAATTGTCATCGGAGCCCACCTCGATCACCTCGGCATGACCCATCCGTCGTCGCTGGAGTCCACCAAGAAGGGCATCCACCACGGGGCGGATGACAATGCATCAGGTGTGGCTGCAGTGATCGAATCGGCTCGCCTGATCGATGCAGAACTCTCGAAGAACGCCAAGATCTCCAAAAAATCCTGTTTTATCTTCGCCGCATTCACGGGCGAAGAATCCGGTGTCGCCGGATCGGCACGCGCCGTGGAACTTCTCCAATCGCTCAAGATTCCGGTCAAGTCGATGCTGAACATGGACATGGTGGGACGCCTGACCAGCAACAAGCTGATCATCTTCGGAACCGACTCGGCTGCCGAGTGGAAGTCCTGGGTGTCTGAAGAGTGCGGCAATCTCGCCCTCTCCTGCCCCGGTGGCGGAGACGGCTACGGCCCGAGCGATCACATGCCGTTTTACGCCAAGGGCATTCCGGTCGTGCACCTCTTCTCCGGGCCGCACGCCGACTACCACCGCGTGTCGGACACTTGGGAGAAGATCAACGCCACGGGTGGCGTGCAGGTTGCCGAAGTCATCTCGCGCCTGGCACTTCGTGTTCAGGCCCACCCCACGGCACTGACTTACCAGAAGCCCACGAGCGCGCCGATGATGGCGGTCAATCCCGACGGCACGGTATCCACGACCGGCCAGCAGGCCCGTAGTGGCGGCGCATTCCTCGGCACGATTCCCGACTACGCTCAGCTGACGTCTCCCTCCGGCCCCGGTGGCGATGCCGCGCAGGGTGGAGTGCTCCTTTCGGGAGCGCGCGCCGACAGCCCCGCCGAAAAGGCCGGAGTGAAGGCCGGAGACATCCTGTTTGAAATTGCCACGGCTGAAGGGGCGAAACTGTCGACGCCAACACTGAAGGAGTTCATGGGAGCACTTCGCTCGCTCAAATCTGGCGATCAGGTGAAGCTCGGTATTCGGCGTTCGGGAGAGGTGCTCCACCTTCCGGCAATGATCGGATCACGTTCGGCCGAATAAGCCGTTGCGTTTTTGACGGAGATCGCATAGCCATCAGGGCTCTACGCGATTTCCGCATGTGGGTTGGTAGCTCAGTCGGTAGAGCAATGCCCTGAAAAGGCATGTGTCGGCGGTTCGATTCCGTCCCAACCCACCACTTAAATTCTCCGCGGCATCCGTCGCGAAGCCAGCCAAGCCAGTCCAAAGACTGACAGCCATCCCACGAGCAGCGTGCTCGAGCCAGCACCGCCAGAGCCGGAGCTCGGAGGAGCGACGCTCTGCGTTGTTGCACATCCCATGACTCCGTCCGAAAACTCATCCCGGGGATAAAGCCAAGTCAGGGCGTCCATGTCATCCTGACTCAAGCGCAGGTCCGCCTTCGATCCGATGCTGTAGTACATCAAGGCGTAGTTCAGCTCGGAATGTCCCAGGCCTAGGACATGGCCGATTTCGTGAGTCACCGTGACGAGGCGCTTGGCTTCGGTCAGGTTTCCAAAATAGGCGGTCTTGGTGTTGTCGCCGTTGAGCACCAGCGAGCCCTGCACGATCCGGCCCCCGAGTATTCCAGCTGATCCGGTTCCAGCAATCGTATCTCCGGGGGACGTGCTGCAGTAAATGACCGGCGGATTGCCATTCGAGGTTCCGGTCGTGGGTCCGCCCTTGACGATCTTGAGGTTCGAGGTGGGAACCGAGTTCCAGATGTCGATGGCCGCGTCGATTGCCGTATTCAGGTCGGCAGACGAAATGCCGAGCCCCGTGCAGCTCGACTCGTTCACCATGAAGGTCAGCTCTTTCGCATCCCAGCCACCAGTCAGGTTGGCAAGGAGCGTGAAGGCGTTCGCCGTAGGCGAAGCCAGAAGTCCGAGGGCAGCAGCAGCCGTTCCAAGCAGGGTTCGATTCATGTCGTCTTCCTCACCAGATTCCAAGTTGGGCCGTGGCCATCAGGTTGAGCGAGCGCTTCGACGACAAGGCGCCCGGGACCACCGCGTCGAGATCAAACCGGAAACTGCGGAACAGGTCGAAACCCATGCCCACGTTCAGGACGAAGACCTTCGACGACTTCGTGGAACCCGGAAGATAAAACGTCGAAGTTCCGGTTCCGTTGCTCAGCTCCGTCGTCCCGCCGTCGCCGCTCACCGAGTACTGAAGCAGCCCTGGACCGAGCTTAAACGAGGCCGACTGACCCACGCGCCAGGCGAAAGGAATACTGGCGAGGAGCATCGATTTTTTGACTCCATTGCCGCCGGTTATGGCGACCGGAGTGAGAGCAACCGAGGGCGCCATGCCGAATCCGCTGGAGCCACGAAAGTCCGCCATCAGACTGACCTGAGGGAGATTCATCTGTCCGATGACGTTGGCCGAAGACTCCGGCGTCGTCGTCGTGGTCAGCATATTTTGAAGGAATACCCCCGTACCGACGTACAGGGTCGAAGGCGGCGAGCCGAACCCGCGGACCGGAATCATCACCACAAGAAGCAGAGCGAAAAAACGCCCCAGCCGCAACACTGACTCCGCCATGAGTCATCCTCCTCACACCTTGAACGGGTAACAGGACTTTGACACCACGATCCCCCCTTTGCGAGCACTTTGTGATACGCCGCCCTCATGAACGTCATTGAAGTCGAGCGCGTCAGTCGCACTTTTCGTTCCGTCAAGAAGAAGGCTGGCCTGAAGGGCACTTTCGAACTGCTGCTCAAGCCCGAATATCAGGAGCATCAGGCCCTTCAGGAAGTTTCGTTCTCCATTGAAGAAGGGGCGTTTGTCGGACTCATCGGTGCCAATGGCGCTGGTAAGACGACGCTCCTGAAAATTCTTTCCGGCCTGATCCCAGCCTCGAGTGGAACGGCTCGAGTGCTGGGAGCGGATCCCTTCCAGCGCTCTCTCGATTTCCGCCGCAGCATTTCGCTCGTCATGGGACAGAAGGCACAGCTCTGGTGGGACCTTCCCGCACTGGACGCTTTCGACCTGATCCAAGCGATCTACGAGATTCCGAAATCACGCTACCAGGAACGGTTGAACACCTTGGCAGAGCTTCTCGATGTGAAGCGCCTCTTCCAGACACAGATTCGCAGGCTCTCGCTGGGCGAGCGCATGAAGATGGAGCTGATCGGCGCCCTCCTGCACTGGCCGAAGGTCATCTTTCTCGATGAGCCGACGATCGGGCTCGATGTCCTGGCTGCCCACAAGCTTCGCGAGTTCCTGCGCGAGTTCAATCAGCGCGAAAGATCTACAATCATCCTCACGAGCCACAACATGGATGACATCGAGCGCCTCTGCTCGCGCGTGATGATCCTTCGCTCCGGAAAGATGATCTATGACGGCAGGCCGGCAGGCCTGACCCGCGAAGGTGAGCGCCAGCTCACGGTTCGCCTGATGGAGAAGCCGACGGCAGCGGAACTCGCACTGGAAACCGGAATTCCTGTCGAGCTCATCGCAGGAGAAGCCCAGCTCGCCTCGGAAAACGAAGAAGAAGAGATTCCGGAGGGCACGGTTCGCTTCAATCTGCGCAATGAACTGATCGTTCCGACGCTTCAGAAGCTCATGCAGCACTACCAGGTGGTGGACATGGGCATCCACGAGCCCAACCTCGAATACGTCATCCAGCGCATGTACGAATCCGGAGAAACACCTTCACCCGAGGTGTCGGCATGAGCTGGCGGCTTGCAGCCCTGAAAAATGGTTTCCAGGAAGACGCAGCCTACCGGGTAGAGTTCTTTCTATCGATTTTCAGCTCGGCGCTCGTGCCTGCGGCGATCCAGCTGATCCTCTGGTACGCACTCTTTCAGCTCGGGAATCAATCGGAAGTCTCCGGCTGGAGCTACGCAGAGCTGATTCAGTACACCCTCGTCAGCACGCTATTTACGCAAGTGAGGGGCGGCGACCACGATTTTGACCTTCAGGAAATGATCCGTACCGGAAGTTTGAGCAACTACCTGCTCCGTCCGGTCGGGCCGGTCGAATTTGTTTACCTGCGCGGTGTCGGCGGAAGGCTTTTCATCGCCACCATCTGTCTCTGTCTCGGCACGCTGGCCTTTGCTGCGCTGGGATTCTCGATTCCGCGCCTCTGGGGAGGAATGCTTCTCGCAGTTGCCGGAAACGTCATTCACTACCAGATCGGGTCCGTGCTCGCGACGACGGCCTTCGTCTGGGAGGAAGCCTTCAGCGTGCTCATGGTGAAGAACATGCTCGTGCAGCTTCTCTCCGGAGAGCTTCTGCCTCTGAATCTCTTTCCAGAGAGCATGCAGTGGATCTGGAAGTCGACACCCTTCTATCTCTACGTCTACGGCCCCACGCAGTACGCGCTGGGAAACTGGAGCCACCAGGAGTTCATCCACGGGCTGGGGCTTGCTGCGGCATGGATGATCGGTTGCACCTTCCTCATTCGCTTGAGCTGGGGATGGGGCATTCGTCGCTATTCGAGCCTCGGAGGGTGATGCGATGTCGTTCTGGAGAGCCCTGAAGCAGTACCTCTCGATCTACTCCGTGCAGCTCAAGAACAACTGGGTGCGCGAAGCAGTTTATCGCACCAACTTCCTCACTTCCGTTGCCGTGGACATGGTCTGGATCGGGGTAGAGTTCACGCTCTTCAAGGTGATCTACGCGAACACGCCCTCTCTCGCCGGCTGGACGCAGGACCAGGTGTACTTCTTTCTGGGCGTCTTCTTCGCCTCGGATGCGCTCTTCACGATCTTCTTCCAGAAAAACTTCTGGAACTTCTCGGATCTCATCAACCGAGGTGAGCTCGATATCGTGCTCACGAAGCCCGTGTCGCCCATCTTTCTCGCGCTCACCCGCTGGATCAATCTCACCGCTGGGTTCAATTTCCTGCTGGGCATGGGCATCATCCTGAAGTTCTCGACGGCTGCCGGGTTTGCAGGAGGCTGGGCCTGGCTGTCACTCGCCTTCTGGTTGCTGGTAGGACTGACGACGGCGCTCCTACTCCGTTTTGCTTTTAGCGTCTGGATCTTCTGGACGGAGCGCGGCTTTATCTTCTCGCGCCTCTATTACCAGTTCTTCTCGTTCGCCACGAAGCCCGACACGCTCTATCCGAAGGCGATTCGGTACCTGATCCTGACGGCACTTCCCTTTGCCTTCATTGGGAGCATCCCAGCCCGAGCCGTGATTCACGGTTTATCGCAGGGAGAAATGGTGCTCATCGGAATCGTGCTGATCGTCTTCTTTGTCCTCGATCGCACGCTGTGGTTCGCCGGTCTTCGCCGGTACCAGAGCGCGAGCAGTTAGCGCGGTCGCCGCGGCGACCATTTTCAGATCTCGACGCACGCAATCCATTGCGGTCGCCGTGGCGACCGACCCACGATCCAACATTCGGTCGCCACGGCGACCGAATCGAAGTTCGCGCTTGCGCCACAAAGTCGTCGCACTACAATCGAGCCGTCTGCTGCAGTACTCAAATCGACTCTCAGGGAGGGGAGTTCTCATGGCTACATTTCGTGAAATGTGCTTCACGCCGGCCGAATTTGCGTCGTTGGCGAAGCTCGACAAATCCATTGTTGGTGAACTGGAGGAGCAGGGACTGCTCCGCGTGATCAAGAAAAAGGTCGGCAACGTCGACCGCAAGATGATCACGCTCGAGGACATGCAGAATTATTTCCGCATGGTCCGTGACAATGCTCCGGCTGAATTCGCCCACGAAATGGGCGATGGGGCCGAAGCCGCAGGATCGCAGATTCCGGTCGAGGCCGTTGAATCGGTCGCCGCGGCGACCGCGACGCTCTTCAAACGCCCCAGGAACAAGATCCAGATGTTCTACAACGTCAAGGGCGGAACCGGAAAGTCCACCCTCACCGCGCAGTACGTGATGCGGGCATCCATGATGGGCCTTCGCGTCCTCGCGATCGACCTCGATGGCCAGGGTCACCTCACGGTGAACCTCGACGTTCTCGATGCTCACGAGCGCCCCACGATCTACGACGTGCTGATCAATGATCTTCCGATCCACCAGAGCGTCATGAATGTGGCGCCCGGCCTCGACCTGATTCCCGCCAACCTGGGCCTCTGCAACATCGAAATCCCACTGAATAATAAGCCGCGTCGTGAGTACCGCCTTCAGGAGGCTCTCGCGAAGATCGCGGATCAGTACGATCTCATTGTCGCGGACACCAACCCAGCAGCGTCGATCCTCAACGGTTCGATGCTCGTTGCTGCAGGACTGGTTAACGTGGTTTGCGCCACGAACCCCCTATCCTTCCATGGCATGTCGCTGGTCATGACGACCATCGAGGAACTCGAACGCGAGTTCCGGCACACGCTCCAGGTCCGCATCGTGCCGAACATGTACGACAACCGCGAAGTCATCAGCCAGGAAGTCCTCGGCGAGCTCCGGGCGCAGTTCATGGATTTCTGCACGAAAACCGTCGTCAACCGCTCGGCCGACCTCAATGAGGCCACCAAGCGCCGCACGACCGTCTGGGATGTCAGCTCCAAGGGCGCAGCCGCCCAGGACATCAACAGCCTCGCAGAAGAACTCATCTTCTCCTGAACCGCGTTCAATAAAAGGAATCACATTCATGGATAAGAATGCTGAACAGAACACCACAGAAGGCACTGTAACCGAGAAGGCCACCAAGCCCGCTGCGGAAGAAGGCAAGATCAAGACCCGCCAGGGCAGCGGCTACCTCAAGCAGCTGTACTCCACTGCCCGGAACACGGCAGGCACGACCCACTCACACCTGAAGAACCTGACGACCTTCCTCGTCAACTTCGTTCCGGTCGAGAAGGTGGATGCCTCCGAGCTCCAGGTGCGCGTCCACTTCGATGACGCCGAGGTGGAAGCGCTGGCTCATTCGATCAAGGAGCACGGCGTGCTCCAGCCGATCCTGGTCGTCCAGGACGGCGATCGGTACAAGGTCATCGCCGGCGAGCGCCGTCTTCGCGCCTCGAAGCTGGCTGGAATGGAGCGCATTCCTGCCCGCGTCCTTTCGACAAATGACAAGGCCACGCATGAGATCGCGCTCCGAGAGAACCTCGACCGCGTCGACCTCCATCCATTGGAAGAAGGCGAAGGCTACCTGTCGCTGCTCGAGGCGCAGCTCTACACGAGCCACGACACAATCGCGAAGGCGTTCGGAAAACCGAAGTCTCGCATCACCGAGTGCATCGGATTCACGCGCCTACCAGAAGCGACCAAGGCCGAGCTCCTGAAGCGCGGAGTGAAGAATCGCTCGCTCCTCAGGCAGCTGTTGAACATGCCGGTCGAACAGCACCTCACGACAATCGAGGAAGCCTCGACGCGTGAGGAGATCTTGCTGGATCCGGCTGCAGCAGCGACCCCGGGCCAGGGGGATGCCATCGAAAAGGCCGCAGCCCCGAAACCCAAGAAGGATCCCCAGCCCTTCCACTACGATTTCACAGCAAAGAAGCTCGCAGTGCCGGGTTTCAAGTGGAAGGTCGGCGAAGGAACCGAAAAGCTCGAAGGGTACCTGAACTCCCTCAAGAAGCTCGTCGAGCAGCTCGAAGACCACCTCACCCAGCCTTCAAAGTAAACCGAAGCACGCCTTGAGAAACTCCCGGAGGGCTGCCGAGAAATCGGCAGCCCTTCATTTTTGCACTGCGAAGGTGCTATTCTCTGCACATGAAGGACTCCTTCCTGCCTGCAGAAAAAATCCGGAACCTGCTTCAGATCGAACCTGCCCTAGCGCTGATTGGCCTCGCGATCTCCTCGTGGGTTCTCTACAAATTCCTGCTTCGTGAAGTTTCCTCCGAGCGGCACCGCAACCTGGGCCGGCACTTCAGCAACCTGTTCGGACAGGTCCTCATCTTCTGCGGCATCTTTCTCGCGTACCGGCTGCTGGACCACGCTCCCTCGACGAAGATGGTGCTTTTCCTTCAGCCGTATCTCGGACTCGTGGCTCTGCTCATGGGAGCGGTCATCTTCATCAACACGCTTCGCGTGATGATCCTCGAGTACCTGTTCCTCGGGCACATGAAGGTCGGGGTGCCGCTCCTGCTCGTGAACCTGTTCACACTACTCGCCTCGCTGGTCGTCGGGGCCTGGATGCTGACGGACATCTTCGGACTCAAGATCGGGCCGCTGCTAGCGACCTCCGCCATTTTCTCGATCGTTCTTGGTCTTGCCATGCAGGATACGCTCGGAAACCTCTTTGCCGGGATCGCCCTCCAGATCGACAAACCCTATGAGATCGGACACTGGATCGAGATTCAGAACGGAATTCAACGCTGGGTTGGACAGGTACACGAGATCTCGTGGCGGGCCACCGTGCTAGTCGGCCTTTCTGACGAGCTCATGACCATTCCGAACCGCACCATGGCCCAGTCTCAGATCTCCAATTTCTCCGTCCGCTCCGAACCCTTCCAGAGGTCCCAGGTGTTTCGGATAGCCCACGGATCGAGCCTTGAGCTCGCCCGCGAGGCCCTCCTGAAGGCCTGTGCAGGCGCTCCAGAGATCAGCCCACTTCCGGCCCCTGTCGTTTTTGTGACCGAAAGCCAGGAATCAGGAATCACCCTGAAACTGGTGTACTCGCTGACCGACTACGGAGCGCAGTTCAAAATCCAGGACCGGATAGTGAGCTCAGGGCTCGAGCATCTGCGAAAGTCCGGTATTTGGCCTGCCCACCAGCGGCACCAGGTGCAAACCGTGCCAGGACTCGCCTAGCATGCCGAGTCAAGCCAGGTGCGACCGAGGGTCATGCGGGGGAAGCAGATTCGAGGTCCGCGGCATCGCAGCCACCAGCGCGTCGAACTCCGCATCCTTCGGCACCCCAAAGCGCCTGTCCAAGCCATGGCTGATTGACTGGACGGCATACCAGGCCACTACCGAGGTAAACAGCGGCACAACGAGGGCGCCGTATCCCAGATCGCGACTGACTAGAACGGAAGTAATCGACCCCAAGGCAAAGGCCCCGAAGGTTGCGATCCTGGAAATATTGGTGCGGAGGGTCAGCGCGCGCTCCTTACCTTCCAACTTTCCGAACCAAAGCCGGGCGAAATCCGTCCCGATATCCGTGCTGATTCCCGTCAGGTGAGTGGTCCGAATCTGACCTTTGGTCAGAGTGGCAAAGCAGCCATTCTGCATGCCACAAACAAAGCAGAGCGCGTAAACGAGCACAAAATCACGAGGCAGCATCAGCTCCTCACCAAAAATCCCGAATGACCCCTTGGTTCCGGCAACCAGCAGCCCCAGAATCATCAAAGGAAGCAGAAAGGTCACCAGGCCATATCGTGGCTTGAGCCCCTGTTCGATGCGAGAAATCGTTAAAACTCCCGTTAAAAAAGCGCCTAAGATAAACATCACTGGAAAGCCCATCAGCTCGATCGCGAACCAGGGGCGCTGTTCTGCCAGGGCCACTCCCATCTGGGTTCCCATGCCAGTGACGTGAGAGACGTACCGTCCGCATGCTAGAAATCCGAAAGCATTCAGGAACCCAGCCTGGAACCCCAACCCGGACCAAAGAGAAACGTACGGAGTCTGAACAAATTCTTCACGTTCTAGACGATACATTTTGGGAAGCCTCCACGAAGCCCCAAGAATGAACGAAGTAACTAAAGTTATAAAATTAATATTAATTTAAAATTAATTCAATTAAATCAAATCTAAAAAGCCCGCGCACCTTCGTTGCATTTTCAGGGATGACATTGAATGTCGCACGATTTTCGGGCTGTTCTCGAGACGACGTCGACGCATACTGCAGCATAAACGGGGTCCGGGCTTGGCACGCCTTTGGCTCTGTGCCGCCCCGTCATGGCTGCACCACTCCATCGCTACCACCGAAAAACCACGCGCTTCCTCTCAGGAGCTTCCATCCTGTGGGATTATTTCACGGCTCCCGAGCGTCCCCGACACGGCATGATTCGCGACATCTCGTCGAGCGGGCTGCTACTTTGTACGAGCCATGAGATTGAAGACCGCAGGTGGCTGCGCCTCATTGTCCGCCATCCCGAAAGCAATCTCGCGCGAGTCCTTCGCGGTCGCGTTGTGCGCCAAGAGCCGGCCTTGGACAGCTGGCCGGACGAACAGATTACTCTTCACCGACAGGGCATTGAGCTCATTGACCACCTTCCAGAGGACTGGGTTCGCGGCCTCTCCGATGAGACCCTCGGCGTCTGCAGCTGCGGCTCTCTCATAGAAAGGAAAAAGCCCGCAAACCTTGCCGGACTTGCCGACGAGATCTGCGGGCTCTGTTTCCTTCGGACTGCGCTTCTTACTTCGCGTCCTTGATTTTGGCCTTCTCAAGCAGCCAGCCGAGCGTGCGCTCCTCGCGGATGCGGTACTCGAGGTCTTCCTTGCGCGAAGGATTGTTCAGGTAGAACTCCTTCACCTTCGGCTCTTCGACCTTCATGCTCACTGCCATCTTCGAGATCTCGGCATCGAGATCGGCAGCGGTCACTTCGAACTTCTCGGCCTTGGCCACGGCTTCCACG
Organism: Bacteriovorax stolpii; assembly: GCA_945860415.1. Lineage (GTDB taxonomy): Bacteria > Bdellovibrionota > UBA1018 > UBA1018 > UBA1018 > CAIOHW01. Next base: position 14,322 of record CAMAQA010000015.1, read on the forward strand.
ATCAGGCTGGCTTTGACCTGGTTTTCGGCCTTCTTCGAGATGTTTTCCATTTCGGAGAGCAGGATCTCCTGGATCGTCTTGTCGTCGGCGCCCTGGCGCTTCAGGTTCTGGGCGACGTCGTTCGCCAGCGCGCGGGTCTGCGCCTGGATGAGCGAGGCCGGCACTTCGAACACATTCTTCTCGATCAGGGCCTGGAGCAGATCACTACGGAGCTTGCGATCAGACTCACCCTTCTTTTCGTTCGCGACGTGCTCTTCGATCTTCTTGTTGAGGTCTGCCAGACCTTCGTAGCCCATCTGCTTGGCGAACTCATCGTTCAGCTCCGGCAGCTGCTTTTCCTTGATCTCGAGCATGTCGACCGTAAACGAAGCGGGCTTTCCGGCGAGGTCCTTCTCATAGAAGTCCTTCGGGAAGTCGATCTTGAAGGTCTTGGTGTCACCCTTCTTCATGCCGACGAGCTCGTCTTCGAAGCCCGGAATCAGGGTGTCGGAGCCGATTTCAAGCATGCGCGAGCCGCTCATTCCGGCCTTCGCCTCGACCTTGCCGTCGACGACGATTCCGCCTTCGAACTTGATCTCGGCGCTGTCACCCTTGCGTGCAAGGTGCGAATCCGCGGTCGGAATCAACTGGGCCTGGGCGCTGAGGAAATTATCGACGATCTTCTTGACGTCTTCCTTTTCGACCTTGGTCGATTCACGGGTCAGTGCGATCCCGGTGTAGCCCTTCACTTCGATCTCCGGCATCACTTCGACAGTGGCAACATAGGAGAGGTCCTTGCCTTCTTCGATCGAGTGGTCGTGTTCGCCGGCGCCCGTCTTGTGGTCCGGGGTTTCAATCTGGGGCCGGCCGACAGCGCGAAGCTTTTCACCGCGCACGGCTTCCTGGAAGGACTCGTCAATCAGGTCATGGAACACCTGGTGGCGGACATCTTCGCCGTAGAACTGCTTCACGACGGGCATCGGCACATGGCCCTGACGGAAGCCCTTGAGCTTGGCCGTCTTCTGCACTTCGCGGAGGCCCTTTTCCAGGCGGGACGAAACGACCGCAGCCGGAACGCGCACCTTCAACTGGCGAAGGATATTGGACTTTTTCTCAACCTTTTCAACTTTGACCTGAAGATTCGACATGGAGCGGTTCTAGGCACTCGCCCCTCGAAAGTCAATCAAGTGAACTCGTCGTACCAGACTTGTTCGAGCCACAGTGCTCGAGCCGGGGCGGTCACCCCGACGAGGCTGCGATTCTTCGTTTCCAGGATTTCACGAACGCTGGACGCCGGCCGTCGTCGCTCCCCGATTTCGAGGAGAGTTCCTGCGATCCCCCGCACCATCTGCTTGAGAAACCCGGTACCCACCAGCCGCACCCGGACAAAGCCGAAATCGCCCGAGTGCCCCGGCTGGACCCATCCCCCCGGGTAATCCGCCGGCAGTGGAATCCACTGCAACTCGGCTTCCAGGATCTCTCGGACCGTCGTCTTGACCTTGGCCCCGCTGGCCTGAAACGGCAGGAAGTCATGAACGCCCTTCAGGTCATTCAGGGCCTGCTGCATGGCCTCGCGATCCAGGACTTTGTGAATCCACCAGCTGATCGGCTCGACGGGAGCATGCGATGCGGCCCCCTGCTGGAAATAGTAGCTGTACTGCTTCTTGAGGGCCGAACGCTGGGCGTGAAAGTCCATCGAGACCTTCTGGACCTTCAGAACTCGGATAGAGGGAGGCAGACGCGAATTCAGAGCCCGCCGGAGGACCTCCTCAGTCCACGTCCGTTTCTTCAGCATGAAATGAATGACCTGTCCCGAGGCGTGCACTCCTGCATCGGTGCGTCCGCTTGCCGAAATGCTGACAGGTTCATTCACGATGCTTTCCAGCACCTGTTCCATGACCGACTGGATGCTGGGCTCTCCCTGGGCTGCCGATCCATGCTGCTTCTGCCAGCCGCAATAGCGCGCTCCCAGGTAGGTGATCCGGCAGGCGAACTTCTGGGCATGATTGGTAAGAACAGGCTCAGAGCTCAAAGAGCAGTCCCAGGCTAAAGCCACTCACTGTGAAATCCAGGGCGCCCGAGAGGGTCTCGACGCGCTGGTAATCCAAGGTCAGGCAATTGCGCCGAACCCCGTGAGCCTCGTACATGCTCCAGGACCCGACGGAATCGAGGAAATCCAGCGGAAACGCTACCCCCGCTCCAACGAGGTAACCCCGAGAGTTGCCCCAAAGGGTTCCTCGATCGTCACTTCGGCTTTCGGCGTAGCCCACCAGCGTTCCTCCCGCCCTGATATACGGACGCGCAAATCGCAGCAGGTTGAATCGATACACGGCGCCAACGCTGGCGGGCACGGTCACGAAGGTAAACTTGGTATTGGAAACCGAGGGGAATGTTCCCCCATCCGGGTTTGAAATCGTCTGAGCGAAGTTTCCGGTGGCGCCCTGCCAGGCAAAGCCGAACTGACCAAAAACTCCGACACTCCCCAGAACTTCGCCGTGAAAAGGCTGAGTTTCATAAAAGAACTGGAGATCCGGAACATACCCCGCCCCATAAAAAGATGAGTAGGTCTGATAGGTGGCAGAAGAGTCGGACCGCACGTCACGGTCATGCTTCACCGAAACCGTCAGGCCGAAGGCACTGCCCTGCCGCTCGGCCTTCTTCGGACGAACCCCGGATCTTCCCGCTCGAACGGCCTCGATCGCACTTCCCGAATCTTCTACCGGTGGAAGCTCGCGCCTCTTCTTTTCAGAATATCCCCGCTCTTCCTTGCCGACTTCGCTTGATCCGGCACGAATGACATCAATCAGCGATTCCTGCTCGCCTTGCGGAGCCAGTTTCTTTCTCTCCCGCTCCGTGTAGGACTCTACCGCCTGCTGTCCGGGGGAGGGCGATTCACGTCGCACCTGCTCGATGAGGGACTCCTCGTCCTGAGCCAGTGCCGAGGCATCAGTCACGATTGCTCCGAGAACTGCGACAACAATGAACAGCGGCAATTGCCTCATGGATCGGGGCAACAGCATCAACAGGCCGATGGCCACCACCATCAAGATCCAACCCGGTTGAAGCATCAGCCAGATCCAGGGCTGCAGTGGAGCAAGTGCCATCAGGACCGGAATGCGAAGTCTGGGCGAGTCCAAAACCCACTGTGCGGCCGCCGGTGACCACCGGTAATAGGCCTGGATAAACATCCTTCCGAGCGCCGAGCGCGCCAGCACCAAGTCGCGAAATTCACGAAGCAGCAGCACTGCCGGGTCCTTCGCCGAGCGAAATGCCGCAGTCGCGATGAAACACTGACTCTCCTTGAGAAGCCCCTGAATCGTCGAGCTCTGGACGATGTACGTCGCCTCGGAACAGGCTGTCGAAACTGCTCCCGAGCTGTCCCGTGCATGCACCTTGACCTGGTACTGATGGTCCGCACCGGTCGTCGTATTGGTAAAGCCACCGATCACAGAGGGGGAACTGAACGGCACGCGCTCATTGATCTGCCCCGGGCTTCCAATGGACGCGGGCGGAGCACCATCCTTCGCCAGGACGATGAGCGTATCGATTGGAGCCGCTCCGGTGGTGACGGAGAACGTGCTCGAAAACGCCGATCCATTGAACGAGATCTGCTGGTCGCCCGGAAAATAGAACTGCGAGACCGTGGGGCAAGATCCCATCTGCGGAACGGCATCCTGGAAATTCAGCGAAACATTCGCTCGCTCCTCGGTGTCGGCAATCCTTCCAACAGCTCCAGGGCTTTGCTCCTGGCTGATGTAAACTCTCAATGAAAGGCTCGTCGGATTGTTATTGGTCGGAGTGGTCACGGTCGATCCGGAACATCCGCTGAGACCGTTGGCCTCCTCACAGATATGTCTCGGATAAAATCCAATTCGGATGGTCCCGCCCAAGCCAGAATTGGAGACGGGATACTTTGCCGCGTAATACAGGCTGTTCGTCCCGACTCCCTGGCACTTGATGGCTGCAGAACAGTCTCCAACAGCTCCTGGCTCGCCCGCACGCGCAATCGGCACAGGATCGTCGGAGGCAACGAGCGTCACGACGATGTTCGCTCCTGATGTCAGGCCAGCGAAGGCCCTGTTGGTCGAAACATCGAGATAGACCAGGTCGTCCGAACCGGACGTACTATCCAGGTTAAAGTCGTGAAACCCAGCATCGGTATCCACGCTGACACCGTCGATCGAATGATAAATGACATCGCCGACCTTGGAGTAGGGCTCGACTGCACGAATCGTCACAGCCGCGGAAGCCAGGCCGGCCAGAAGAAAAGAAGCAGCCATGCCCAGCGCCAGCCGGCGCACGATGACTCCGATTGAATTAGGTTCCGGCGGTCTTGCGAATGCACTCAGCGATCTGAACGGCATTGAGGGCGGCTCCCTTCCTCAGATTGTCGGATACGACCCAGAAACACAGGCCGTGATTCACGGACGGATCACGACGCAGGCGACCTACGGCAACGCCATCGCGACCTGCCGTATTGTCATTCATCGGATAAACGTCATTTTCTGGCTCATCGAGCACCGAAAGCCCAGTCACCTGCCTCCAGGCGTCCCGCAGGCGCTCGAGAGGCAGCTCCTTCTCAATCTCCACGAAAACCGACTCGGCATGAGAGATCAGCGTCGGAACTCGCACCGCAGTCGCGACGATCTTCAGTTCGGGAATTCCGAGAATTTTGCGCGACTCGCGCATGAGCTTCTGCTCTTCGCTTGTAAAACCGTCAGCCTGAACTTTGCCGATCCTCGGAATCAGGTTGAACGCGATTCGATGCGGAAAGATGGCGGCAGCAGCATCTGAACCCACTTGCTCGCGCAACTCGTCCATGGCTGCAGTTCCGGCGCCGCTCACGCTCTGGTAGGTCGACACGACGACCCGGCGGATCCCCGCGAGTTCGTGAATCGTGCGAAGGGCGACCACCAGCTGAACCGTCGAGCAGTTTGGCCCTGCAAACAAGCGCCTCCCGACACGAATCGACGCCACAAGATCGGCCTCGTTCACCTCAGGAACAATCAGCGGTACGGCGTCGTCGAGCCGGTAAACGGCAGAGTTATCAACGACCCAGGCTCCGGAGCGGAGCGCCTCAGGAACCCACTCTTTCGAGATTTCATCCGAGGCATCGAAAAAAACGAAACTCAAGCCGTTGAAACAGCCGGAGCGCAGAACCTGGCAACTGAAAGAGCGCCCTTGAAACTCCACGAGCTTTCCTTGGGATCTCTCGGATGCAAACGGACGAATCTCTTCCACCGGAAATCCGCGCTCCTCCAGGATCGACAGGAGCCTGGAGCCCACAGCTCCAGTTGCGCCGACGACACCGACCCGCTCAGCCGGCATCCTGGCCTCCCGGGCTCGGGGCGGGTTCGGAAGGAGCCCTGAGCAGGCCGAAGTGAACGAGAATATTCCAGACAATGCTTGCCATGATGTACAGGCAACCCACGACGAAAAGAGTGATCTCCGGCTGCATCAGAATGACCATCACAGAGAGCAGACCCACGAACAGCATTCCAAACCCACCACGAGAGCGCCAGTGGAACTCCTTGAAGGAAGGAAACGCGAGCGAACTCACCATCAGCATCGCAAGTGAGATGGCTAGAAACAGCATCCATCCCGTCTTAGCAATGGGGTCCAGTCCCCTGTACAAAATGAAAATGACAAAGAAGGCCACCATGTTTGCGGCAGCCGGCGTGGGCAGGCCTTGGAAAAAATTCTTAGGCAGCTTGGAAGCAGTCACATTGAAACGGGCAAGCCTCAGCGCACTGCATAGTGTGAATAGGAACGAGATCATCAGTCCCGCCCGACCCAGCGCCCCAAGGGCGAACTGATGAAGCAGGATGCCGGGCGCAATTCCGAAGGAAGTCAAATCCGACAGGCTGTCGTATTGCACTCCAAACGAGCTCGTCGCTTTAGCCATTCGCGCAATTCGACCATCGAGAGCATCGAAAATCGCGGCAACGAAAAGTGCCCAGGCAGCGGTTTGAAAGTCGCCCTGGCAGGAAGAAACCACGGAGAGAAAGCCACAGAACAGATTGCCCGTCGTGATGACGTTGGGGACGAGATAGATCTTCCGCATGAGCGGAAGACTACCCGCCCCCGATTGGATTCCGCAATGCATTTTCCCGGGCGCGAAGGTGCAATTCCGCATCAGAAACCCGGAGATACACGGGATGGACATCCAAGGCGGCAACTGCTGCTCCACCCTTCCATTCTCGGACAACCAGCTGGGCAAGAGCCGTTGGAATCTCCTGCAGAGAAGAACCTTCAATGACCTGCCACTGCTCCGATGAGAAGAGGTCCGCCAGAACGGGATGTGACCTCCACGAATCCGGCAGGATGGCATGGCACTCCGAAACGGGTCCACCCGACCCCGACTCAAACCAGCGCTGAAGATGATCCTGGAGTGACGTGATCTTCGTCACCAGCTCTGACGACGTTCCACCTTCGGACGAACTCATCCTGCAGTAGATCTCACCCATGCACGCGTCCGAACAAACCAGGATTGGCAGGCTCGAGTGTCCACTCGAGCGGCGCCATGCCGCTTCCAATATCTCGAGGCTTGAAACAGGCACGAGGGGCGTGCCTTGAATCTGTCCCAAGGTCCGCGCAGTCGTCAGGCCAATGCGTATCCCCGTGAAGCTTCCCGGACCCACTCCGACGCCCCAGGCGCTGATTTCAGAAATATTCCACGCGCACTTCTCCAGAGCCTCTGAAAGTCCGAGAAGAAGGCCTTCTGAATGCTGCTTCTGGTCCACATCCAAAACTTGGGCACTGCGGATCACTGGAGCCTCGGCTTCAGACGGAATCTCAGCAGCAAACAGATAACCTCGACGCCCCGAGGTGTCCCACCCGAGGATCTTTGCCGGATAGTGGATCTCGCGCCCCGGCATTAAAACAGCCGGGTGAAGTCATTCCTCATGACGATCACCATGAGGAGCAGAACCAGAGCCAATCCCACCTGTTGGATGATTTCGAGCTGACGCATCTGAAGCGGCTTTCCTCGAATCGCCTCGACTCCGAGAAGCATGATGTGACCGCCATCCAGCACCGGAATCGGAAGGATATTCAGGACGCCGAGGCCGATGGAAAGAATAGCCATCGTGCCGAGGAACGTAATGAGTCCTCGCGCCATGGACTCGCCGGCAATCTTGCCGATCAGGATCGGGCCTCCCAGCGTGCGAACGCTGACGTCACCGACCACCATTTTTCCGAGCGAAACCAGGTTGCGCCAGGACAACGTCACCATCTTCGATACACCTTCATATGCGACGACAAACGGATTGAAAGTGCGTTCGATCAGCACCTCGGGACGGGTCCACGACAGCATCGGGTAGATGCCAACCGTGAACTGCCGGGTTTTCGCCAGCTCGGGATCGCGACTGGTCGTTTCCGAAGGAACAGCCTCCTGCTCCATCATCCGGCCGGATCGCTCCCAGGAAATCTTCAACTTTCCAGTGGACTCTCCCCCCTTCTGCACCTGATCGCGGAGTTCGAAAAACGAACGGATTGCAACGCCGTCGATGGTGACTACGCGGTCACCTTTGGTCAGTCCGATCGTAGCGGCAGGAGACTTGTCGACCACTTTCTCGACGAACAGTTCGGAGCTGTGGACTCCAGTCTCTTCCCCCAGGCTCTGAGACTGCTTCGAACGTACGAAGCTCAACGTCAGAACGTCCTTTTTTCCAGAAAGAACTTTCAGGTCGACCGCCTCGCCCGGCTGAGTGGCAGAAAAGAGATCATCCACCTGCTCGAAATTTTCAACAGGTCGGCCATTCCAGCTCTGAATGCGATCCCCCGTCTTGATGCCGACCTTGCCAGCGGGAGATTCCGGATTCGAAATGCCGACTACCGGCTCGCGAGCAGCAGGAAAGATTCCAGGCAGATGGCCCACCTGGGTCTTCTCGCCAAAGGCGGAGTATCCGGATTCGCTTCCAGCCTGAACCGTCAGAGTAAGCGGTTCAGGAGCGCCGGTTCGCTCGATCTTCAGCTCAATCGGCTTACCGGGATGATCCAGAAGCTCAGTTTCGATGTCCTCGAACTTCGAGATCGGAGTTCCAGACACAGATATGATCTTGTCTCCCGACTTGAGGCCGGATTGCGCGGCGAGCGAGCCCGGAAGTACACGCCCTATCCGACTGGTGACATGCTCTTCGCCGATCACCTGGATGGCCATGAACAGAAGAGCCGCAAAGATGAAGTTGAACAATGGCCCGCCGAAGAAGATGAAAAAACGCTTCCAACGGGCCTGCTTTTGCAATGACCGAGACGCCAGCTCAGGCGGCAGCTCCTGTCCGGGCTCCTCGCCCAGGAGCTTGACATATCCACCGAGCGGAATCGCCGAAAGGCACCACTCGGTCTCGCCACGCTGACGCGACCAGATCTTCGGGCCAAAGCCGACAGAGAAAACCTCCGCCTTCACCCCGAAGATGCGCGCAAAGATATAATGGCCAAATTCGTGAACCACCACGAGCGGGCCAAGAATGCAGATGAATCCAATGATGGAGAGGATCACGGTGTAACCTTTGAGTCCTTTCGCCGAAAGCCGGCAGCCTAACCCAGTGTCCGAATACAAAGATACATCACAGGGGCACTCACTACGAGCCCATCAAATCGATCCAGCACTCCCCCGTGCCCTGGAAGCAGGTGGCCCGAATCCTTCCTTTGGAACGCCCGCTTGATCAGGCTTTCGCAAAGATCGCCCAGCTGTGCCGAAGTGCCAACGAGGACTGGACCAACAAACACAAACGCCCAGGACATGGCGGGAAAGGCAACCAGCTTGAACAGGAGCGTCACTATGAACGACCCCGCCATGCCGCCCCAAGCCCCTTCCCACGTCTTCTTGGGGCTGATGGCAGGATAGAGCCTAGTCTTACCCTTTCGCAGGCCCACAAAGTAAGCTGCCGAGTCTCCCACCCAGTTGATCAGGAAAAACACCAGCAGCCAGCGGGCCCCGTGAGCCTGATCCCGGATCAGCGGAAGGAACAAGGGCAGAAACCCAACATAAAGAACGCCGAACAGCCCATATACCAGCTCTCGAAGATGCCGCTCGAGCAGCTCGGGCGCGCTCGCATGGCGCGAAGCTGTTGCAAGGAAATAAAAGAACAGACCGAGAAACGAAGTCAGAAGGAGCTCATACTCCATCCGAGGTACGATGGCCGAAAAGAAGCCCACCAGCCACACGACCCCCAGGAAAACCTGTCGCTTCTCCACTCGATCATCAAGAGAAAGCACGATGGAGAGGAATTCATTGGTCATGAGCAGAGCGAGAATGACGGCAACAAGCGCTGTTCCCCAAGTTCCCAACCCCAATGTCAGCCCAAGGAGTACAGCACCACCCAGGGCACCGGTCTTCAGTCGACTCTTGAGCTCGGGCCTCATGTTCTGGACTCCTGTGGGGTTTCACTTGGGCGGGCGCCTTCCACTCCGCCGAACCGGCGTTTTCTAGAACTGAACTGCTGGACTGCGCGGCGCAGGTCGCCAGCTGTGAATTCAGGCCACGGTTTATTCACGAATGTGAGTTCCGCATAGGCCGCCTGCCATAAAAGGAAATTACTCAGCCTTTGTTCTCCGCTGGTCCTGAGCACCAGATCCACATCCGCGAGAGAACCCAGTGGGGCCGTATCGAGGAACTGTGAAAACAGATCCTCTGTCATCTGCTCAGGCTTCATCGATCCTTCAAAGCACTCACGAGCGAATGCCCTTGCAGCCCGAATGATCTCATCACGGGCACCGTAAGAGACTGCGATCGTCAGCTGAAGCCCGGTACATTTCTCGAGTGCGCACTCCGTTTCACGAATAGCTGAGAGAACCGCCGGCGATAGTCGCGAACGGTCTCCAATCACTCGAAATTGAACATTGCTGCGCAGTAGAGCTGGAGTCTCTACCTTCAAGAATCGCCTCAGGAGGCGCCAGAGAACCTCACGCTCAGCTTCAGGTCGCTTCCAATTTTCGGTGGAAAACGCGTAAAGCGTCAACGCCGAAAGACCGAGATTTCCGGCCTCTTGGACCACCTCTTGAACGCGCCTCACCCCACGGACATGACCAAAAAATCGAGCGTGGCCGCGACTTCGCGCCCACCTTCCGTTTCCGTCCATGATGATTGCGACGTGTAAAGGACCCATGAAGCTCCATCGTTTCCCGAAGGAACTAGATGGTCATGATCTCCTTTTCCTTGGCGGCGACAACCTTGTCGACTTCGGCGACCTTCTCATCAGTCTTCTTCTGGATGACGTCCATCTGCTTCTTGGCTTCGTCTTCCGGCATCGACTTGTCCTTCTTCACTAGTTCATTGGCGTCTCGGCGCTGGTTGCGGATGGCCACCTTGGCTTCTTCACCCATCTTCTTGAGAATTTTGACCATCTCCTTGCGCCGCTCTTCCGTCATCGGAGGCAAAGAGATGCGGATGACCTTGCCGTCGTTCTGGGGCGTCAGGCCGATGTTCGCGGCGAGAATCGCCTTCTCGATGGCCCCAATGGTGCCCTGCTCCCAGGGCGTGATCTGAAGAGTGCGCGCGTCCGGAGTCGTCACGTTGGCGACCTGGTTCACGGGAACGCTGGAGCCGTAGTAGTCCACATGAACGGGCTCCAAAAGCGCGGTCGAGGCACGGCCAGTGCGCAGCTTCGCGAGGTCACCCTTGAGAGACGTGATGTGCTTGTCCATTCCTTGAGACATCTGATCGACGACTGCATTTGACATGGTCATTTCCTCTCTTATTTTACGAGCGTTCCAACAGCTTCGCCGGCGATCACACGCCTCAGGCTGCCCTTTTCATGCAAATCAAACACGACAATCGGAAGGCGATTATCCATGCACAGCGAAATCGCCGTTGAGTCCATCACCTGGAGCCCGCGATTCAAAACATCGATGTAGCTGAGCTCCGCGAATTTCTTCGCGGAAGGGTTCTTCTTGGGATCGGCATCATAGATGCCGTCGACCTTGGTCGCCTTGAGGACGACTTCGGCGCCGGTCTCCATCGCGCGAAGCGCAGCGGTGGTGTCGGTCGTAAAATAGGGATTGCCTGTTCCTGCACCGAAAATAACCACACGGTTCTTTTCCAGGTGCCGCACGGCCCTGCGGCGAATGTAAGGCTCGGCAAGCTCGCGCATTTCAATCGCAGACTGTACGCGAGTGCGAACACCCTCGTGTTCCAGGATGTCCTGAAGGGCGATGCAGTTCATGACCGTTGCGAGCATCCCCATGTAGTCGGCAGAAGCGCGGTCCATTCCTTCTGTCGCGCCCTTCACTCCACGGAAGATATTTCCCCCACCGACGACAATCCCGATCTGGACACCGCTTTCGTGGACAGCCTTGATTTCTCCCGCCAGCTCCTTGAGCACATGGGTGTCGATCCCGTATCCGGCATCACCTGCAAGGGCTTCACCCGAAAGCTTCAGGAGGATTCTCTTGTACGGCTTGGTGCGGATGGCAGGAGTGCTGGTGGTCATCGCGGATGATTCCTATGCGGTTCTCTAACGACAGATCAGTGAACTCAGCGAACGGGGGTGGAGCAGCCGCTGCGGCCACTCCACCACGCATTCCTGGATCAGTTCGCGGTTTCTTCGGTGGATTCCTTCACACCTTCGCCGAGCATGAAGCGGGCGAAGTTGCGGACCACCAGTCCACCACCGACAGCCACATCAGTTTCCTTGATGAGCTGAGTGATCGTCTTGTTCGGGTCCTTCACGAAAGGCTGGGTCATGAGGCAGGTCTCTTCGAGAATCTTGCGCACGCGACCTTCGACGGCCTTCTCCATGAATTCCGGCTTCATCGGCTTTCCAGAATTCTGAATCTGGGCAAGCGCGATTTCCCTCTCCTTGTCCGTCACTTCAGCCGGAACGTCCGACGCATTCAGCCACTGCGGAGCAGCTGCTGCGATGTGCATCGTGAGATCCTTGGCGAACGTCTTCATCGCTTCGCCATGAGCGGCGGAAGCACTGCCGACGCCAAGGTCGACGAGGACTCCGACCTTGCCTTCGCCATGAATATACGAGGCCACGAGACCCTTGCCTTCGGCAGGGGCTTCGAAGCGCGCAAAACGGCGAATGCTCATATTTTCACCGAGCGTCGCGATCGTTTCCTGGAGCAGGAGCGAAGCGGTCTTGCCACCGGCAGCGGCAATCGACTGGTTCGCAAGCTCTTCGACCGATGAGGGCTTGTTCTGGAGGATGTGGTTGCCAATCATCGCGATGAACTGCTTGAACTGCTCAGTGCGGCTGACGAAGTCGGTTTCGCAGTTGATCTCGAGGACGACGCCCGCCTTGCCTTCCGGGTGAAGGAAGGAAGCCACAAGTCCTTCCTTAGTCGCGCGTCCAGCCTTCTTGGCGGCCGAGGCGATACCCTTCTTGCGAAGGTAGTCGACGGCTGCATCGAAGTTGCCCTGCGTCTCCACGAGGGCCTTCTTGCAGTCCATCATTCCAGCGCCAGTCTTCTCGCGAAGATCCTTTACGAGGCTTGCAGAAATTTCCATGCTTCCTCCGCCTTACTGCTGGGTGGTTTCTTCAGCCGGGGTTTCTTCGGCCTGAGCTTCGAGATCAGCTTCATCCGGACCACGAAGGTCGATGTCGCCCTCAAATCGCGAAACCTTCTTCACGTTGGCTTCGTCTTCCTTGGCCTGGTCTGCATTTTCCTGGGCGCGGAGCTTTTCCTGATGGACCTTGGCGCCTTCGATGCAGCTGTCAGCAATCAGCTTGGCGAAGAGACGGACGCTGCGGATGGCGTCGTCGTTGCCAGGAATGACGTGCGTGATGTTCGACGGATCGCAGTTCGTGTCGACGACAGCAATCGTCGGAATGCCGAGCTTCTTCGCTTCCTGGACAGCGATATGCTCCTTCATCGTGTCGATGACGAAGATGGCGCCTGGGAGCTTCTTCATGTCCTCGATGCCGCCGAGCGACTTCTTCAGCTTTTCGAGGTCACGACCGTAGCGAGCCTGTTCCTTTTTTGGAACTTCGTTCCACTCCGGAGAATTCTTGAGGGCTTCGATCTTCTTCAAGCGATCGATCGAGGCCTTGACAGTCTGATAGTTGGTCAGCATGCCGCCGAGCCAGCGATTGGTGACAAAGTGCATGTTGGCGCGCTTGGCTTCTTCTTCGACCACTTCCTTGGCCTGCTTCTTCGTTCCAACGAAGAGGACCTTCTTGCCTTCAGCGGCAATCTTGGTGGCGAAAGCGCACGCTGCGCGAGCCTGGTCGACCGTCTTCTGCAGGTCGATGATGTAGATTCCGTTACGAGCTCCGAAAACATAAGGCTTCATTTTCGGATTCCAGCGCTGGGTCTGGTGACCGAAGTGAACGCCTGCTTCCAACAGTTCACGCATCGTGACTTGTGGCATTGATGACTACTCCTGACTCAATTTGCGGGAGAGAGGAAAAACGAGGCAGTCCGATCGGATGCCAACGAAGAGAACCTATCCACCGCGGTTATTGGAAAATTCGTTGCTACTGACCATCCAGCAGAACGATTTTTTCCCCTCCACTCGGCCAATCCCCTCTCATTGGAGAGAGAACACCACGTGACGCCGAGTGTGTGTGATGCCGGTGGAATATCGTCCACAGAGCCTTTTGGCAACCGGACTTTTGCCCCTTCTGCGGCATTCGATTGACTCCCGGGGGCAATGAAGGAATTCTGAATTGCACATGAGATTCGCGATGTTGAAATCCTTCGGAATGGGGCTCGCCGCAGCTGCGCTGGCGCTGGTCGCCAGGGCCGAAACGGGCACCCCCACTGAGCCCGTCTGGCCGGACAATCCGCCCGCCTTGGGTTTGTTCCAGACGCGACTCGTATTCAGTTTGGCTGCTGCCCGGCACTTGGAAGGACTCATCGTCCAGCACGAGCACCTGACGGGCGAGCGGATACTTCTCGTTGTTCATCCCTGGTCGGGAGCACCGGCCCCAACGAGCGCCCCGGATTTGGCCCAGGCCCTCTCTGATCGGTGGCGGCTCGATACGACCCGCAGAGGGTCCGGAGTGCTCCTGGTGCTTCAGGAGAATGCTCCAGGCAAGCTGACGATCGGCTATCGGCCCGGAGTCGGGCTTGCCAAGCCTCAGATCGCCTCTGGAGAAGATCTCGAGAAGTTCGAGGAGAAAGTGGAGGAGTCCAGCGCGGCCGGGTCTTGGGACGAGATCGCCGAGAGATCCACGTTGTGGCTGCTTCAAAGCCTGGCCAGCCCCCTTTTGGAAGGACCTGACCTTCTGATTTTCCCCAAAAAGACCGATGAGCTGCATCGGCCGCAGAGCCGTCCCGCCACCCCGGACGATTCCGAGGCCAGGACGACGGGGGTCGTAGCGAGCTTGGGACTGACTCTCCTCATCGTCATTGCGGTAGGCCTGGTCGTCGAGGCCGTGCGCCGAGGCGTGAAACCTGAAGTATTGATGGGATCCGAGCGGGTCATTCGATTCACGCTGGTCGACCACGTTCGCGAACTGTCGGGTACTGTATTCCGCTCATCGAGAAAGGACGAGGAGCCCGCAATTCAGATTGAGAGCCTCGGCGGGTCTTCATGACAATCGCAGGGGTGAGATCATGCTGACCTCCAGCAAGGCCGCCAGCCGCCTGAAGCGATCGCTGAAGAAGTCCGAGAAACTGACCTGCGTACCGATCGAGGTTTATATCCTCTCGGAGACGAAGCAGCAGGTCCTCGTGGATCGGCTTCAAACCCTCGCCAAGAAAGGCGTCCTCCGACCGGGTCAGGCCATTATCGGAGTGGATCCGGTAAATCGCCACGTGGCACTCGGGCTCTCTCCCGAACTCGAAAATCTGCTCGACCGCGGCGAGGTCCGGTCCTGGTTGCGCGGACTCCAGGAAGATCTGCACATGACCGCCTTCGAGAATGCCATCGGAATGGCCGTGATTTCACTCGCCCTGGCGTTCTCGGAAAAGTTTCCGCCGAGAACGCCTGACGACGATCTCAACTGAGGTCTCACCAGCGGTGATATGCGGGGTGTCCCCGCTTGACCGCCACGAACGTGCCCTTGCACGTCGCACAGGTCTTTCCACCTGCTGAAAGGCTCGCTTCAACCAGCACCTTCACGCCATCCGACTCGACCACCCTGGCTTCGAGCGAGACAGGGCCCTGAGACGGCGTCGGGCGCATCAATTTGACGTGGAAATCTGCGGTGACGGTGCAGGGCGGGTGTGCTTCACTCTTCTCGCGCATGAGCTGGTAGGCTGCCGTCCAATTCGAGTGGCAGTCCAGAAGCGCGCCGATGATTCCGCCATTCAGCATCCCCGGAAAGGCCTCATGATGTGAGGACCCCATCCACTCCGCAAAGGTCTCGGCTTGGAAAGGCGTCACGCCCGAATCAGGCTTCGCCATCGTTCGGATCTTGAGACCCTGAGTGTTCGATGGGCCACACCCAAAACAAGTGCTGTGGGGAGCATACTTTTCCTGCAGGCTAAGTTCTGACACGTGATGCCTCCTGATGCTGCGAAGGGCACCATGATGGGGCCCTTCATCGCGATGGGGTACTTCAAACGAAAGCGGCGGAGTGAGCCTCTGCTCTCCTCCGCCGCAATTCATGGTGGGCGATGTAGGGATTGAACCTACGACCTTGGCCGTGTAAAGACCTTGCTCTACCGCTGAGCTAATCGCCCGAATTCCTTGAAGGAATTAGGCGGAACCCAAGCTAGCGGAAGCCATTTCACCACTCTGAGCCACCTCACCCACAACCTCTTCGGTGTGGGCCTGGATCGAAAGTCCTTTGTACTTGGCCAATCCGGTTCCCGCCGGGATCAGTCGACCCATGATGACGTTTTCCTTCAAGCCACGGAGGAGATCCACTCGCCCGGAGATCGACGCTTCCGTCAGCACCTTGGTCGTCTCCTGGAAGGAGGCCGCCGAAATGAAGCTCTCGGTGCTCAGCGATGCCTTCGTGATACCGAGGAGCAGCGGCTCCATCGTAGCAGGAACACCACCCGACTGCAGAACCCTCTGATTCTCGGCTTCAAGCGTCGCCTTGTCGGCCTGCTCACCAGCCAGGAACACCGCATCTCCAGAATCCTTGATCTTCACCTTGCGGAGCATCTGGCGAACGATGACTTCGATGTGCTTGTCGTTAATCTTGACGCCCTGGAGTCGATACACTTCCTGGACTTCATCCACGAGGTACTTGGCGAGAGCCTTCTCGCCCAGCACTCGGAGGATGTCGTGCGGATTGATCGGACCATCCATCAGCGGCTCGCCGGCCTTCACGTAATCGCCTTCGTTCACCGCGAGGTGGCGTCCCTTGCCGATCAAGAACTCCTTCGGCTCGCCGGATTCCGGCGTGACCAGAACCTTGCGCTTGCCCTTGGTGTCCTTGCCGAACGAGACCACTCCGTCGATGTCGCTGATGACAGCAGAATCCTTCGGCTTGCGGGCTTCGAAGAGTTCAGCAACGCGCGGGAGACCGCCCGTGATGTCCTTGGTCTTCGACGTCTCACGGTGAATCTTGACGATCGTGTCACCGGCGGAGGCTGCATCACCATCGGTGACAACCAGGTTGGCGCCGACCGGCAGCATGTAACGAGCAACGCGGTTCGTGTTCGCGATGCGGACCGGCTCGCCCTTGGCGTCGCAGATCAAGACCTTCGGACGCTTGTCCGTCGATTTGGACTCCACGATGACCTTGTGCGAGAGGCCGGTGACGCTGTCGAACTGCTCCTGCATCGTGACGCCTTCTTCGACGTCTTCGAAGCGGACAGTACCCGACACTTCGGTCACGATCGGGGTCGAGTACGGATCCCACTCGGCGATCAGCTGGCCCTTCTCTACTGGAGCTCCGTCCTTGAACAGGAGCTTGGCGCCGTAGACGATCGAGTACTTCTCGCGCTCACGGCCGTTGGCGTCGATGACGGCAACTTCACCGTTACGATTCATGACGGTGAGGTGGCCTTCCTTGTTTGCGACAGCCACGACGTTGATGAGCTTGATCGAACCCTTGGTCTTGGCTTCGAGGCTCGACTGCTCGGCACGACGGGATGCCGCACCACCGATGTGGAAAGTACGCATCGTGAGCTGGGTTCCCGGCTCCCCGATCGACTGAGCTGCAATCACGCCGACCGCTTCACCGATGCTGACCATGCGTCCGCGAGATAGGTCGCGACCGTAGCAGAGGGAGCAAATGCCCTTCTTGCTCTGGCACGTGAGCACTGAACGGATACGGATCCGGTCAATACCGGCTTCGTCGATCTTCTTGACGTCGTCTTCGGTGATTTCGCCGCCAGCCTTGACGAGGATGTCGTTCGTGACCGGATCAATGACTTCCTCCAGGGCCACTCGGCCGAGGATACGGTCACCCATCTTCTCGATCACTTCGCCACCTTCGACGAGGGCCGAGATGTACAGTCCATCAAGCGTACCGCAGTCAATTTCGGTGACAATCACATCCTGCGACACGTCGACCAGACGACGGGTCAGGTAACCCGAGTTCGCCGTCTTGAGGGCGGTGTCGGCAAGACCCTTACGTGCACCGTGGGTTGAGACGAAGTACTGGAGGACCGACAGACCTTCACGGAAGTTCGCGACGATCGGGGTCTCGATGATTTCGCCCGACGGCTTGGCCATGAGGCCGCGCATTCCGGCGAGCTGACGAATCTGGGCGTTGCTACCGCGGGCGCCCGAGTCAGCCATCATGAACACCGAGTTGAACGACGGAGCAGTAATCTCCTGATCCTTGCCCTTCCAGCCTACAGGGGCCTTGAAGTTCTGGACCGAGAGCCGCTTCATCATGGCGCCGGCGATCTGTTCCGAAGTCTGGGCCCAGATGTCGATGACCTTGTTATAGCGTTCGCCGTCGGTAATGAGGCCTTCAACGTACTGATTTTCGATTTCGTGGACCTGGGCGTAGGCCTTGTCCAGGAACTCCTTCTTTTCCGGCGGCATCTGCATATCGTGCACGGAAATCGAAATCCCGGCGCGCATGGCCTGACGGAAGCCCGTCTGCATCAGTGCGTCAGCAAGAAGAACGGTCTTCTTGTTACCCGTCAGACGGTAGCACTGGTCGATGAGCTCGGCGAGGTCCTTCTTGCCCAGCACCTTGTTGTACAGGTGGAACGGGATCTCAGCCGGAACAGCTTCCGACAGGAGAACTCGACCAACAGTGGTGTCGACCACCTTGCCCTGAACGCGGCACTTGATCTTGGTCTGAAGAGCTACGATTCCAGCATCGTACGCGAAGTGAACTTCCGTAGCGCTCGAGAACACCTTGCCTTCGCCCTTACCGTAGGGACGCTCGCGGGTCATATAATACAGTCCCAGAACGATGTCCTGCGAGGGAACAATGATCGGCTTGCCGTGTGCAGGCGAAAGGATGTTGTTCGTGGACATCATCAGCACGCGGGCTTCAATCTGAGCTTCGATCGAGAGCGGAACGTGCACGGCCATCTGGTCGCCGTCGAAGTCAGCGTTAAAAGCTGCGCAAACGAGCGGGTGGAGCTGGATGGCCTTGCCTTCGATCAGAACGGGTTCGAAGGCTTGGATACCGAGGCGGTGGAGCGTCGGAGCGCGGTTCAGGAGTACCGGGTGTTCCTTGACCACTTCTTCCAGGATGTCCCAAACTTCCTGGCGCTGCTTCTCGACCATCTTCTTGGCGGACTTGATGGTCGTGACGTAGCCGTATTCCGAGAGCTTATTGTAAATGAACGGCTTGAAGAGCTCGAGCGCCATGACCTTCGGCAGCCCGCACTGATGCAGCTTGAGCTCTGGACCGACGACGATGACGGAACGACCGGAATAGTCGACGCGCTTGCCGAGCAGGTTCTGACGGAAGCGACCCTGCTTGCCTTTGAGCATGTCAGAGAGCGAGCGGAGCGGACGCTTGTTCGGACCCGTGAAGGTCTTGCCGCGACGACCGTTGTCGAAGAGCGCGTCCACAGCTTCCTGCAGCATGCGCTTCTCGTTGCGGATAATGATCTCGGGAGCGTTCAGCTCCATGAGTCGCTTCAGACGATTATTGCGATTGATGACGCGGCGATAAAGGTCGTTCAGGTCGGACGTGGCGAACCGGCCTCCATCGAGAGGGACGAGCGGACGCAGTTCCGGCGGAATCACTGGAACCACTTCGAGCATCATCCATTCCGGACGATTGGTTCCAGACACTTTGAAGGATTCCACAACCTTCAGGCGCTTGGAAAGCTTGGTACGCTGAGCCTCGGAGGAAGTCTGCTTCAGCTCACGGCGGAGCTGGCGAGACAGCGTCTCAACATCAATCTTCTTCAAGGTATCGCGGATGGCCTCGCCGCCCATTCCGGCCGTGAAAGTGTGACCTTCCTTGATCAGTTGAACGTACTTCTCTTCGTTCAGGACAGTATTTTCCTCGAGCCCGCTATTGCCGGCATCCAGGACGATATAGGCCTCGCAGTAAAGAACCTTTTCGAGTTCCTTCAAGGAAATATCGAGGATTGCACCAATGCGGCTGGGCAACGACCGAAGGAACCAAATGTGGGCAACCGGAGTAGCTAGTTCGATGTGACCGAGGCGCTCTCGACGAACCTTCGATTGAATGACCTCGACTCCGCACTTTTCGCAAACGACCCCACGGTGCTTCATGCGCTTGTACTTGCCGCAATTACACTCGTAATCCTTGACTGGGCCGAAAATCTTGGCGCAGAAGAGACCGTCACGCTCAGGCTTAAACGTCCTGTAGTTGATGGTTTCCGGCTTCTTCACTTCACCAAAAGACCACTCGCGGATCTTTTCCGGCGAGGCGAGAGAAATGCGAATCCCAGTAAAGCTCAAGGGATCCTTCGGTTTGTCGAAAAAGTTCAACAGGTCCTTCATCGTTTTGCCCTCAAATCAGAAAAACTTGGTCCTACGATCGAAATCAGCAATCTACTCAGTGACCAGCAAGAAGTTCGGACTTGGAGTCCTTCTCTTGCTGCTCGATCAGCTCGACATTCAATGCGAGCGACTGGAGTTCCTTGACGAGAACGTTGAAGGATTCGGGAAGACCCGGCTCCAGCAAGTGCTCGCCCTTCACGATTGCCTCATACATGCGATTTCGGCCGGTGACGTCGTCAGACTTCACCGTCAGGAATTCCTGCAAGCCATAAGCGGCGCCGTACGCCTCCAGAGCCCAGACTTCCATTTCGCCGAGTCGCTGGCCACCGAACTGTGCCTTACCACCAAGCGGCTGCTGAGTGACGAGACTGTACGGCCCAATGCTGCGGGCATGGATCTTTTCTTCGACCAAGTGGTGCAGCTTCAGCATGTACATCACGCCGACGGTCACTTCTTCGGCAAACGGCTCACCGGACACGCCATCGAACAAAGTCGTCTGTCCACGAGCCGGAAGATCTGCAGTCTGCAGCGCCTTTCCGATATCCGCTTCCGTCGCACCGTCGAAGACCGGCGTCGCAAAGTGAACGCCCCCGCGAAGGTGCTGAGCCATCTTCTTGATTTCGGTATCCGAGGCCTTGTCGATGTACTTGTCGACTTCAGCGTTTGAGTACGTATCCTTGAGCACCTTGCGGAGCTTCTCGGGCTGGAACTGCTCGAGGTAGGCGTTGATCTTCTCGCCAATTCCAAGAGCGGCCCACCCCAGGGTGACTTCCAGCAGCTGACCGATGTTCATTCGCGAAGGAACGCCCAGCGGGTTTAGCACCATGTCGACCGGAGTACCGTTTGCCATGAACGGCATATCTTCCATCGGAAGAATGCGGCTAATGACACCCTTGTTACCATGGCGTCCCGCCATTTTATCGCCAACCTGAAGGCGGCGCTTAATGGCGATCTGCACCTTCACCATCTTGATGACGCCCGGGGCTAGCTCGTCACCCTTCTTCATCTTCTCGATCTTCTCCTTGAAGACAAAGCGGACGGCTTCAATTTTCTCTCGAGCCGTCTTCATGATGGAGGTGACTTCCTGCTCCAGATCATCCTTCACCGGAATGAATCCAAGGAGGTCGAACGGAACCGCGTAGAGCGTATCCTTGTCGAGTTTCTGGCCCTTCTTGAGCAGCTCCTGAGAGCCGTCTTCCGAAAGGAGCTTACCCGTTGTCGAGGCTCCATCTAGGATCTTGCTGATCTTGTTGACAGCTGACTGACGGATGGCATCGACTTCGATCTTTTCGTCTCGACGAATCTTCGAAATGTGCTCTTCCAGAATCGACTTGCTGCGCTCATCTGGCTCAGTGCCTTCGCGAGCGAACACCTGAGCATTGATGATCGTGCCCTGGACACCCGAAGGAACGCGCAGCGAGGTATCGCGAACATCGCCTGCTTTCTCACCAAAGATGGCCCGGAGGAGCTTCTCCTCAGGGGAAAGCTGGGTTTCACCCTTCGGTGTCACCTTGCCTACCAAGATGTCGCCAGGCTTCACCTCAGCGCCGATCCGGATAATACCACTCTGGTCGAGGTCCTTCAGGGCCTCTTCGCCAACATTTGGGATATCGCGAGTGATCTCTTCCTTACCGAGCTTGGTATCACGGGCCACGCACTCAAACTCCTCGATGTGAATCGAGGTAAAGGCATCCTCCTTGATCATGCGCTCCGAAATGAGGATCGAGTCTTCGAAGTTGTAGCCGCTCCACGGCATGAATGCGATCAACACATTCTGACCGAGAGCCAATTCGCCAGCATCAGTCCCCGGCCCATCCGCGAGAACATCGCCCGCCTTGACCTTGTCGCCGACCCGAACGACGGGGCGCTGGGTCACGCAAGTGTTTTGGTTCGAACGCTGGTACTTCGTCAGGTTGAAGATATCGACATCCGAGCCAACGTCTTCAGACTTCATTGCATTGCGACGAACCACAATCTTCGTGCCATCAACCATGATCACTTCGCCGTCATGCTTGGCAAGAATGATCTGACCGGAGTCACGCGCCACAACGCGCTCAATACCCGTTCCGACAAGCGGAGCGTGAGTGCGCAGAAGCGGAACTGCCTGGCGCTGCATGTTGGAACCCATCAGGGCTCGGTTCGCATCGTCATGCTCCAGGAACGGAATCAACGAAGCAGCAATCGAAACCAGCTGATTCGGCGATACGTCCATGAGCTCGACATCGTCCGGGTTCACGAGGGCGAAGTCACCCTTACGACGGGCAGAAACCATATCCGCACCAAGCTTGCCGGCGCGGAGAGCGTCCGGAGAGACCTGGGCGATGATCTTGTTTTCTTCTTCCGTTGCCGTGAAGAACCGAATCTCGTCAGAGATCTTCTTGCTATCGAGCGTCCGGTACGGCGTCTCAATGAAGCCGAACTCGTTCACGCGAGCATAGGTCGACAGGCTGGCGATCAGACCGATGTTCGGACCTTCAGGGGTCTCAATCGGGCAGATTCGACCGTAGTGAGTATTGTGAACGTCGCGAACTTCGAAGCCTGCGCGCTCGCGGGTCAAACCACCAGGACCCAGAGCCGAAAGACGCCGCTTGTGCGTGACTTCGGAGAGTGGGTTCGTCTGGTCCATGAACTGTGAGAGCTGGCTGGAGCCGAAGAACTCCTTCACCACTGCCGAGACGGGCTTCTGGTTGATCAGGTCATGCGGCATCAGGGTTTCGATTTCCTGAATGCTCATGCGTTCCTTAATCGCGCGCTCCATACGGACCAGACCGATGCGGTACTGGTTCTCAATCAGCTCACCGACAGCCCGTACACGACGGTTACCGAGATGGTCGATGTCATCGATTGCACCTCGACCATTGTTCAGTTCGCAGAGATAGAACAAGGTCGAGAGGATGTCTTCTTTGCTTAGAGTGGTCGTTTCGACCGCAATCTTATTTTCCGGGAACTTGTAGTTCAGCTTCAGGCGACCGACCCGAGAGAGATCATAACGGTCGGGATTGAAGAACAGGTTCTCAAAAAGCTGCTTCGCAGCCTCGATCGTAGGCGGATCACCCGGGCGCATGCGCTTGTAGATTTCAATCAGAGCCTCTTCTGGGCTCGAAACCTTATCCTGTACCAGAGTCTCACGAACGAACGGTCCGTAAGTCAGGTTATCGGTATAGATAACCTTGATTTCCTTGATTCCACGACCACGGAGCTCTTCGATTCTCTTCTCTGTCAGCTCGTGGTTCACCTCAAGAAGCACTTCGCCAGTCTTCTCGTCGAAAATATCCTCAGATGCTACCCGGCCCAGAACCATCTCGGCAGGCACTTCCAACTTCTTAATCCCGGCATCCTCGATGCGCTTAATAACCGCCTTGGTGAACTTGCGGTTACGCTTGACGATGGCCTCACCGGTCTTCGGATCGACAATGTCCTCTTCAGCACGCTGTCCCGAGAGAATCTCGAGGTCGACAAGTTTGGAAAACTTGCCGTCCTTTTCCAAAACGATCTTTTCCGACCGATAGAAATAACCCAGGATTTCCTGAACCGACATTCCCATTGCACGAAGGACAATGGTGGCCGGAAGCTTGCGTTTCCGGTCGATTCGCGCATGAAGGATATCCTTGTGATCAAACTCGAAGTCGAGCCAGGATCCGCGATGCGGAATGACGCGCGCGGAGTAAAGGATCTTGCCGCTCGAGTGACTCTTGCCCTGATCGTGATCGAAAATCACGCCAGGTGAGCGGTGCAGCTGGCTGACAATGACACGCTCGGTGCCATTAATGATGAATGAGCCGGCCTCGGTCATGAGCGGAATCTCGCCCATGTAGACTTCTTGTTCCTTGATGTCGCGGATGTTGCGCGTCCCAGCTTCCTCGTCCACTTCGTAAACCACCAGCCGCACTGTGATCTTCAACGGGGCAGCAAAGGTCATTCCGCGCTGGCGGCACTCCAGCACGTCATATTTTGGCTTCTCCAGCGTAAAGCTTTCGAACTCCAAAGAAGCGGTCTTATTGAAGTCCTCAATCGGAAACACCGACTTAAAGACCGCCTGGAGCCCAATGCTCTCTCTCTTGTGAGCGGGAACGTCAGCCTGCAGAAATTTTTCGTACGACTTCCGCTGCAGATCGATGAGGTTTGGGATCTCAACGGGGGTCGCGATACGCGAAAATTCCTTACGAATTCGCCGATTCTCCGAGAAAAGAGAGGCCATGCGGGCTCCTTAAAAATCAGCCGGTGCGAGATCAGAATGGAAGCCGTTTTGAAGAAAAGCGAAGGAATATTCCCTCTCTCCTGCTTCCAGGCACCACCCCGCGGACCGGGACGCTAGGTGGAGCCTGCATCAAAACAGATGACAGCAAACAAAAACTTTCAGGAAACTTGCCTCGAGGCGCCTCTGAAGGACTCCAGATTGCATTCTTAATCCAAGGAGCCTCTCTGCGATGCCCGAAACCGCCTCGAACCCAACCCTCCCAGGACCCGCTAACGACCGCACATCCGAACTGGCGATCTCAGCAGACCGTTAAGATTGGCACGATTTTTTATTGAACTACCCAGCTCTTAAACGGAGATCTGCGGATGTGCAAGCTCATTTTCCGCTTTCGCAGAAATCGCACATCCGCAGACTCAGAACCAGAGGTCCAATTCAAACCGAGAAGGATTACTTCAGCTCGACCTTGGCGCCAACTGCCTCAAGCTTCTTCTTGATTTCGTCAGCTTCAGCCTTGGCTACGCCTTCCTTCAGGGGCTTCGGAGCGCCTTCCACAAGGTCCTTGGCTTCCTTGAGGCCGAGACCGGTGATAGCGCGGACTTCCTTAATCACTTCGATCTTCTTGTCGCCCGCTGCGGCCAGGATGACGTTGAACTCGGTCTTGGCTTCAGCAGCCGGAGCAGCAGCTCCGCCGCCTACAGCTGCGACTGCCACAGGGGCAGCGGCCGAGACGCCGAACTTGTTTTCCAGGTCCTTCACGAGCTGCGAGAGCTCGAGCACGGACATGTTCTCAATGAAGGAGATCACGTTTTCTTTAGTAATTGTCGACATGGTTATACCTCTTACTTCAAAACCCGAAATTCCACTTCTGATGTGTTCTTTCGGGGCTTTGGTCCCTCTGGTTCTTCAGGCGAGACCCGTTCTCTTCTGGCGTCCTTGCCAGAAGTTAATTCCAGTGCGTTGATCTGAATCAGGCTTCCGACTTTTTCTTCTCAATCGCAGACAACACAGTCACCAAGCTACGCGGAACAGCAGCCAGCACCCCAACAAAGTTGGAGATCGGAGCATTCATCGTCCCAAGCATCTTGGCCAAGAGCACTTCCTTGCTCGGAAGGCTGGCCAGCTCCTCAACCTCGGAGGCGCTGAGACGCTTGCTTCCCATGAGGCCATCCTTGATCTTGAGGGCCTCATTGTCCTTGGAGAACTTATGGAAAACCTTAGCTGCCGCAGCAGGATCACCATACGCAAAGGCAACGAGAGTCGGTCCCACAACAGAGTCCATGAGACCCTGAGCTTCGGTTCCGATTGCTCCGTCCTTTGAGACAAGGCGGGCCACATTGTTCTTCAAGACCTTCACTTCAACGTTGTGACCGCGAAGTGAACGACGAAGTTCGTTGGCCTGATTGGCCTCAAGACCCTTGTAGTCGGCAAAAAGCGCGACCTGAGCCTTGACGAATTTTTCCTTCAGATGGGAAGCGAGTTCGGCTTTATCAGTACGATTCATAAAAACCCCTTCTTAAAGTCGCTCGATTAACCGCTGACCTGTCCCACTTCGAGTGAATCCAGGGTAATACCCGGGCTCATCGTGGTGGAAAGAGTCACCTTCTGCAGGTACGTGCCCTTGCTGGTGGGGGGCTTCGCGCGCAGGATGGCGGCTGCCATGACGTTGAAGTTGTCCCGGAGCTTCTGAGCACCGAAGGACTTCTTGCCGATCACGACGTGAACAATACCGGTCTTTTCCGTGCGGTATTCGACCTTGCCCATTTTCTGTTCCTTGACGGCCTTGGCAACATCCATCGTGACCGTTCCAAGCTTCGGGTTTGGCATCAAACCACGGGGGCCAAGAAGCTTACCCACCTTCGAGACGGCGACCATCATGTCAGGGGTAGCGATCATCTTGTCGAAATCCAGCCATCCGCCAGAAATCTTTTCGATGATATCGTCGGAACCAACGAAATCAGCTCCGGCCGCTTCCGCCTCCTTGGCCTTTTCACCCTTGGCGAGAACGACCACGCGAAAGCTCTTCCCGATTCCATGCGGAAGCACGAGAGCACCACGGACCATTTGGTCAGCGTGCTTCGGATCGACGCCAAGCTTGAATGCGACATCTACCGTTTCATCAAACTTAGCGAACGAAACCTGCGACAGAAGGTCGAAGGCCTGTTCGAGCTTGTACTTTTTTCCGAACTCGACTTTCTTCAGCGCATCGGCGTACTTTTTACCATGGCGTCCAATACCGCCAGTCTTCTCAGACATAATTACCTCAAGTGGTTCAAGCGCCCCGCAGACGACTCGGAGCTCCCACAGATTTTACAACTTACTCAGCGATCGTGATTCCGGCGCTGCGAGCCGTTCCTGCCACGGTGTTCATGGCAGCCTTGACCGAGGCAGCGGTCAGGTCCGGCATCTTCACCTTGGCAATCTCTTCGAGCTGCTTCTGGGTGACCTTACCGACCTTGGTCTTGTTGGGGGTTCCGCTCCCTTTTTCAATCTTCGCGGCCTTCAGAAGAAGAATCGAAGCGGGCGGAGTCTTGGTAATGAAGGTGAAAGAACGATCCGAATACACCGTGATAATCACGGGAATGATCGTGCCCTTCTGATCCTGCGTCTTGGCGTTGAACGCCTTGCAGAATTCCATAATGTTTACACCACGTTGACCGAGAGCAGGTCCAACGGGAGGTGCCGGATTTGCTCCGCCACCTGGGATTTGCAGCTTAATCTGACCAACTACCTTCTTCGCCATAAGGGGCCCCTCTTAACACAAGGCTTCAAATTTTTTCAACTTGAATAAAATCCAGCTCCACGGGCGTCGAGCGCCCGAAGATGCTGACCAAAACTTTAACTTTACCTTTATCCGGATTCACATCTTCAACCGTGCCACTGAAGTTGGAGAACGGGCCGTCCACAACTCGGACGTTTTCACCCGCGTTGAATGAAACGCGCGGTCGAGGCTTGGTCTGCCCTTCGGCGATTCGATTCGTCATCTTCTGGACCTCGGATTCCGCGATCGGAACCGGACGAATCTTATCACCAACAAAACCGGTGATCTTTGGCGTGTTCTTCACAATGTGCCAGGTCTCGTCATTCAGGACCATCTTCACGAGGATGTATCCTGGAAAGAAGCGACGCTTTGTAGTGCGCTTCTGACCTTTAACGAGTTCTACCACGTTCTCTTCAGGGACGATGACTTCCCCGAAAAAGGACTCCTTGCGGAGCGACTTCACTCTCTCTTCGAGCGCAGTTTTCGCCTTGTGCTCATACCCGGAATAGGTGTGCACGATATACCAGTTCATTTCGGAACCAGTAGTGGCGCCGGCCGCGAGTCCTGAAGTGTTTTCTGTACCTTCGGTCACGATGATTCCCCTTCCAGCTAGATGATCCACTTCAAAAGAACGGTCCACAGGTAATCCAGCAGCCCGAGAAACAGGCCGGAGATCAGGACCATGACCACAACCAGCAGGGTCGCCGCGCGGGTTTCCTTCTGAGTCGGCCAGGAAACGCGAGAAAGCTCAACAACGACCTCTGCCATGAACTGGTTCACCGCATCGCTGCGATAAAGAAACGAAAAAAGAAGAATACCCAGGAGGACGGAACCCCCTTGAAGGATCATCTCGACGTGCCGAAAACGGGCCTCCAGATCATAAGCTCCAGCAAACTTCTGTCCGAAACTGAAGACCAGAATGGCCAGCAGTGCGGATGCTGCAACAAAGCTCATGGTAACCCATTTTTGCTGCTGATTTTCCATAGAGTGATTCTCTTATTTCAAGCGCGTAGTGTTGCTCGAGAGTGGCAGGCCAGGAGGGATTCGAACCCACAACCTACGGATTTGGAATCCGCCGCTCTACCATTAGAGCTACTGGCCTATCCTTAATCTCTTACTTTCCTTCGCGATGGGACGTGTGCTTGCGGCAGAACTTGCAGTACTTCTTCTTTTCCAGCTTATCGGTGGTCTTCTGCTTGTTCTTGGTCGTGCCGTAATTCTTGCGCTTGCACTCGGTGCAATCCAAACCAACAATGACTCGCATTTTACTACTCCAAACACTCTGATCGGCTACCGGACTGAATTATCCGGTTGGTCATCGCAAGCAGGTCATAAACCAGAAGATTACCCGTCTCATGACGGGTGGTTCGGTTCCGATTCAGTTCCAACAGGGAGGGAGACTTTAGCCCCCCTCCCCTCTAGGAACAACTAACGATGCCAGAGTCAACATCAATGGTCGGGACCCTGAGGTCCCGGCCACACACTTCAATTACTCGATGATTTCAGCAACCACGCCGGCGCCGACAGTGCGGCCGCCTTCGCGGATGGCGAAACGCAGTTCCTTTTCCATGGCGATCGGCGTGATCAGCTCGACTTCAATCTGAATGTTGTCGCCAGGCATGACCATTTCGACGTTCGGGGGCAGGGTGACCACGCCCGTGACGTCTGTCGTACGGAAGTAGAACTGAGGACGGTAGCCCTTGAAGAACGGAGTGTGACGTCCGCCTTCTTCCTTGGTGAGGATATAGGCCGAGCCCTTGAACTTCTTGTGCGGGGTGACGGATCCGGTGTGAGCCAGAACCTGACCACGCTCGACTTCTTCCTTCTTGGTACCGCGAAGGAGAGCGCCGATGTTGTCGCCAGCCTCACCCTGATCGAGGAGCTTGCGGAACATTTCAACACCCGTGACCGTCGACTTGATGGTCGGGCGGAGGCCGATGATCTCGACTTCTTCGCCAACCTTAATCACGCCGCGCTCCACGCGACCAGTGACAACCGTTCCGCGACCAGAGATCGAGAACACGTCTTCAACCGGCATCAGAAACGGCTTATCCTTTTCGCGCTTCGGCTGCGGAACGTAGCTATCGACGGCTTCCATGAGCTTCATGATTGCGCCTTCGCCGATGTCGCCAGCGTCGCCTTCCATTGCCTTGAGGGCAGAGCCCTTGACGATCGGGATCTCGTCGCCAGGGAACTTGTAGCTGGAGAGGAGTTCGCGGATTTCCATTTCAACGAGGTCCGCGAGTTCAGGATCGGCCATGTCCATCTTGTTCATGAACACAACAATAGCCGGAACGCCGACCTGACGGGCGAGCAGGATGTGCTCACGAGTCTGAGGCATCGGACCGTCAGCAACGGAGACCACGAGGATCGCGCCGTCCATCTGGGCAGCGCCAGTGATCATGTTCTTGACGTAGTCGGCGTGTCCCGGACAGTCGACGTGCGCGTAGTGGCGATTGGCAGTCTCATACTCCACGTGAGTGGTGTTGATCGTGATGCCGCGCTCTTTTTCTTCCGGAGCGTTGTCGATCTGGTCGTATCCACGAGCCTGGGCGAGACCCTTCTTGGCGAGCACCGTGGTGATCGCAGCAGTCAGGGTCGTCTTGCCATGGTCAACGTGGCCGATCGTGCCGATGTTGCAGTGAGGCTTTTTGCGGTCAAATTTCTCTTTCGACATGACTCTTCTCGTCCTTCCTTTATCCCTAGTTCAGTCCTGCGTCTGTCATGGCTTTCGCCATGGCAAGCGCCTGGTTACGTTGGTTAGGTTGTTGCCGGAACCTAAAACCGGTTTTTTTACTGGAGCTCTTGATGGGACTTGAACCCATGACCTCTCCCTTACCAAGGGAGTGCTCTACCAACTGAGCTACAAGAGCGCCGAATAAAATTTTTGGAGCGAGAGAAGGGTCTCGAACCCTCAACCCTCGGCTTGGAAAGCCGATGCTCTAGCCAATTGAGCTACTCTCGCCCGCTAAAACTTTTTCCGTCAAAAACCACTCGAATTGCGGGCAATTCGAATGGTGGAG
>CAMAQA010000016.1 GCA_945860415.1 Bacteriovorax stolpii
AACACCGAGCTCTCGCACTTTTTTGACGATTCTTCCGGTTTGTTTTTCACTTAATCCCAGCTTTTTTGCGGCCTGTTCTGCGGTGATTTCGGCGCGTAAAACCTGGTGGGCCACATCCAGTCGACGTTGTTCCCGAAAGCTCAAAAATACCCCCTTGCAGGCCTGTTGGCTCATCTCGATCCCCCTGTGTCAGATGGGAAAGAAACAATCAGAACAGGACCTTGGCTTTAAAGCTCCAAGGACAGAATCGCTTTGGAATTAACTAGGGACAGAATCGCTTTGGAATCACAAGAGGTCTAGTCCCAGGTCCGTGCCGACACAGTGGGCAAGTCAGAAAATCTCAAGAATCGCCAAAATTCTGCCGAAACGATTCAGGATGAGGTTTGTCCTGAGACTCCTTCGATCTCGCCGCGTGCTCTGCGCCGCGCTCGTGCTGAGCGTGGTCGCGCCGTTGGCAGGTGCGTCCGAGGTGTCGGATGGCCTCGCGAAGCTCGATGCGATCGTTCAGGAGGCGGGAGATTCCGCCACATTCCTTGCCGAAACGGAGAATGGCCAGGCCCTTCGCGATCGCTACTACCAGCAGTGGGTGTCGATGTACCCTCAGGGCGAGAGCCAATTTCCTCGGCCCAATTTTGATGCGGTGATTTCTCAGGCCCGGAAAGCGGTGAAGGAGCATCCCGAGCTCGGGAAGAGGCTCTTTGAGAGCACGGGGCTCGGTAAGACCTTTTCCGTGACGCTCGATGCGGAGAGCTCGGGGCTAGAGCTCAAGCAGGAGCAGTGGAAGAAATTTTACGAGAGTTTGAAATCAAAGCTCGAGAGCAGCTCGAAGCGCCTTCGAGCCCTCGATGAACAATCGAGAGAGAGCGAGCTGAAGAAGCTCGGCACGGAGCTTGAGTCTGAAATTCAAACAGAACGCGCCCGGATTGCAGCGCTTCCGAAGTCGGCGAAGCTCGAACGCGGCCAGGCGGAAGCGGAGCTTCAGAAAAGGCTTCTCAAAGACCCGCGAACTCAAGAACTCGCCGCGTTCGCGGTGCACGAGAAGGTCTTCGGCAAGGACGGCGAAGCACTTCGAGATGTTCTCAACTCCGGTGATGCCGATCAGGTGCTGATCGGCATGAAGCAGGTGCAGCAGAAGGGTGCCCTGCCGGTTCCAGAAAGCCTGCATTCGCTCGTGGTCAAAACTGCAGTGCCTGCACTCGAGCAACCCAAGCTCGAAGTGGATGCCTCAGGCAAGGCGCTCGAGTCGGAGCTCTTCACGGTCAAGCTTCGCAAAACGAACCGGGGCAAGCTCATTCCGGAAGGACGAGTGGCGAGGACGACGCTCGAGTTTCAATCGGTTCCGAGGCGCATTCATGGCCTTTTCAAGGGTATTGCCGTTCAAGAGTGCGTGGGTGGAGGGCACTGTGATTACTTGAGCCCGGAGCGCTGGGGCACGGTCGCTCTTCAAGACAGCCAGCTTCATCTGGTGGTCGAGAACGGAAGCCTGACACCGGGGTTCAAGCACGGGGTTCCGGTCAAGGTCGGTAACGATACCTTTCTTTCCATGGACATCCAGGCGCCGGCGCTCAACAAGACCGGAATTAAGAACGAGGGAGGCGCCATTTCGAAGCTCTCGGCCTATTCGCTGTGGATGAAGGAGCAGCAGAAGCACCTGCCCACGCCCTACCGCAAGATCTTGGTCGGTTCGAGTGCGGCCATGAGCAATGGGGGTAATCGCCCGACCGTGACGACGAGCCCGTCGTATCTTTTTGGTCGATCCAAAGATCCTACAGCCTCAGCAACGGCAGCCGATTCGCGGATGAAAGAGGTGCTTCTCAAGCAGTCGGGAGGCCAGTCTCAGTACGGTTACGGTGGAAACCTCATCACCGAAACGACGGTGAAGCAAGCCGGAGCACTGACCCAGCTCGAACCGTCGCTGGAGAATCTCAGTGAAAAACAGGTTTTGGCGATTCTCGAGAGAGGAAGGCCCGAATTTCGAGAACGGATTTTAAGAACTGGCAGTCTAGCCGGGCTTGCGAAGAAGTACCCTGGGCTCAGAAGTTCGGGGCAATACTGGAATCTTTTTAGTTTCGGACTAAGTCACGAGGACCCCGGAGTGCGCTCGCACGCCGCCTGGTCGCTTTCGAACGAGTCCGGTCCTGAGGCGCTCAAAGTGAAAGCCCAGGCGCTGAATCACCAGGACCCCTATGTGTGGGATAGCCCCATTTTCGACCGAGTCCGGGCCCGAGGCGCTGAAAGTGAAAGCCCAGGCGCTGAATCACCAGGACCCCTATGTGCGCGGGGGCGCCGCCAAGTCTCTTTCGACCGAGTCCGGGCCCGAGGCGCTGAAAGTGAAAGCCCAGGCGCTGAATCACCAGGACCCCGGAGTGCGCTCGCACGCCGCCTGGTCGCTTGAGAACGAGTCCGGGACAGAGGCGCTGAAGGTCAAAGCCCAGGCGCTGAATCACCAGGACCCCGATGTGCGCAGGCGCGCCGCCTCGTGGCTTGCAAGCGAGTCTGGGCCAGAGCCGCTGAAGGTCAAAGCCCAGACGCTGAATCACCAGGACCCCATGGTGCGCCTGCGCGCAGCCGTGTCGCTTAAGAGCGAATCCGGGCCAGAGGCGCTGAAAGTGAAAGCCCAGGCCCTCAATCACCAGGACCCCGAGGTGCGCTACTACGCCGCCGAGTCGCTTACGGGCGAATCCGGGCCTGAGGCGGAGCGACTCCGACAGATCGCCTTAAAGGATTCTGACCCGGATGTTCGAGCAGCTGCGACCAAGCTTCAGCTTGCCTTGAAAAGCTCGGAGGTCCGAAACCCCGCGGACACGGTCTCGGTCGAAGAGGCCCGCAAAGCGATTGAAAAGCGCGTGAAGGCGCTTTCGGACAGACGATCGGCGCGCGACTTTCGCTTGTCGAAGGTCGACGTTCGATTTGACGAAAGGCTTCCAGATGGCCTTGAGGGCCAGACCCGCCTGACTCCGGACCGAGTGGTGACGCTCTCTTTTCGTGTGGGCAAGGATGGCCGAGTGAGCCGCGAGGCGCTCGACGAAGAACTCCGGCATCTCGAGCAGATTCGCAAGAATCCGGAGAAGATTCTGGCGCAGACTATGGGTGATGCAAGTCGGGTGGACGCCATGGAGGCCCAGATCAAGAAGGCTCGTGGAGTGGAGGCGTCGGGTGCTGCTGCCCAAGAGGCCGTGGAGTCGATCCAGCAGTTGAGTGATTCGCTGGCACCGCCATCGGATCCTTTGTGCCAGGGGTGCCTGCCAGCGAGCGGATCCAAGCCTCTCGAAGAGGCTTCACTCGAGGAGCTGGCTCGCAAGATGGCCGGAAAAACGCCCGAGCAGATGCGCCGGACGCCAGGCTTTCCTTCGGCCTGTCAGCGGCATTTTGGTGCTTTTTTTTGAGGCGCGCTGGTCCTGAGCCCCTAGCCAAGAATCCTTTGAATTCCTTCGTTCCACGGGCCAATCCACACTCCATCATGAATCCTCTGCCGCTTCTCGCGTGAAAGGATGAAGAGCTCGCTGTCTGGAAAGTCCTTTTTGAACACCGACAGCTTTGAAATCCTGCTGTCGGCGATGCTTTCCGATGACTTGATCTCCACGAGCGCCGGAGGCTTGCCGGGTTTCTTGCCCTGTCGTTTTCGGATCGAGCGGTGGTAGGGATGAAGAAGAAAACCCACCAGTGTGTCTTCAAGAATCGAAAAGTATTCCGCGACGGTTTTCGGATCGACATGCACTTCTTCGGCGATTTTCGCATACTCGATCACCTTGCCGTTCATTTGAGCGGCAACTCGAAGAAAGCCGCGAAATGGTTCAACTCGTCGAACGATCTGTTCCACTTGGATTTCTTCCTTCAGATAAGTTCGAGCGTAGCTCTGAAGAAACAGGATTTTCTCCTGGGCAGACCACTTGATTTGTCTCTTGGCCGTTGCGCCGGAAGGAAAATAAAGTCGGGGCAATGTCCCGAACTCGAGGGCCTCCTGGAGGTGGAATCGAGCACCCAGTTCGCGATGGGTGAGGGGATGGAGCTGATACGTAAACGCTCTTCCAGCGAGCAGATTCGCGGCGCCTCGCCTCAGCTTGCGGGCACTGGATCCCGTCAGGACGAACTGCACTCCGGAGGATTCAATGAACCGATGAGCCACATTCAGGAGT
This sequence comes from Bacteriovorax stolpii, assembly GCA_945860415.1. Classification (GTDB taxonomy): domain Bacteria; phylum Bdellovibrionota; class UBA1018; order UBA1018; family UBA1018; genus CAIOHW01. The sequence goes on from CAMAQA010000016.1 coordinate 4,137, forward strand.
GCCGGGCACTTCTGCACCTCGTCGATGACGACGGTTCGATACTTTCCAGCCGTGATCTCCTCGCCGAGTCTCGAGGGGTTCTGGACGTAAAGCTCCTCGAGCGCATGATCGAGAAGATCGATCCACAGGGTCTTGCTGTTCTCCTGGAAGGTGTCGCGAACGAGTGAAGACTTTCCGGTGCCGCGGGGCCCCAGAAGCAGGATGCTGGCTCTCCGCGGAAGCTTCAGGAGTCGTGGGATCATATTCCTGAAATTCACTCAAAAACGGGAGTATGGTCGATAGGATTTAGGATGAGTTTGACAGGGCCAGCCGATCTATAGCGGACAAAAATACTCAAGATTAGTCTTCGGAACGCCGATCTCTCGACATGGTTGTTGTCGCGAGAACTGGTGTCATTTTTTTAACGATCCTGGCCGCGGGCTCGGGCTTCTTTCCGAATCATGCAAAGGCTTTCGGAAGAAAGCCTCCGCCACACCTGGTGGTCGCCATGGGCGACTCGATCACTGTCGGAACTCTCGCGAACACGACGAGCTCTCCGTTCCTGCTTCGCTCCAGAAAACCTCTCGAGCGGGCAATGAATTCATCCGCATCCACCGAGCCGATTCGTGAACAAGCGATGGCCGATCGCAGCGGCTGGTTCGATGCCTGGAAACGAATCCAGGCGGAAGGGTTGCACGCTCTGCTCTCGCCGCTCATTTACAATCAGTCGACGCACTCCTGGGTCACAGGGCGACTTCTGGATTCGCATGAGGTGCGAATCCGGCAGATCTGGAAGGCGAGAGGCCGGAACTCTTCGCAGCTCCAGGCCCTGAATCTCGCCGTTCCGGGCGCAGAGGCTTCAGGATTGATCGAGCAGGCTTCGCGGCTGCTCGCCCAGCTTGAGGCGGCAAGGCTCGAGAATGGCGGCGAATCACCCCGAATCGAGTACCTCGCCATGACCATCGGCGCGAATGACTCGTGCAACTCCACGGGGGGGCCCGTGGTGCCGGACGAAGTTTTTGAAGCCCAGATGCGCGAGGCACTCGCGCTCCTCTCGTCTGGAGCCCGGGCTGCCGGACAGGGTGCCGCCGATTCGGTGAAGGTGCTGATCTCGGCGATCCCGCCCGTTCCTGCGGCGGGAGCTCCTGAGTTCCGAAGTCATGAGATCCTTCCCGGAGTGACCTGCGAAAAAGTTCGGCAGAAGCTCTTTCGGTTTTGTCCGAACCTTCTCGACTGGACTGATGAAGCCGGATTTCAGGAGCGCATGGAGCTCGTTCGGCGAAAGAATGCAGTGCTTGAATCCCTCGTGCGCGAGACCCGGCAGACGCACCCCGAGCTCGAGGTGGCGTTCGGAGCTTCGGTGGCCGACGCGCGGTTCGAGCCCGAAGACCTCGCGATCGACTGCTTTCATCCGGACATGTCCGGACAGAAGATGCTCTCCGAAATCCTCTGGCGCGACCAGCCCTGGTATTGATGTCGTGTGCTACGATCAACGACATGTCCCACTCTTCTTCTCGCGCGTCGTTCAAGACTGAAATCATTGCCGGCATCACCACGTTCTTCACGATGGCCTACATCGTCGTAGTGAATCCTTCCGTGCTCACGAGCGGGGGTACGGGAATGCCCTTTTCCGGAGTGCTCACCGCAACCGTGCTGCTCTCGTTTGTCGCCACGCTGCTCATGGGCCTCTACGCCAGGCTACCGTATGCGGTGGCGTCGGGAATGGGGCTCAATGCGTTCTTCACTTACACGCTCATCCTCGGAAAGGGCGTGCCGTGGCCGACGGCACTCGGCATCACGTTCTGGGCGGGAGTGCTTTTCCTGCTCGTGTCGGTCACGCCGATTCGAGAAGCCATGGCGCGAGCCGTGCCCCACGGGCTTCGCATCGGCTCGGCGGCCGGAATCGGGGTTTTTCTCACTTTCATCGGGCTCAAGAACTCGGGCTTCGTGGTCAATGATCCTGTGACCTCGGTCAAGGCGGGGCCGATCACCGCATCGGTGCTGCTCTCGCTTGCGGGCTTCGTGCTGATCGGCGCGCTGCTTCGACGCAGGAACCCGTTTGCCTTTCTGGCGGGCATCTTCGCCGTCACGGGGGCCGCCTGGGCGCTCGGAATGGTTCGGACTCCCGATCACTGGTTCTCGATGCCGGATTTTTCGTCGGCGTTCTTCAAGTTGGATGTCTGGGGAGCGCTCCAGCTTTCGATGATTCCGGCAATCCTGGCCATCCTGTTCACCGATCTCTTTGATTCGATCACGTCTTTCGTGGGAATGTCGCACGGAGCGGGGCTTGTGGACTCAAAAGGAGCTCCGAAGCGCCTGCGCGAAGGACTCATCGTCGATTCTTGGGCAACGCTTCTTGCCGGGGTCTTCGGCACGAGCTCGGGCACCGTTTTTGTCGAGAGCATGGCGGGAGTGGAGGTGGGGGGAAGGACCGGAAGAACGGCCGTGGTTGCGGCCCTCTGTTTTCTTCCCTGCCTGTTTATCGCGCCGCTGGCTGCGATGGTGCCCGCCTATGCGACCGCCCCCGTGCTCGTGTGGGTGGGCGTGCTCATGTTTCGAAGCGTTTCGGCACTGAAGACTGACACGCTCGAAGACCTGCTGCCTGCATTTCTGGCCATCATCCTGGTGCCGCTGACGTTTTCGATCACGCAGGGGCTGGTCTGGGGCTTTCTTGCGCACGTGAGCTTTTACTGGCTGGCGGGGCGCCGCTCGGAGCTCACGCGAGCGCAGGTGGTGATCTGCCTCATTTCGGTGGGTATTCTGGTCATTGAGAACGCCCGGTAAACGATGACGGTTGGGGGTGCTCTACGGCCTAACGCCGCGGCAGCATTCGGTGGAGCGCCTTGGCGAGGATTCCACGAAGGATCTTCACTTCGCGGCCGCTGATCCGTGCGCGGTGGAGGATGCGCTCGACGCGCCGGAGAAGTCGTTCGGGATTTCCTGCCTCCGTCATTCCTGCCGCCACCATGAATTCGCGCCAGTGACCGAAAAGCCCGGAAAGATCGGACGCGGTGGCGACATCGGTGATCTCCGGAATGGCCGTATTACTGCGCGACTCGAGCAGATCCTCGCGCAGGCGCGAGAGCACGACCGCAACGGCATGGCTCAGGTTCATCGAGGGCATGAGGTCGGAGGTCGGAATCATGCAGAGGTGCGTGCACGGGCGAAGCTCGTCCTCGGTGAGTCCGGTTTCTTCATTGCCGAAAAGCAGAGCAATTTTTTGGGGGGATGTTTTCTGGATGAGCGCTGCCAGCGATCCGGGTGTGAGCTCGGGACGGCGGTCCTCTCCGAACCGCCTCGTGAAACCGATGACCAGGTCACAGTCGGAGATTGCTTCGTTCACTGTGGCATGGACGCGAAAGTTCTCGAGCAGGCGATCGGCAGGAGCGACGGCAATCTTCTTCGCCTCCTCCCAGTGCCAGCGCTCGCGGTCGAGGCTGACGCCCCGATAATCCTCCACGCCGAAGTTCGTGCAGACGCGCGCGGCAAAGCCGATGTTGGCGGCAAAGCGAGGATCCACGAGAACGACACGGAGATGATTCATGGGCTACTTGCGTTCGAAGCGGGTCTTTGCCTCAAGGGCGATTTCGGACTGGATCCGGCGAACCTCGTTGAGCGGCTGTGGGCCGACGGCCTGGATCAGGTCTTCCATGTCCGCGCGGGCGCGAGTGGGAAGATTCGACATCAGGCGATCTTTCAGCTCCGGCGAGCAGGCTCGAAGCGCCCGGGCCCACTTCTCGCGAGGAACGGCCTGGAGCAGCTCGCGAAGCTGCGATTCCTCGAGCTTCATCAGGTTTTCGATGTTCAGCAGCCCGGTACGGAGCTGCTCGTAGATTTCCGGTTGCTGCGACTGGATCTCACCGAGGATGCGTTCGCGGGTGGCGGGGTCGAGTCCTTCGAGGATTTCCAGGGCACCGGCAATGCCGATTTTGGCGGTCATGAAATGATTGTCCGCCTCGCGGGGGGCGGCCGTCAATGCGGTAAATTTCGCACGGCATCGTCGGTGCAGGAGCAAGGGCCATGATCTCACTCAAGACCCACAACGTCCTCGATTATATCTTCGGAGTGGTGCTGGCCTTCTGCCCGTACTTCTTCAATTTCGCCACCATCGATATCGCCCGGAACGTCTTCCAGACGGCCGGCGTCGGGCTGATCGTCTACAGCCTGCTCACGAATTACCGCTACTCGATCGTCAAGGCCATTCCGGTTCGGATACACATGGTCCTCGACGTGATCAACGGGGCGCTGGTGCTGCTCGCTCCGTGGATCTTCGGCTATCGCGGATCGATCACGGACTTCCAGACGGGCGTTCACGTGGTGCTTGGTCTGGCCGTATTTGCGCTGGTGGCCTTTACCAACCGTCGAGTCATCACGGCAGCGGGCGAAAAAGAGCGCGAATATCCTCGCGCTGCTTAAGTCTGGCGAGAGTCCGTGGCGAGCGGCGCACATTCGGCCGGCAGGGTGGGCATTACTGGATGCTCCTGCCGGTCGAGATTCTTCGTTTCGTCGGAGCGGGCCTCGGCGCTCCACCACCAGTCGAGCGTGTTGTCGCAGCCATTGCCCTCGGGAATCGGATCGCCTTTCCTGCAAAGTGGGTCGGAAGGGCTGCAGATCAGGCGTACGTGAAAGTGATGATCATGTCCGAACCAGGGGCGAATCTTCCGGATCCAGGGCTCGTGGGGCATCCTTCGGCAGAGCTCGCGCTTGATGGCGAAGTGAACCAGGATGCGATCGACTTCGGGGCTGATGGCGAAGCTCCGAAGGAGCTCACGCTGGTCGTTTCCAAAGGCACGGGTCACTGCCAGCCGCTTTTTGTCGACCATTCCAGGGGCGTAAAGGCGTTCGCGATCGCGAATCGTGACCTGCCTTCTGCCGATCCACTGGCGGTGCTGATGGTACCAGATGTCGGCATCGAGCCCGGTCTGATGGCTGGAGTGGGCCGACATCGTCGGGCCCCCGCGCGGAAGCCCGAGATCGCCAATGAGAAGCGGCGCCTGCTTCCTGCCCGTTCGCTCTTTCGCGATTTCCTCAATGAGCGTGACCAGCCGGGGATGCCCAAAATTGCGGCCTCGTGAGGGTCGGACAAGAACGTAACCCTTTCCCGAATCCTTGGTGAGGGCGGTCGCTCCTCGAACACATCCGGCGGAAGGCGAACCGATCGATTCTGGGCGACCCTCTGCGGGGGCTTTGATTCGAGTCCACGGGTTCTCGGCCGCAAAAGCGGGATGGGTTACGACCAAGGCAAGAACGGCAACTCGGGTCATCTTCATGTCCCGAATGCTAACAGCGGCTGGTTTGGCCTGTCATCAGCGAACGATGGCAAGGCCGGCGTCGCGCGGATCCTTCGCCGCCTGGAAGCCCGAGTCGGTCCATTCTGCAGCCGTGACGCGGCAATGCACTTCGTCGCGTTTCACGGGGTGCCCGCGTGCGACCAGGGCATCCGTGACGGATTTCGAGAATCCTTCGCGAGGAGCTGGATCTTCGATCAGGAGTTCATCCGGCATCCACTGCTGGTGGATGCGGGGGCGTGCAATGGACTCCTCGAGCGGAAGTCCGTGTACCCAGCGGTTGAGCAGCACCTGGAGCACGCAGGTGATGATCCTCGTGCCGCCCGGTGCGCCGATGGCCATGCGGGGACGTGAGTCCTTCACGCCTTCAAAGACGATTGTTGGAGTCATGCTCGAGAGCGGTGTTTTTCCAGGCTGCAGCCGGTTCGGCTTCGAGCCGATCGCACCGTAAAGATTCTTCACGCCCTCGGCGATGCTGAAATCGTCGTTGGTGTTGTTGAGCAGGAGGCCCATTCCGGATACGACCTGGCCTGAGCCCATCCAGCCGTTGATGGACTGCGTGGTGGCGATTGCATTGCCGTCGCCATCGAGGAACGACAGGTGAGTGGTGTCGGTATGCTCGCCCAGGAGCTTTTGGATTTTGCGCCAGTTCTTCGGAGACATCGGAGTGATCGAGGCAGCAGGAACGGCGCGATCGCCGAAGGAGAGCCTGCTGCGTTCGCGCAGGTACTCGCGGCTCAGCAGCAGCTTCTGCGGAATCTTCGTATAGGCCGGATCACCGAGGTAGCGAGCTCGATCGGCATAGGCAAGCTGCATGGATTGCGCGACGCGGTGGAGCGTGCGCTCGTCACCAGGGCCCCACTGGCGCAGGTCGCCGCGATGGGCTTCGAGAAGTTGCAGCATCTGCGGCAGGTGGATTCCGCCCGAGCTGGGCGGCGGGGTGACGGCGATGCGGCGATCAAACGCATCGACCACCACAGGCTCGCGCTCCATGACCTTGTAGCTTCGCAGATCCTCAGCCGAGAAAGGAGCGCCCCGTGAACGCATCCAGGAGGAGATCCTTCGGGCGAGCTCGCCGCGGTAGAACGTGTCCGCACCATCGTGGGCGATGAGTCGGAGCGTGACGGCGAGATCCTTTTGCACGAGCTTTTCGCCGAACTTTCGGGGCGAGCCATCGGCGTGCAGGAAGATGCGCGCGGCATCCGTGTCGCGAGCGAGGACTTCGCGACGATCCGCAAGTGCATCCGCCAGGTCCGGATAGATCGTGAAACCCTTTTCGGCGAGGTCGATCGCAGGCTGGATCAGGCGTGCCCACGGCAGCTTGCCGAAGCGACGATGGACTTCGCTCATTCCAGCAATGAAGCCGGGAATGCCGGTTCCAAGCGGCGTATCCTGGAGAAGCTGCGTGACCGCTTCGGGCTTTTCCTTGAGGAGCTTTTTCGGAAGCTCGATCTTCGAGGGAGCGCGCTCACGGAAATCGAGCGCCACGAGCTTCTTCGTTTTTGCGTCGTAGGAAAGCCAGAACCCTCCTCCTGCGATTCCGGTGCTATGCGGGCGTTCGACGGAGATGACGAACGAGGCGGCGACTGCAGCGTCAAACAGGTTTCCTCCCTCACGCAGTACCGCTTCTGCCGCGCGCGAGGCGGCTTCGCCCTGAGTGGAGATGGCGTATTGATGTGCTCCCGGCGTCGGAGTCGTCAGGGCGCGGGGAGCGCAGGCGCTCAGACTGAGGACGGCAACCAGTGTGGCGGTGAGGACAGGCAGACGTTGTTGCATGCGCCGAGCAATAGCCCCCGATCTGAGTTCAGTAAAGTGCGGGATTCAGGAGCGATGCCAGGCGTGGATGATCAACGCCGCGGCCACGCCGAGCGATGCCAGGCTGAAGACGAGCACGGCGCCTGCGGCGCAGTCCTTGGCAAGTCCGATCCGCGGGTCATGCTCCGGATGGAGACGGTCGAGCACGAGCTCGAGAGCCGTATTCAGGAGTTCAGCCGAGAGGACGGCCGCGGTCGTCAGTGCCATCAGCGCCCACCAGAGGGGCTCGGGCCGGAGAACGACGAGCAGGACGAGGGCGGCGAGTGCTCCGAAGAGCTGGGTTTGAAAGCTGGCCTCGGTTCTGGCAGTCCGGATGATCCCTGAAACGGCAAACGAAAGGCGTCGGACGAAGGGCTGCTTCTTCATGTCGCTCGAGCCTCACACGTGCAGGCCGCTCTTACAAGATTTCGCTCCAGGGAGGGCTCACGGCAAAGGCCGCATTGATCATGCCCACGTGCGAGTAGGCCTGCGGAAAGTTTCCGAGCTGGATGCCGCGCTGCGGATCATAGTGTTCGGCAAACAATCCAACCTCGTTGGCGGCACGGGTGGCGTCGTCGAGAATGGTCCTTGCCTCTTCGTGCTCACCCAACCTGGCCAGCGCCTGAGCGATCCAGAATGAGCAGATCAGGAAAGCCGACCCGGGGCGGCCGAAGTCGTCCTGTCGCAGGTACCTGTAGTGGAATGAGCGATGAGGGCGCGTCGATCCCAGAGAGAGGTGATTCTGGATGTCCCGGACGGTGGCCAGCGCGATCTTCGAGTCCGGATGCCGAAGCACCGCAGCCAGCGACAGCGCCGAATCAAAGCTGTCATCCGTCGGGCCGTTCCGCAGAGCTCCCTGACGTGTAGCCCGGTTTAGTGCTTCGAGTGCCCGCTGTACCTCGGATTCGAGCGAAATGGCACTGTCCGCTATCTTGCGGACTCGCTCGATGCGCGACACCCGTTCGAGTCCGGCCCAGCACATCAGGTTGGTGAAGGAATGTTCCTGCCAGCCGTTTCTGAGCTCCCAGAGTCCTGCATCCGGAGTCGAGATGGATTTGCTGCACAGCAGAGCCAGTTTCGCCATGAGGCGATCGTGATCTCGATTGCGTAGATGAACGAAGCGCTCGTCGAAATAGATCGGGCTCAGCGTCAGGATCATTTCGCCATACACGTCATTCTGGATGTGCTCGGCAGCCTGGTTGTTGGTGCGCACCGGGCCGCTGCCTCGATGTCCGCTCCATGCCGCCCGGATCATCTCAGGCAAAGGCAGCTCACGATCGAGCGAGTAGACTGGCGCAAGCGCAGCGAGATCATCGCCCTGGCGTTCGGCGATGCCGAGGAAGAATTTGAGGAAGCCTTCCATCTCTTCGAAGTGTCCGAGATTGTGGAACGCCGAGAGCACGAAGTACGAGTCGCGCAGCCAGCAGAAGCGATAATCCCAGTTGCGCTGGTGACCCGGCTCCTCCGGAAGGCTCGTCGTCGTCGCGGCAAGGATCGCACCGGTATCCTCATAGCAGTGGAGCTTGAGCGCCAGAGCCGAGCGGATCGTTTCCTTTTGGAACTGGCTGGGAATGGAGCAGTGCTTGACCCAGTTGCGCCAGTAGGTCGTCGTTCGTACAAGCTGCCCCTCCAGCAGCTCGACGAGGTCCTCCTCGACGGCGGTGCTCCACGTGATGGCAAAGTACAGCTTCTCCTGAAGGCTGAACGGCGTGCCTTCGGTCAGGTAAGTGAGTGGCATGGAGGTCGTCAGTCGAAGCGAATTCGATCGAAAGTCAAATCGAAGGTGGCTGTTGCCTCGGATCGGCGCTGCAGGAGCCTTCGTCCATCCCTCGACTGGGGTGAACGCAACTCGCACGACAGGGCGTCCGCGCAAGGGTTCGATGATGCGGTTGACGCTCGAGGGGCGATAGATTCTTCCATGTTGTTCGAAGCGGGGACAGAAATCGGTGATCCGAAAGGCATCTCCGGAGACGGTCTCCACCTCAGTGACGAGAATATTTGTATTCTCGACGTAGTGCTGGCTCGAATGTCGGACTTCCGACACGGGCTCGATCGAGAAATGTCCGCCTTCGTCGTCCAGGAGCCTGCCGAGTACCGGATCGCTGTCGGGGCGGGGCAGACACAACCAGTCCATCGATCCGGATTTCGAGACGAGTGCGGAGACCTGGCAATTTCCGATCAGTCCATAGTCGATCATGGGCCCGATCGTATCGGATCTGCAGGCCCGAATACGAGAAGGCGGGGGTGCCTTTTTGAAGCTGTCCGATCAGATTTTCGCGGCGAGCGCCCGCCCGGAAAGCAGCGCCCCCTCGACTCGTCCGCCCCGGCACCAGTCGCCGCATGCTCCGAGACGCAGCTCGGGCTGCCAGAGGCAGTCCTCGCCCAACGAGCCGGTTGGTGTGGCGTACTTCCAGCGGTGCACCTGGGGCTCACCGACAAACTGGACTCCGAAAAGGCTCCGGAGTGCGGTGGAGACCGTATCGGCTACTTCGGCCGGGGTGGATTCCAGGTGCTGTCGCGACCAGCGCTCGTGGCAATGGATCACCAGCGATGGAGGCTGTCCCGGTGTCCGGCGAGTGTGGTCGCGACTGATGAAGCGAAAGATCGGATGATCCTCAAATTCGAGTGCAACCCCGTGGAGTTCGGGATCACGATCGACCTCGCCGAATACGGCCCAGGTTGGATCCATCTCCAGGACGTCCAGCTTCGTCCGTGAAGAGCGCTCCAGGAGTTCTCCGAGCAGGGACAGCAGCTGGGCGGGAGGGGTGTTGACGAGCAGGGTTCGTGCTTGGTGACGGGCGCCGCCCGACAGTTCGATCGTCCAGAGGTTTCCGTCACGCTCTACCGTGGTCACGGCTTCTCCCAGCGCCAGATCAAGGTCTTTGGAGAGGAACTTCGGAAGCGCGCTCATTCCGGACCGGCAGGCAAAGCGAGGGTGGCCCTCGGAACGAGGGTGGATCACACCATCGCGCCATTCGGGAAATCCGCGCGACCACTCGAACAGTTCTCCGCTCTCCAGGAGTGGAGAAACGAGCGACTGGATGGCTGGATCACGAATCGTGAGGAACTGCGCGCCGTGATCCAGCCTGAGGCTGCCGACCCGTCGGGTCGCCATGCGTCCCCCGACTCCTCGACCCTTGTCGATGACGAGAACGTCATGCCCGCGACGATGCAGGCCGGCTGCGGCGGAGAGGCCGGCGAGGCCGGCCCCGATGACGATGATCTCGCGAGGGTTTTCCATGGATCAGTGTTTTTCGAAGGCGAACTTTCCGGGTCCGGAAAAGAAAAGCGCCACGTAGCCGGCGAGATAGATGAAGGCGAGTTCACCGCTGCCTTCACCGCTGAGCATTCCGCCGTGCTGCTTGAAGAAGGCAATGGCCATCGTGATCGCCAGGGCCAGAGCGGCAAAGCGGGTCAGGAATCCGAACACGATGAGCGCCGAGCAGAAGAGCTCGGCAAAGACCACCAGCGCGAGGCTTGCCGTGGATCCGATGCCGATGGGATCTGGAAATTGTCCCGCCATTGTCGAAAAGCCCGTGAACTTGCCCCAGCCATGGAGAGCGAGCATGGAGAGTCCGAGCCAGAGGCGCAGGGTGAGGAGCGCGAAATCCGAGGACTGGGGAATGAACGAGAGTTGAAGGAATTTCATGAACTCAAGAGTACGGCTTGCCGACGAGCGATACAATATCTCTCATCTCTTCTTTCGGGACTCCACGATCTGGCCCACGACACGAAGCGCCGATCGGGCTGCATCGTCGGAATGCGTTCCTTCAGTGAAGTCGCCCGCGAAATACAGCCTGCCCTCGGGAGTGCGCATGAGTTCCGAGAGCGTATCGAATCGTGAGCGGCCCACCGGCCACCCGGCAATGGCCCGCGGATGATAGCGATAGAAGGTCATTCTCTGGATGTGCTTCGAGAAACCCGGCCAGAGCTTCTCGAAGCCTGCCCGGATCTGGCCGCCGACTGCATCGAATGAGATCGTGCGGGCATTGAACGCTTCGCCGAAATCGCCAGTAATCAGCAGGTTCAGCAGCCGGTATCCCGCAGTCTGGGGCGAGTACCCTTCGTAGACCACTCCGATGGAGGAACCGGTCAGGATGGGCAGAGTTTCCGGCCCGAGCGCGTTCCAGAATCTTTCCGCGGCGCGGTCTACGAAAACGTGTGCGGTGAAGTAGGAGCCCCAGCCCTGCGTTTGGATGGCCTCTTGTCGTCTGGTCGAAAGCTCGGGCGAAAACTGGATCTCATTGAGTCGAAATAGTGGAATCGTGCTGACGACATGCTCGGCTCGGAAGATCTTCTGTTCGGAGGTGGCCGTGTTCGTGGCAATGACCTCGACGTGGTCGCTCCTGGACTGGATGTTCGTCACCTGCGTGTTGAGGAGGATCCTGGATCGACCGAGATGCTCTGCCATCGCTTCGGCCAAAGTCTGGTTGCCACGAACCAGGTGGAAGGACTGCATTCCTTTTCCCTGGAAGATCCGCCATTCGGCGATGCCGTCGAGGGCGCTGATCCGCGTCCAGGATGTTCCGTATTCGGGCTCGGACTGCTGGCGAATGAATTGCTGCGCTTTCTTCGAAAGCCCGAATTTCTTTTGCGTCACCCACGCTTCGAAGGACTGATCCTTGAGTGAAAGCAGATCGGCGGGCAGGGGGGGCTTCCGGAGTCTTTCCTGGATCCTGCCTGCTTCGGCATCCCAGGCCTGGAACGAACGGAGTTCATCACCTGAGAGGACCGATCGGAGGAAGTCGGTGTTGGTCTCCTGCGTAAACGCATGAATCCTGCCGTCGAGGACGACGCTCGAGAATGAGCTGGCGGACTTCTCGAGCGGCAGCTTCAACTCACGCATGATCTCGAGCAGGGGATTGCCCTCCCAGAACTCCTCAAGTCCGATCTCAGCCGTTCCCGAGTCGGGATACGATGCCGTGCGCATCCGGCCTCCGAGTCGTGGCGACATCTCGAGGAGCTGGAACTCGATTCCGGCCTTCTGCAGGTGCCAGGCGGTGGCCATGCCGGCCACGCCTCCCCCGATGATCAGGACTGGAATCCGTGGCTCGGGTGCGCCCCGGGCGGGGGAATGAAGGGCAAGTACCAGGAGTGTGGTGGCGATCCATCGGGCGGCACGTAGGAACATGCGGCCAGCTCACAACGGCCCGAATCGAAACGCAAGGGCCAGGATCTCAAGGAATAGGCGACGCGCTCATCGTCATCGCCAGAACCGTGACGCAATAAGGCCAAACGCGAGTGTCGCGGGATGCGGCAAGCTCGTTTACCATGAGGACATGGGAGCGGCCCGATGATGAGCATGCGGACGAAGTGGACGGGCCTGGTGCTGGCCTGCGGTATCGGAAGCGCCGCAATGGCGTGGTCGGCCGAGGACTGCGCACGCCTCATGGCACGGCTCCATGAGTCCTTTGATCGGTATCTCACATCTCCCAAACTTCTGGCCGCGCCACTGGAGAGGCCGAGCGCGCAGGCGCTTCTCGCACTGAAGAAGGAAGAGGGCGCCAGGCTTTATTACGTCGTGACCTCGGATGATCGGCTGTTCTTCTCGCAGACGCCCGTCACGGCAGATCGCGGAAGTCCGGGGTTTGCCGTGGTCCAGGGTGCTTCAGGCGTGGCGGAGCTGGTTCCGTTTCGCGAAGCCGGTGAAGTGCGCTACGCCGAGAAGGCGAGTTCCTCATGGTGGCGCTTCGGCCGCTCGAAGAAGTCCAAAACTTTTGTGTTCGATCAGACCTCCGGACTGGATCCCACCTCGGATGAAGTGCGCGCCATCGAGCGCGAGCTGAAGTCCTCCGAAGGAGGAGATCAGATCCTTTCAGAACATCAGCTGGCGAAGGCGTTCGTCACTGGAGGTGACCAGGCGCGCGTGGTCGATTGCGCGAAGATCCTCGACAAGAATACCGGAGGCGGAAAATTCATCCTCGATTCGATGTCGAATACGGTCGGCCTGACCTTCGGCGGAATTGCGATGTCGGCGCCCGAGCGCTTCCTCGATATCGGGCGCATGAACGTCCTAGCCGCCGATTTCGTGTCACCACTGGTCAACACGCTCATCAAGAGCGCCAGCAGCTACGCGATGATCTCAAAGAATCAGTCTTCCGTCCGAAGGTATGCGGTGCGCCTGGGTACCGTCGGTGGATCGGTGGCACTCCAGGCGGGAGTGTATGAGCTTTTCGGCGTGGAGGACGTGAAGAGCATCGGAGCCTACACGCTGGGATACGCCGTGCTGATGATTCCGAAGAGCGATCTGGTCGATCGCTTCGTCCTGCAGAAGCTTCCGAAGCTGGTGTTCGAGTCCTGCCTGAAGAATTCCGCGCTTCGCTTCATCTACAGTCCTCGCGCCGTCAGGATCGTCGACGGCCTAGTTTCGACGACGATCTTTCTTGAAGGTAGAAAAGCCATCGTCGGACAGTGAGATCAAGCTGCGGACCGCTGCTTTGTGCCGGCAACCCTGCTGACCCACTGCTCGTAGGTGCGGATTTCGAAGACTTCCGACCAGCACTGCGATTTTCCGTGGCATTCGAGCCCTCCTCAGGATGCTGCCTGTTGCCCGCCCCGTTTCAGGTCTCTCGAGGACGAGAACAGGCGGATGATGTCGCGGTTGAATGCCGGAATGTCGGACGGCTGCCGGCTTGTCACGAGATTGCCGTCGACGACGACGTCTCGATCGATCCAGCGTGCGCCGGCATTGGTGAGGTCGTCCTGGATCGTGTGGTGGCTCGTCAGCCGGCGGCCTTTTAGGATTCCAGCCGATGCGAGGAGCCAGGGAGCATGGCAGATGGCCGCAATCGGCTTCTGTTTCTGCTGGAAGCTCTGGACGAATTCGCGGGCCCGGTCGTTCATTCGGAGCGAATCGGCGTTCAGTGCACCACCGGGCAGCAGCAGGGCGTCGTAGTCATCCGGCTCGGCGGCTTCGAGCTCCTCATCCACGCTGATTTCGATGCTCTTTTCGTGATTGGGGAGTTCTTTCGCCATGAAGCCTTGGCCTGCAAGGCATGGTCTTGAGCTGGCGTGGGACTTGTACCCTCTGGCAGGGGGCAAAACAGTCGCCCGAATGGAGGATTTGCATGTTCAGAAAAACCGCCTTGCTGATTTTTGCCACCGCGCTGGTGGCATCCGCCTGTACTCGAACTGATCGTCGTGATGCCGCTCGAACGGACACTGGTCCGCGAGACGATAGCGAACAGAGCGTGACGCGACAAAGCCCGGGCCAGCTGGATACCAGCCCTGAGCAGGAAAAGGGTTCGGCCGATGTGACCATTCAGAAGGAGACGACCACTACCAGGCGAGAAACCGACAAGGAGCGTATTCCGACGGTTGAGCAGAAGCGGGCCAAGGCCGACATCAATCGGATGGGCAAGGATGACTTCGTGGCGATGGGCCTGAGCGAGCAGGAAGCCGAGCGCATCGTGGAGTACCGCGATGACCATGGAAATTTCAGCTCGCCGAACCAGCTCAGGGACGTGCCGGGCATGAACATGTCCTGGCTCCAGCAGAACAGCTCGAAACTGGGCGTTTCCTAATGGAGCGCATGAGCCCTTAAGGTCTGACGGACTGAAGACAAAAAACCCCGGGGTCAAAGACCCTGGGGTTTTTTTATGGGGTGACCAAGGGGACTTGAACCCCCGACCCCCGGAATCACAATCCGGTGCTCTAACCAACTGAGCTATGGCCACCACAGAACAGAAGTGCCCCTGTCTATTCCACGACTTCGGGCTTTTCGCAAGAGCAGCGTCGCGGTACATCTGGAGCATCATGAAATTCCACGTGAATGCTCCCCGATGGGTCTCCGGTGCGTTGCTCCTTTTCTGGGCGCTTCTGGGTGCCGGCGAGGCACGTGCCACAGTCTTCAATGTGGTGCGCTATCTCGAGCCCGGTCAATCGGACCTGGGCGTGGAGCCTGAGTTTATTCTGAGCAGTGGTGCCGGATTCGGCGCCAATTTCCGCTTCTCGCAAGGCCTCAATGAGCTGTCCAACGCATCCTTCATCATTGGGACGGGGGGAGGCCCGCGCCGGTTCCGCATTGGGGCGAACCTCACGGCGGACTTTTTTCCGGATACCGACGGCCAGCCCGGCATCGGACTCGGTCTGCAGGCCCTGTATTCACGAGTAGGGCTGCGGAGCGCCGGTACCGGAATCACGGAAACCTACGGCGACGCGGGTACTCAGGGGCGCTTCGAAAGCCTGCTCATGCCCTACATTCACAATCGTTTTTCAAACCCCGGTGGCGATGTTGAGCCCTTCTTCTCGCTGCCCTACGGCTTTTCGATCCGGGATGGGCGCTTTCAGGTGAGCTCTGCCGTGGCAGTGGGGTCGTTCTTCCACATGAGCCGTCAGGTGGCGTACGCGCTCGAGCTTAATGTGGGCATCAATAATGCCGAGAGCACCCTGTCGGGCGGTGCGGTTTACACTTTCCAATGACTCCCTGGAGTGAGGCTTCCGTAGCCGACCTGTCGGCGGTGAAGGGCATCTGCCTCGACATCGACGAAACGCTCTCGACTCGAGGCAAGCTCACTGCAGAGGCCTATGCAGCGCTCTGGCAGCTGAAGGCCGCGGGCTATTTCGTGGTGCCGATTACGGGACGTCCCGCCGGATGGTGCGACCTGATTGCCCGCTTCTGGCCCGTGGACGCGGTGGTCGGAGAAAACGGCGCGTTCTCGTTTTTCATGAAGGCTGGCAAGCGCGAGCGCATCACCTCGCCAAATGCACCGGCTAGTCCGAAAGCCCGAATCGAAGAGCTGGGCCGTGCCGTTCTGAAAGAGTTTCCGCATGCCCGCTGGGCGTCGGATCAGGCGTATCGCGAGTACGACCTGGCAATCGATTTTTGCGAAGACGTTCCCGCCTGGCCTCGCGCCGACGTGGACCGCCTCGTGGCGCTCTGTGAGCGAGAGGGCGCCCACGCGAAAGTCAGTAGCATCCACGTCAATGCGTGGTTCGGTGACTACGACAAGTTCTCCGGTTTTACGCACCTGCTGGCGGGCTCTGGAGCCGAACTCGGCCTTCCGGCGGCAGAGCAGTGGCTCTTTATCGGCGACTCTCCGAACGATGAGCCGCTTTTTCAGCGGTTCGAGCACTCGGTGGGGGTTGCCAACCTGAAAGCCTTTGCGGACCGATTGAAGCATCCGCCGCGGTACCTGACCCAGATGGAAAGCGGTGCAGGGTTCTGCGAAATGGCCGCAAAAATGGTCGACGTAGCGCGCCAGCGGGAATAAAATCTGTCGGGATTTCAGACGCTTACCTTGTAGAGCCGAATACTTGCCTAAATAGGTCGGCTTTAGTAGGGTGCGCGTCCATGACTGCCTTCTACCCTCGTCGTCTGGTGAGTCTGTCTCTCATTCTGGCCATCACCGCAGCGTGTTCGTCCACAGTGCCGCCATCCGTGGCTTCGCCGAGCCCGGGCCTGCCTCAGAAGCTCTTGGGGGGCGGAGTCTATGAAAAAAGCGAACTGCCGCCGCTTGGCAATTCCGGCGAAGTTCGGCTCACCATCCTGGCAACGAACGACATCCATGGAGGAGTGGAACCCTCGAAGTACCGCACGACCGGAGAGCCGATTGGCGGCATGGCATTCTGGGGAGGCGTGATTCGCTCGACCCGAAAAGCCATCGAGGCAGCCGGCGGCCGCGTGCTCGTACTCGATGCGGGAGACCAGTTCCAGGGCACCCTGATCAGCAACACGAATGAAGGCAGCCTCGTGTTCTCTGCCATGGACGAAGTGGGATACGATGCCGTTGTTCCCGGAAATCATGACTATGACTTCGGCCCGAAGGGCTGGTTGAAGGACCGTGCCACCGAGCCTGGCGAGAACGGTCGCGAGGTGATTGAGGAGCTTGCCGCCAAGGTGAAATTTCCTCTCCTCTCTGCGAACACCTACCTTCGGCAGTCACTCGTCGACTCGAGAACGGGAGAAGTCGTTGAGGTTGCCAGCAACTCGTGTGCAGCACCTTCTCGCACCGTGATCGACTGGAAGAAGGCGCGCCGTCCCGGATTCCTGAGTCCGTATCTGATCCGCGATTATAGCGGACTTCGTGTGGCCCTGATTGGAATGGATCACCCCACGACCGCCTCCATGACGACGGCTGCCAACGTCAGCGACCTCTGCTTCCGCGATCCGGTGGAAACCTACCGCGAGGTTCGCGACCAGATCGGCGACCAGGCGGATGTGTTCATTTTGGTGATCCACAGCGCGAACTCGCCTGGCAAGCCCGAACTCACGAATTTTGTGAAGAGCATCCGTGGCGACGCCAATCCGAGGCTTGATGCGGTGATTGCAGGCCACACCCACATGATCCAAAAGGACATCGTCGAAGGAGTGCCGATCATCCAGTCGGGCAGCGGGGGCGAGCGTTTTGGCCGTATTGATTTCTTCTTCGATTTGTCGACCCGTGCGCTGGTTCCGGCGAAGACACAGGTCGTTTCAGGTATCGCTCTGCTTCACCAGCGTTGTGATGACAGTGCCAAGGCCATCTGCAGCGTGCGCCCCAAGGCTGAGGCGGCCCCTGTCTTCGGCGAAGTGGCCTACGACAGTGTGCCCGTGGAAATGAACGAGACGGTAATCTCAGCGATTGCCGCGGCTCGTGAGTCGATCAAGGCTCTGGCCGAGCAGAAGCTTTTCGTCGCCAATACCCCGATCAAGCGCGATCGTACCCGCCAGAGCGCGATGGCCGACCTGCTGACGGACGTGCTTCGTGAAGCTTCAGGAGCGGAGATTTCCTTCATGAACACGGGAGGCATCCGCTCCGATCTTCCTGCCGGAGAGGTCACTTACGAGCAGTTCTTCGAGGTGCTGCCGTTCGCGAACCGGGCGGTGCTTGCCGGTCCGATGCGTACCCCGCAGCTCATCGAGCTCCTGGAACGTTCGATCCGGACCTGTGGTGAATATGGGGCCCTCATGCAGAGCGGCCTTCGTGTCAGGTTCAAGCGTAACTGCCGCGGAGGGGGCTTCGACGCGAATGCGCAGCTCCTCACGGTCGAGACGCTGGATGGAGAAGAGATCTTCGACAACCACGAGGGCGGCATCAAGGTGGATCGCGCCTTCACGGTCGCCACGCTCGACTTCCTGCTCGACGGCGGATCCGGCTACACGGCTTTCAAGGGGACGCCGTTCATCCGTGACCTCGACATTGCCCGAGAGACGCTCGTCCAGCAGCTGGTCCGGAACAGGACTCCGCGCGAGGTCGATGATCGCCTCGATGGGCGCTGGTTCGAGGTGCGCTAAAGCGCGCACACGCGCTCCGAGATTCACCACTGGCTCGACGCACGTCGTGTGCTCTCGCTTTCGGCATCCTGCCTCGCGAGACTCGCAGTGGCGAATCTCACAGCGAGTGTGCGCGCTTCAGGTGGGCGGTGATCCGAAAGAGGGCGCCCACGAGTTCCCTGCGACAGCAGGGTTGTCTGAAGTGGGCGTCCTCTTTTGGTCAGCGCTCCTTGAGAAGCGCGCTCGTTAGCTGCGCTGGCGATCGAGGAACTCGCGCAGATCTGCCGGCAGCGGCGACTGAAACTCCATCCACTTTTTCGTCACCGGATGCTCGAAGCCCAGTCCTGCGGCGTGGAGCCCGTGGCGAGGGTGGAGGAGGCGAGCCCAGCGCTCCGGCGTCAGGTGCTCTCGCTCAAAGAAATACAGCGCATCCTCTTCCGGCATTCCGTAAAGCTTGTCGCCCACGAGCGGGTGACCGACGTGGTCGAGGTGCACGCGGATCTGGTGCTGGCGGCCGGTTTTCGGAAAGCATTCCACGAGTGCGAAGTCACCGGCGACCTCGAGCCTCCGGAATTCCGTGAGGGCGTTCATCCCTCCCTCGGACTCCGGAACAACGGCCATCTTGAGCTCGATCTTCGATCTCGGTGCGCGCGCGAGCGGGGCATCGACCACGAATCGCTCGGGCGGAATGCCGCGGACCACGGCAAGGTAGCGCTTCTTCGTGGTTCGGGCTGCAAATTGGGCCGTCAGCCCCGCGCAGATGTCCTTGTCCTTGGCGAGGACCAGGATGCCGCTCGTTTCCTTGTCGATGCGGTGGGCCAGGAAGAACTCGCGGTCGGCCTTGAGCGGATCAACGAATCCCTTGGTTTTGAGGTGCACAAGAAGCGTGTTGAAGTAGTAGCGCCCCGCCGGATGGACGGGAAGGTTTGCGGGCTTGTCGATGACGAAGAGCTCGGCGTCCTCGTAGATCACGCGGTAGTTGAAATCGACTTCGGGCTCGGGCTTCCGCTCGGTCAGGACCCGAACCTCATCGCCGGGCAGTAGTGCAGTGCTCGGCTTCACGCGCCCTACCGACACGTGCCGCCCTTGGGTGCGCAGGATCGTGATGTCGCCATCGTCGATCGCGCGGTGGATGGACTGGCGCGAACGGCGCCGATAGCGCTCCTTCAGGAAATGGTCGAGCCGGATGCCGCCCTGGTTGGGGCCGACACTGTGGGTCACCTGGTAGTGCTCGGTCGTGACGTGATGAGTAGACTGCGACATGCCTAAAAAACGGACTCAGTACCTCTGCTTGAGCAGGAAGGTGATCACTTCCTTCGCACACTGCTCGCAGTAGCCCAGCCGGCCGGTCATGTTCCGGATCGTGTCCTGTGCCAGCTTCAGGCTTTCGGAGTCCGAGGACCCCTTACCATACACGAGCAGGACTTCGTGCATTTTCGTCAAAACGGCCTTCTGCGACTCGTAGAAGTGCTTCTCGAGTTTCTGCCAATACTCCGGAAAAACCCGGGCATAGACGACAGGTTCGTTGGGGTGGTCGAGCGACCAGGCACCCACCTGCGAGATGATGTTCTGGCGGAAACCCTTGAGTTCGTCGCTGTCCGGAATTCCCTTTCCAGTGGCGTCCACGATCTTTTCGAACTCCTCCATGAGCGACTGATCCGGGTCTTCCATCTTGCCGGTGATCGAATTCTTGATCCGTTCCTTCTTGATGGCCACGGCCAGGTGCTGGACGTACTTGCGGAGGAACTCCTCCCACTGGCGCGAGTCGTACAGCCCGATGCTCTCGCGGACCTCGGAGTCCACCTTGTTCAGGTACTCGTTGCGCACCGTCGTGATGAACTCGACCGCGTCGTGGTAGCCTTCCTTCACGTCCTGCTTCAGGAAGTCGTACTCGGAAACGTGCTTGATGAAGGACTCGATCTCGCGCAGGACCGCCAGCGGCGAGAGGCATGGAAAATCGGGATTCTGTGCAGCATCGAACAGGATCGATTTCACTTCACGTGCGGAAGCACCTGTGCGGCCTTCGTAATAAGGCACGTTGTGGTACTCATCGCGCACCTTCTCGGTATGGCTCCTGAGGATCTTCTTGTCCTCGGCCGAAAGCGAGGCAGGAATTTCGCCCGTGTCGTAGAGCCGCGACTTCTCGAGCGGGGTGAGCGCCGACACGATGGCGCTGACGGTGGGCGAGTAGTTCACGCTGTTCGGCTTCTTGAGGCGCGTGAGCACCGACCACAGTGCAGCTGCCCAGGTGGCGTGCGGCGCGACGTGCTTGTTGGCGGAGATCTGCTCGACAATCTCGGAGTAGATCTGCGTCTCCTTCGAGACCTCGACGAGGTACGGCACGCGAATCAGCTCGATCCGGGCCTTGAAGCTCGTGAAGTCCGGATATTCCTTGAAGGCATCGAGCTGGAGCTCGTTGGCCGATCCGATGAACACCGTGTCGACGAACGTGATCGTGTTGCCGACGTTGACGCTCTGGCTCTCGCAAAGACCCAGGATATACTTGAACGAGTCGACCGGACGCTTCAACAGGTCGGAGAACTCGACCATGCCGCGGTTGCCGTCGATCAGGTCGCCGCCCACCGTGAACAGGTTCAGGCCCTGGAGTGCGGCTGGAAGCTGCGCGATCGAACGGTTCATCGTCAGCTGCTGGTAGCTCGCATCCACATGGAGCTGCGGCTCGATCGTGACGAGCCCGCGACGATAGCGGCGCGCGAGAAAGAAGCGCTCCACCTGAACATGCATCATGACCTTCTTGATGTTGCCCTGGTTCGAGACGAGCAGTGCATCGGCGATCTGGCGGCAGCGATGACAGAGCTCTCCGCGCCGCAGATGATTCGGCATCTGTTTCCAGACCGATTGCGCGCGCTCGGCGCCGAGGAACTTTTCAAGGAAAGCCAGGCGCTCGCGTGCCGGTATCAGCAGGATCGGATGATCACGAAGTTCGCAGGGCAGGCGCGAGGCGACGTCTTCATCAGCGAGCTTGGCGTAGGTGGCGAGCGATTCGCTTTTGGAGCTTCCCACGCCGAGGCCAATGCCGCCCTTGACGAGCTTCTCGAGCGGAAAGATCCAGTTGAACGTGTAGAGCGCGCCTTCGGGAGCCTGCGAGTAGGCTTCGAGGCCGGCCATCAGGGCCTGGGCGATCGAACTCTTGGCGCTGCCATTTGGGCCGTGGAGCAGGATCATCCGGTTGTTGAGGCCCTGGCGGGCAAACGTCCGAAGCGTCCGGTAGATCTGGGTCTGGACGCGTTCCTGTCCGATCACCCGGCGTGCTCCAAACTCCTGGCATTTGTCGAAGATGGAGAAGCGAAAGATCGGGGCAGTGCCGGAGGATTCTCCATCCGCGGACGCCGGTTCGCGCCCGAAGTGATCCATCATGTCCGCGCTGTAAGCCGACGTTCCTCGAAGCTGGCGTTCCGGATTCTCTCCCAGCACCGAAAGGTACTCGTCAAAGCCCAGGACTGTCTTGTTGGCCTGGAATTCTTTTTCCGTCGTCCGTTCCCATGCTTCGAGTGCGCTGCGGCCCGTGCTCATGGAATCAGGATATCATGATTTCCTGGACTTGCGCCCCTTCCTCGGACTCTTCGGGGCCTTGAGCTTCGATTTGACATAGACCACGCGCGGGGCGTCCGGCTTCACGAGAGGATTGTCGCGAGCGTTGACAGTGTCCATTTTGGCGAGTTTCGCCACGATGGCGTCGCGCATGTAGACGGCGCCTTCGTTCCTGATCCGGCCCCTGGGTATCTGCGACATGGCGTACCCCATGTCGTCTCCGCCGCTGACCAGGAAGTCCGGGATGGCCACTCGGTAGAGCTTGCCTTTTTTGAGCGGACTGCCGTCCGGGAGCGTCACGGAGACGAGCCGGTCCATTTCCCAGGGCTCAATTCGCTTGTTCCTGTTCAGGTCGTCGCCTTCGGCCGGCTCATGGGGTGAAACGAGCGTCAGCTTCACGCCGGACACAGGAAAGTAGCCCCGCGCTCCGCTCTCTGCAGTGCGCAGCATCGTGCGGATTTCAGAGTCGGTCATTTCCACGACGCGGATATCGTTGTCGAAAGGGAACGCGCGGAAGACGTCTTCATAGCGGATCGGACCCGCATCGATGCTCGAGCGGATGCCTCCCGGATTCGTGATCGCAATATCTGCCTTCATGATCTCGCGCATGGCATCCGTGATCAGGTTGCCCAGGTCGGACTCGCGCTCTCTCACATGCTCGAGGGGACGCTCGGTACGGCCAACAATCTTCTTCTTGAGCTCCAGCACCTCGGCGTCGATTCCTTCGACCCATTTTTCGATGGAGGAGGAGGGGCGGATCGCCGCACCGTGGAAGCGTGGAGTAACGAGCCTGCCGCGGCCATTCCGGGGAGCGGGTCGAAGTCCATTGCAGTCGCCCTGGTTTTCGAAAACCTTTTCGCAGACCGGAACGGGGCCCTCAATCGCGACCTCGGAGTTCACGAGCTTCCGCTCCTTCCAGTTCCAGGTCAGGTAGATGAGATTGTAGTATTGCGCTCCGGCTCCCGCCTGGATGACCGGAACACCCTTCACGTAATGATGAATGACCTGGTGGGTGTGGCCCGAAACAACGGCGTCCACGGTGCCGGGGGGCAGGGCCTCCAGCATCTCCGGAATCTCTTCGTGCGCCTCGCAGGTGCCTTCGTTGTCAGTGGCCCGGCGAACAAGTCCCGGCTCGGGGCGTCGGCGTTCGCAGACCAGTCCGGCGTGGGCAACGACCACGACGATGTGGGCACCCTGCTCGCGAAGCCTCCTGGCTTCACGCAGCGTGGCCTGGGCACCCGGGCTGAAGGCGAGGTCTTTCACGAATTCGGGACGGGTCGTCACCGGAGTCATCACCGTGCTCAGTCCGATGACGCCCACCTTGAGGCGGCCGGCCGTCAGGATCGTGCTCGGCTGGAGGTTGGGGAAGTCGAGCGGGCGTCCGTCCTTATAGGACATGTTGGCCGAAAGGTAGGGGTACCGCGCTTCGCTCATCCTCTGCTTGAGGGCTCCCCGGAGATCCGCACCGGGAGCGTCCGTAGGCGTTTCTCCCTCCGGTCCGAAATCGAACTCGTGGTTGCCGATTGCTGCCGCCGAAACGCCAATGGCGTTGAAGAACTCCACGACGGGCTTGCCTTCGTTGGCATTGCTCTCGAGCGTCCCCTGGAACTCATCTCCGGCATCAAAGAGAAAAAAGTTTTTGCCGAAGACGCCGCGAATCAGCTCGATGTGACCGGCCAGGACCGAAGCGCCCCCCGCGCGATAGCTGATGGGCTTGCGGTCTTCCGGTTCCTTGCTCTTCATTTCTCGCGGCAGGAGCGCGCCGTGGACGTCGTTCAGGCCCATGATCACGATGGTTTGCTCGTCACCCGAGGTGTCGGCGAGGTTTTCGGACTTCTGTCCTGCCTGGAATTTCGGGGTTCCTGCGCAGGAGGCCAGGACAAGCGAGACGACGAGGAGGGATGAGCGGAGAAGTCTGGTGGAGTGCATGGGGCAGAATTGTGCATGCGACGGAGGGCAAATTCAATCCTTGGTCGTCATAAAACCGTCGCTTGCGCTTCCGTGGCTTTGTCCTACACTTTTACTCAAGGAGAGCCCCCCTTATGCGCAGGACGCGCCTCGGCTTTGCCATCGGAACAGTGATTACAGCAGCAGCAGGTGCCACCTATTACGTAGGCGGCATCGAGATGATTCCTCAGCTCAGCTTCCTCAAGCGGGATTCGGCTCACCTGAAGGAAAAGGAAAAGCAGGTTTCGGAAAAGATCCACAAGATGGTGGAAAACGAAACCGACGAAGTCTCTGCGACCAGCCGCAAGGAGAAGGGTGCTGATCCAGCAACCTTCGAGGTCGTGGTCGGTAAAACGACCTCGGCTGGAACTACTGCTGGCGCAGTGACCGGGGACGCCCGTTCTTGTTCGGCGATCGAGTATGCGGGCAGCGGGCCCGATGCCCTTCGCGTGGACTCGGGAGTCTGGTCGCGGTTCATGGCCGACTACCATCAGGCCAAGGAAGAGCTCGTCGACTGGCTGCACCGCAATCGCGAATCGTTTCCGAAGGCCCAGCTCGCTCGAATGGAGCTCGAAATCCGAGAAACTCGCGTGATGCGTCCGCAGGCACAGGTCGAGCCGGACCTGACCTGGCGCGGAATCGCAGCCTGGACGAGGCCGCGTGCCGGAACCATCGTGGAAAACGAACGTCCGGCGCTCATTAACATCAGTGACGGTTTCCTCAAGCTCTATCAGAAGGACCGCAGCCGTGCGCGTTTCGAGATGACCCGGGTTCTCGCGCAGGCGTGGTCTTCTTGTGAAATGGGTGCGGGCAAGTTCGCTGCATGGGACGGCCTGATGCAATGCCTCGGTGTCTCGGACGAGCAGAAGGGTTGCACTGCCGGCGTGGTTTCCGAAGGGTCCTGGGCTGCATCGACTGCCGTGGCCGCCCTCGTCTCTCCTCCGGGTTGTGAGATTCCGGCGTTCCAGGGCGACAAGTACCAGGCCTGCCTCGGCGCCTTCAGGCGTTGTGAGTCGGCCGGTTACGAAATTGAGAGGACTGGCCGCAAGGTGGCTTCTCAGTCGGTGAGGGAAGAATGATGATTCGAACCAATTTCAAATCCCGTGTCGTGGCCTTTCTTGTGCTTTCGGTGACTGCCGGGTGCGTGAGCGGCGGAAACTCGAGTCTCTCGACGATGGTTGACGCCATCGAAGGGATGAAGGGCAGCAACTCGCCGGTGGTGGATGCATACATCCAGTACCTCGGACCTGATGCACGCTGGGCAGGTCCGGTGCTCTGGACGGTTCATGTATCCGCCCGCGATTCGCAGGCTCCGATTTTTGAAGTGATTCCAGCATTACCGAAATCGACCAGGAATGGCGCCCCCGAGCTGTCGGGTCGCGTTCCCGCGTCTGCCCTCGGACTGACCCAGGGCAAGAGCGCGCCAGCCGCTTCGGCAGGACTCCTGACCCAGGAGCAGGTTCGAGATCGTCTTCAGCACCTCGGGTCCGCAATGGCGAGCTCGGACAACGAGACTGCGGCCTGCATGACGGCAGTCAAGGTTCGCCTGACCCGCGCCGATGGAACGGTTCAGGAAAAACAGGCCTGCCGCGGATCCGCGGTGTGGACGCAGGTGGCCAGCGAGCTGGCGGCCGAGTTCATGACCCAGAGCACGTATTCAACTGCAGGTGCCAGTGCGGGCGAACAGGGCTGATCTGGCTTAGTTCCACTGAACCGGAACCTGCGTCTGGCTGTTCTCGCCGTTCTGGATCTTCACGAAGCCGTTCTGTCGTCCATACTGGAACACATCGCGCGTGACCTTCACGTCCTGGATGCAGTAGTCGATGATCTTCTGGATCTCGCCCTGCTTCCACCACTCGACAGCCATGAGTCCATCGGCGGATTTTCCGACCCCCAGCGTCGCCTGTGCAATCGCGTCGAGCTTGAGTGATGGACGGCGGGTCAGGGTCTGGATGTCGAGCATGATGTCGAACACATCCAAGTTCTGCATCTTGAGTCCGTACGGCACCATGACCGGAAGGTCAAAGCCTCGAATATTGTAGCCGACGACCAGCCGTTCCTCGCAGAGGTCAAAGAGCTTCTTGAGATCGTGCTCCTGGTACGACAGGAACTGGTCCGTTTTGCTGTCGTAGGCGCACGCCACGGAGACGCCGAGCTTGTCGACGTGATCCCATCCACCGACTTCGTGGGCGAGCTTCTGGGTTTCGATGTCGACGACGAGGAAGTGGCGGAATTTGAGAAAAAGACTCGAGGGCACCACGTCATCCGAGAACGGCACGCAGCTTGAGTGCCTCCAGAATGACGGATTGAGCTTGATGCGGGTACCCGGATTCACTGCCATGGGGGCACCCTCGCCAAGTCGATTTCTGTTGTCAAGCATTCGGATTCAGGCGAGTTTTTGGACTCATCCCGACTCAGGTGGAGCCTGTCCCATGGAAAAAGTCCTCAGCACGTTGGAGCGCCGTTTTGAACAGCATCTCGAAGACTTGAAGTCGCTGGTCCGCATTCCTTCCGTGAGCTTTGATGGATTCGATACGGCGCAGGTCCGCCAGTCGGCGGAAGCGGTTGCCGCGCTGATGAAGAAAACAGGTTTGGAGAACGTCCAGATCCTCGAAGTTCCCGGCGCTCATCCGTACGCCTACGGCGAGCGCCTCAACGCGCCTGGCAAGCCCACACTGTTGCTCTACGCCCATCATGACGTCCAGCCTCCGGGCCGCGAAGAGCTGTGGAAGACCCCTCCGTTTGAGCCGACGCTGCGCGAAGGGCCGGGGGGGGTGCGCATGTACGCTCGCGGTTCCGCCGACGACAAGGCGGGTGTGATCGTCCACATGGCAGCGATTGCGAGCTACCTCGAAGCGGTGGGTGAGCTTCCGGTCAACGTCAAGGTCGTCATCGAAGGCGAAGAAGAAGTGGGAAGCACCCACCTTCCAAAGTTCATCGAGACCTACCGCCAGAAGCTTCAGGCCGACGTGCTCGTTTTGACCGATACGGCCAACTACGACTGTGGTTATCCGGCGCTGACGATCGCGCTTCGTGGACTCGTAGGCCTGAACATCGAAGTGCGCTCGGTTGCCCAGAGCATGCACTCGGGAATGTGGGGCGGGCCGATTCCGGATCCTGCGATGGCGCTTTCGAAGATGCTCGCGACTCTCGTCGACGACAACGGCCGCATTGCCGTTCCGGGAGTGTTCGAACAGGTGAAGCCTCTTTCGAAGGAAGAGATCGCCGCGTATGAGAAGATTCCTTACGACGAGCAGGAATTCCGCAAGCAGGCGGGAATGGTGCCAGGTTCGAAGCTCCTGAAGGAAGCCGTGAACCCCATTGCTCAGATCTTCCGTTTTCCGTCGCTGACCGTGAACGCGATCCAGGCATCTTCGCGCAAGCAGGCCGGAAACGTCCTGAACGATACGGCCTGGGCTCGCGTCACCATCCGCCTCGTTCCGGACATGGATCCGGATAAGGTTCTTCACCAGCTCGAAGATCACCTGAAGAAGGTGCTGCCGTGGGGGCTGGAGGTGTCGATGCAGCAGGACCGGGGCAGCGGTCCGTGGGCTGCCGACCCGAACGAAACGCCTCGGAGCCAGGCGGCCTTTGGCTGCGCAACGAAGGCGCTGGGCGCCGGATACGGCAAGGAACCGCTTTTTCTGGGCTGCGGCGGAAGCATTCCGTTCGTGAAGCCCTTTGCCGAGGCACTCGGTGGTGCTCCGGCGCTTTTGATTGGTGTGGAAGATCCGTACACGAACGCGCACGGCGAAAATGAAAGCCTGCTCGTTTCGGATTTGAAGAAGGCCTGCGTCAGCCAGATTCATCTTTTTGATGAGCTCTCGCGCGCGGCTTCGAAAGTCATGAAATAACGCCGCGACTCGCGGAGATGAGGTTCAGATGAGCGAACAGAAGATCGCAAAAATTGATTTTGATGACGAGAATCGCCCGATGTCCGGAGTCGAGCGCACGCTTCGCAGCCAGCGCGATGTGTGGCGCGATGTCGTGTCGCGCACGTCGCAGTACGGGGCCCGCGACCTGCCGCGCGAAGCGCCGAAGCGCATTTTCCTGTTCGGAACCGGAAGCTCGCACAACGCCGCCAAGCTTTGCGGTTATGCCCTGCTTCGCGACAAGACCCGCATCCGCATTCCGGTGATTTCGTGCTCGAGCCAGCAGATGGGGCGCGAGTTCTTTCCGACGCGCGGCGACTGGGCATTTGGATTCTCTCATCGTGGACGCACGGATTCGACGCTGAAGGCCCTCGAAATGTGCCGTCGCGAAGGCGCCTTCACCGTTCTCGTGGCAGGCAAAGGCGTCGATCTTTCATCCTCCTACCAGGACCTGATGCTCCAGACCTGTCCCCAGGAAACCGTCGAGCCGCACACAGTGGCCGTGACGAGCGCCATCTGTGCCGTGACGACGCTACTGCTTCCTGCGCGCGCCGCGGAGGAGTGGGATGCGCTGACCAGCGTGGGCGAGCCCAGTCTCGAGCTCATGTGCCGCAGGGCAGGAATGGGGCCGGAGGCCATCATCGGCGAATGGGAAGGCCAGTGGCTTGCGAAGGAAGGTGCCCTGAAGTTGATGGAAATGGCCAAGCTTCCGGTTCGCTCGTTTGGAAGCGAGGAGTATTTCCACGGGCCGCGCTACAGCGTGACGGGCGGAGTGTGGCATGTCCGCATGCCCGAAGACACCCGCATGGAAGACATCACGAAGATCAAGCCTGCCCACACGATCGATATCTATGGCGGAAGCCCTCTCGCATGGGTGCCCGCACTGATTGAGCTGCAGTGGCTTGCGCTCGCTGTCGCCCTCAATCGCGGCGTGAACCCGGATCTGCCGGAGGCCGAAGGATTTTTTCGCGGCTAGCGTAGGTTTCGGCGAACGATTATCGGCGTTCGAGCCTGACGCAGTTTCCGACTCGCTCGACGTTCTGCAGGCGCACCACCATCAGGAGTGCATTGGACTCTCGGGGGCAGGTGACCTCGTCGGCATTTCGGAATTTCATTGCCCGGGCAAACCTCCAGGTGTCTTGTTTCATGCGACCGAGCAGGATCTGATCCTGCAGGATGGCAACGGATTCTCCATCGCGCTGTCCGTTATAGTTGAATCGACCCGGAACGCCCGCAGCATCAACGCTGGTGATCGGATAGACGTTCTCATCGACCCGAATCTCTTCAGGCTCGCCCGGCTCCTGGTGCAGGATGGTGACGAGTCGGTCGCGGGCCTCCAGCAGAACGGGCGCCTCCAGGCGTTCTGCCGCCGCAGGCGGAGAAGCAAGAATCACTGCGAGGAGAAGAGCACCGAAAAGCGTCGATGGGCGTTTCATGTGGCCGAGCCTAGCTCGATTTTTGCCGATTTGAAAAGCTCGGACAACGGGCTTCGAATTGCCCATGCCTGCGTCACTTTTTTCTTGTAGACGCAATTCGTGCGCTTGCAGAGTAAAAGACTGATGTTCCTGCCGTCGAAACCGCT
The DNA here is from genome assembly GCA_945860415.1 of Bacteriovorax stolpii. Classification (GTDB taxonomy): domain Bacteria; phylum Bdellovibrionota; class UBA1018; order UBA1018; family UBA1018; genus CAIOHW01. The sequence continues at coordinate 33,345 of CAMAQA010000016.1, forward strand.
CCTGGTCAGCATCCTGGTCCATCTTGGGCTGGTGCTGATATTGTCTCCTGGTCATGACGAAGAGCATACCGTGCAGCTCTTCAAGGGAGTGATCGAGCTGGGTGAAAGTGGTGATGGCCATGCCGAGCGTCCGCACTATCATCCGCCCCGGCAGCGCCGCGCCGCCGAGAAGGAAGTAGTGAGTGCAGCGTCACAGGAGCCTGAGCGCAGCGAGGGGTTGGCTGCCGAGAATGCGGCATCCGAACCCATTGATGTCCAGGCGCCAGACGGACTGGGACTGGGAGGTGGGAATGGCGAGCCCGCTGATGAGCGACAGATCTACCTCGTCGACCTGATTCGCAGGATTCAAAAGGCCAGGACTTATCCCCGCGAATCATTGCTTCGAGAGGAAGAGGGGCACGTGCTGCTGGAGCTGACCATTGGCCAGGACGGTTCCATTGCGAATCTTCAGCTTCTCAAGACCTCTCCGTTCGAAGCATTGAATCGCTCAGCACTGGAGTCGATCCGGAGGGCAGGGCCTTATGCGCCACTGCCGTCTTCGTGGAGTCGCCCCATCCGCGTCCGGGTGCCGGTGAACTTTTCACTCGACCGCCGCTGATCCGGTTCCCGACAAATCTCTCTTAGAAGGTCCAGCCAATGCCGGCCATGGGCAGGAAAACCCACGGATTGGGGGCCTTGCCGAGGGTGACCAGGTACTGGATGCCCAGGTTCAGGCTGGCGCCGCCGCCGATCATGACGTCAAATTCGAGTCCAGGGGTCAGGGCCATTCGAGTAGAGTTGGTGATGACCGTGGTCAGGCTGACGATCTGTTCGATCGTCGAAGTCATGACACCCAGGCCGAGGTTGGCGCTCAGTCTCGCGTTGTCTTTCTTCAAAGTATATCCTGGAGCGATGCCGAAATACCGAGAGTCGATGCCGGTAGTGGCGTTGATCAGGGTGGCCCGGCTTTGCTGAATGATTCGAACACCGGCTGAAACGCCGAAGCCGCCCGTGGAGTTGAATCCGACATCCATGCCCAGTCCCAGTGAGGCATTGTTCGGGTTGACTTCCAGATGCGAGTAGTAGCTCGCTCCCGCCTTCAGTTTGGCAGAAATCGTGGCCACTTCATTGCCGGACTTGGCCGGTTCTGCCGCCAGCGCAGAAGAACCGAGGCCAATCACGAGTGCACCCCACATCACAACGGAAACGGAATGTTTCTTCACCATGATGAAATTGTAAGGGCTTTTCGATCGATCGCAATCATTTAGTGGAAAAGCAGGTCAGGGGCAGCCGGCTCCGGGCGCTGACCATTTTCCTTCGCCGCTTTTTTCATGCTTCATCTGCTGCTTCATCCATTCACTGATGCAGCAGCGCTGCTCGACGATGGCGCCCCGGTGCATGCACCACTTGGAGTTCGGATCATTTTTTGACAGGGCGTATTCTTTGCTGATCTTCGACAAGTAGGCGCACTCGTCGCCCTGACTCGTGCAGGAAGCATACTGGAGCTGGACGTTGATGCCGTCGACAAAAGCCGTGAGCTTGGATGTCGTCTCAGAAATTTCACGAGGTCCACAGAAGAACCCGCCCGCCGAGGACATTCCAATGTTCTGGTTTCCGGTGACTTCATATCGACAGCCACCGGCCCGTGCGAGGTTGCGCGCGCAGGCCTCGACGTCCTTGACGTTGTCGAACACGAGGCAGGTCACGGCGTCATAACAGACTCTTTTTGCGCCGAACGCCTTTGCTGCAGCAGCAGCGAGCTGGAACGGAACCTTCGTTTCATTGCTCTTGCCGTGGAAAGCGCCGAAAATGTGGACGTTCGTGCAGCTCATGCCTGAGGGAAATCGCTCCCGCCCCGTCTCGTCGGCCTTGCCCACGATAAAGTGGTGCGCACACCCGGTCTTCCTTTTGGCCTGCTTGAACCAATCCTCGCAGAGCGCGGTGACGTACCTTTTATCCCACGTATCCGCGACGCAGGCGCAGCAGGATTCGACCGCTGCGACGCGAGTCGCCGGTTGTGGAGCCGCCATCGCTGGCGCCTGAAGTGAGGTGGAAAGCAGAAGGGTAAGGGTGAGCAGAAGTGACCGGACGAGCGCTATCCCTTTGAGGATGAGATCCCTGATTCCGGTAGTCAAGTTTCCTGAGCGAGTTCAGGCCTTTACTCCGTGATTCCGAGCAGTCCCGGCTGCGAGCCCTCGGCCGGGGCGCCCACGAGGCGGAAGACGCTGTTTTCATAGCGTCCCAGATGGGTGTGCGCGGTCAGGAAGGCTTCCTGCGCCTTCTGGAGTCCCTTGCCGACTTCCTCGAACTTCTTGTCGAAGTGCTCGAAGTGCTTGCGGGCCTTGCCGATGTCCTCGATCGTCTTCTCCACGCCGCGGGCCATGTCGTAATACTCCTGCGCCATCGCGACCGAGCGCAGTCCGACGGCCAGCGTGTTCGGCGACACCGGATAGACCTTGAGCTTGTTGAGATCCTCGAAGAGCTTTCCGTTTCGCGTGATCTCGAAATAGAGTGTCTCGCTCGGCAGGAAGATCAGCGCCATGTCCGTCGTGCCGTGCTCGGGGTGGATGTACTTGTCGGCGATCGACTTCGCCTGCTGCTTGATGATTTCCGCCAGCGTCTTTCGTGCGGATTCGAGCAGGGCAGGGTCCTGAGATTCAAAGAGCGGCAGCACCTGCTCGCGCGGAAACTTGCTGTCGATCGGCAGGATCTGGCGTGCGAACTTCACCACCGCATCCACGCGTTCGGTCGAATTCGGAACGATCTGCACCTGCGTGTCCCACGACCCCTGGGGAAGAAAATCCGCCAGCAGGCGCTCGAGCGTGGCTTCTCCGAAACCCCCGCGAAGGTGCGGAAGCTTGAGCAGGCTGTTCAGGTCCTGGATCGACTGGCCCACCGTATTGAGCGAGGCCAGCTTGAGCTCGGCCGCCGCGAGGTGCTGCTGCACCTTTTCGAAGTGCTTGAAGCCTTCCTTGAGGTTCTCATTGAGTTTGGCTTCAACCGACGCGCCAATCTGGGTCAGGCGTTCGGAAACCTGCTTTTCCAGGGTCTGGAATTTCGTTTCGAGGGCCTGGGTGGTCAGGTGCAGGCCGTTCTGGAGTTCCGAACGGTTCCTGGCCAGAGCCTGCTCGAGGCGTTCTGTGTTTTCCTGGGCGCCCTTGGTCAGGCGGTCCTGGAGGGCCTCTCGGGTTTCGAGCGCGCTCCGGTTGATGCGCTCGGAGAGGTCCAGGAGGGGGCGCGAAAGCCCGGCCTGGAGCCGCGTGTCGAGATCCGGGCCGATGGCCTGTTCCAGCTGGCCCGATAGGCCTTTTTGGAGTGTTTTCAGCGTCAGCAGGACGAAAAGTCCCACGGCTACGGTGGCCAGTGTTCCTACCAGCGTCAGGATCGTCAAAACAGGCATGGAAAGGGGGGTAGCATCCGGCTGAACAGCTGACAACCGGCATGGCTCGCGGTAATACGAGGGCATGGCGACCACCACGCAGCGACCGAAGCTTCCGGGCCTCTCCAAGGGGGGCTCGATCCGTCTTTTCAAGAACCCCGTCCTGGAGGCCCTGACGCACGTTCATCCGATGGTTCCGCTGCTGACCTGGGGGCCGGTGGTCATGTATCTGTTCTATCTATCGGGACAGGCCGAGCTCTCGGTGGGAGCAATCGCTTCCGTCGCGTTCGGAGGGCTTTTGATCTGGACCCTCACCGAGTACCTGCTTCATCGCCACGTGTTTCACTTCAAGCCGCGCGGCAAATTCCAGGAGCGGATCGAGTACCTCATTCACGGCATCCATCACGACCAGCCGGAGGATGCCACGCGCCTCGTGATGCCGCCTGCGGCAGCAGTCATTCTTGCCGTGATCCTGTTCTCGGGCTTTCGTCTCGTGCTCGGGCCGGTCTGGGTGCTGCCATTCTTCGCGGGATTCCTGATCGGGTATCTCTGCTACGATTACACTCACTACGCGATCCATCACTTCGCGATGAGCTCGCCTGTCGGCAAGTACCTGAAGAACCACCACATGAAGCATCACTTCATGACCCACGGTGCCCGCTGGGGCGTCAGCTCTCCGATCTGGGACATCGTCTTCGGAACGATGAAGGAACGCCGCAGGCCTTCGCATGCTGCGTAATCTTTTCATCGGGCTGCTGCTGGTTCTTTTTGTCTGGGTCTGCTTTCCACTGATCACCCCAGTCGCCATGGGCGGCGTATTCGCTCTGCTGTTTTATCCGTGGTTTGAAAAGCTCGAGGAACGTCGAGTGCCTTCCGCGCTTGCGGCCGCGATGATCACCTTGTCATTCACGCTGCTCGTGCTGCTTCCGATCTCGATCCTCATCGTCACGGCCATGAAGGCGGGAGTGGAGGAGTTCAAGGATCTCCAGGCGCAGTGGCAGGCAATTCCGAGTGTCGGAGCTTCAGCTGGCGCGGATGATTCCTGGATGTCGCAGCTGGCCCATCATCCGCGGGTCCTGGCGTTCGTCCGGCAGGTGTCGCGATTTTTTCCGGTCCAGGCCGAAGAGCTGGTTGCCACGACTGCTGATGCGCTGAAGGTCATCGGCATGAAAGTGGGCCAGTGGCTGGGAACCGCCGCTTCGCGAATTCCTGGAATGGCGCTGGCTCTCGTCGTGGCGATCGTCAGCCTGTATTTCTTCTTGGTCGATGGAAAGCGCCTCGCGCTGTTTGTCCGACGGAACTCGTTTTTTAGTCCGGGTCAGACCGTCGAGCTGATGGGCAATCTCAGTACGATGGCCCGAAGCGTGGTGCTTGCCAGCGTGGCGAGCGGCATCGCGCAATCCTTGATCATGCTCATCGGTCTGTTGATTGCCGGCGTGACCAATCCCGGGATGATCGGATTCCTGGTTTTCCTGGGCTCATTCCTGCCTCTCGTGGGTTCCGCTCCGGTCACGCTGACGGTAGTACTGATGGCCCTACTCGAGGGAAACTCCCGGTCCGCGTTGATTCTGGCTATTTTTGCAGCACTGACGAGCGTTGCGGACAACTTCGTCCGACCCGCGGTGCTCAAGGGCGGCGCGAACATGCATCCGCTGATGGCATTCGTGTCCGCCTTTGGCGGCCTTCAGCTTTTCGGCCTGAGCGGGCTTTTCCTGGGCCCGATTGTGGCCGGACTGTTCATGGCCGTGGTTCGACTGAACGTGAAGTGAGGTTTCTTGCGCGGCATCACGCCGCGCTGGGAATTCGCTCTGCAGGCTGCTCGAGTGCCTTCAGCAGCCGGCTCATATCGCTCGCGTGCTCCTCTTCCTTGGCCAGGATGTCTTCCATCAGCCGGCGTGTCGTGGGATCGCGATCTTCGAGGAATCTCAGGATTTCGGTGTAGGTTTCGATGGCCATCCGCTCGGCGAGGAGATCTTCCTCGATCAGCTGCCGCATCGTCGTTCCCTCGGCATATTCCGAGTGGCTGCGCTCCAGCAGGCTTGCCGGATTGAAGTCGGGCTTGCCGCCGAGCTGCTGGATTCTTTCTGCGATGCGATCCGCGTGGTCCTCTTCATCTTCTGCGTGTTCGATGAACTCCTCGGCGATGGAGTGCCACTGCATGCCGCTCGCCGTGAAGTAATGGTTCTTGTAGCGAAGGAGGCACACCAGTTCGGTGGCCAGCGCATGATTCAGGACCTTGATCACCGTTTCGCGATCATGGGCGTAGGTGGGAGTCACCGCACCCTGCGCCATGTCCTTTCGAACGCGCTCCTTCAGAGTGCGAACATCAGAGAGGAACGGGCCGCGCGCGTAACGGTGCTGCTCCAGATCTTCCTGCATCGGCTGCTCGGTGTGCGACTTTTCGCGGATCTTGGTCTTCATGACAGCGGCAGTCTGCAAGCGGATTGCCTGACACGTGCATCAATGAATTGACACTCGATCCGGTTGTCTGCTTCAATCGCGCCCATATGACGAGTGCGAAGAAGAAAGCGGCCGGCCCGAAGGCTTCGGCACGCTCCGCAGCAAAAACCGAGAAGGCCGAAACTGAGCAGGCGAAGGAAATTGCCCGGTCGAGCAAGGCCGGCAACAAGATCACCACCAGCAGCACGGCCGAGTACTTCTCGAAGAACCTGCAGCAGGTCGGATTCTCGTCGCAGATCAAGGCCACGCTGACCACCCTCAAGGAAGCCGTCGATAACGCTCTCGACGCCTGCGAAGAGCATGGCATCCTGCCCGAAGTCACCGTCGTCATCGAGAAGCTCGGAGCGGGTTCGATCAAGAACTCCGACCAGGTTCGCATTCGGGTCGAAGACAACGGTCCAGGCATTGACCCCGATGACGTGCCGAAGGTTTTCGGCGAATACCTCGCATCCTCGAAGTTCGGTCGCGGCCGCTGCTCGCGCGGACAGCAGGGCATCGGCATCTCGGCTGCCACGACCTGGGCGCAGCTGACCTGCGCCAGTGGGGCAAAGGTCACCACCAAGACCAAGGCCATGCGCAAGGCCGTGTCCTGCGTCGTCGAAGTCGACATCAAGCACAATCGCGGCGTGATCAAGAATCGCGAAACGATCGACTGGGATCGCCCGAACGGTACCGCCGTCGAGTTCGTGTTCGACGGCCGCGTACAGCTGAATGGCGAGGCCGGGCTGCTGAGCTACCTGAATGGCACCACGCTCGTGAATCCGCACCTGACGCTCCACTACAAGGTGCCGGACATGGAGCTCCAGACCGTGGAGCGCGTGAGCCAGGAGATCCCTCAGGTTCCGGAGGCGACCGAACCGCACCCGCACACGATGAAGCTCGGCGAGTTCATTGCCCACTCGCACCTGTTTGGTCGCGTGAAAACGGGCGTCTGGCTCAAGCGCGGCTTCTCGCGGGTGACCGACGGCACCCTCCAGGATCTGGTGAAGGGCGGAATCAAGTCGTCAATGCTCGAGAAGTCCGTGGACGCGCTCGGAGAGGCTGATTTCAAGAGCCTCTTCACGGCCATCCAGAATCTGCAGCTCATGGCACCTTCGACGAAGTCGGTGCTGTCGATCGGCGAAGAGTCGCTCTCCAAGTCGATCCGCCGCCTCGGTGCGGTGGACTTCTTCTCTGTCGTCACCCGAAAGCCCACCATCTGTGATTTCAAGCCGGTGGAAGTGGAAGTGGCCATCGCGCGCCTCGAAGACCGCAGCATCGATCCGGATAGTCCCGTGCAGACTCTTCGCTTCGCCAACCGCGTTCCGCTCCAGTTCGACAAGTCGGCGTGCGCGATTGCCCAGGCACTGACTTCCGTGAATTGGCGCGCCTATGGCCTTGCTCAGCCGAAGGAATCCTTTCCGATCGGTCCTTATATCATCGCCGTTTCTGTCGTCTCACCGTTCATCAAATTCAAGAACGCCTCCAAGGAAACGATCGACGCTTCGGATGAGCTTGTCGAAGAGATTCGCCGCGCGCTGATCCAGGCGGGCCAGAAGCTCTCGAAGCACATCCGGCGCGAAGAGAAGGCCAACGAGCTCGAGGAGAAGATCCGCCACATCGAGCAGTTCGGGCCGATCCTGGTGCACGGCATCTGCCGGATCGTCGACGCTCCGGATTCGCGTCGGACCAAGGCGGAAGAAGGGCTTCGCAAACTGCTGGGCCGTGACGCCGAAGTGGCCGAGCAGGAGCTCGAGCAGGCCCACAGCCGGCTCGAGGCCCAGAAGGAAAAGGAAGCCTCGCGCCAGCCGGTGGTCGAAGCCATCGAAGAAGGCGTGCTCCAGGAAGACTGATTTTCACAGTATTGAAGGACCAGAAATGACGACCAAGACCAGAAGATCCAAGTCCGGTGACGACCAGATTCCGAAGCTCAGCAAGGAGCTCTGCAATCGTCTGCTCGCGGACCTCGAACGTGCGCGCCGTCCAGTGCTCTACGCCACGAAGTGCTCGCTCGACAACGCGCTCTACAACCACAAGGTGGGCTTCCTGACCCCGGGCGACAAGAAGGTCGCCACCGAGCTGAACGTTAGTTCGGTGAAGAAGATGTCTCGCGCGATCTTCATGCTCGAGATCCTGCTCCGAAACATCGACACCGGTGCGGTCAACACGAAGCGCGAGCTCTACTACATCAGCAAGGGTGAAATTAAGCATAACCCCATGCTGAAGCCCCTCGATTTCTCGGACCAGCCCGAGAGCGATGCGACGATCGACTTCATCTGCGAAATGCTCGAGTGCTATCGCGAGGAGTTGAACTGCTACGCCAACGATCGCGGCGGCCAGACCTACTCGCAGCAGCTCGTCGTCACCGAGACGCTTCCCGACGGCGACCAGGCCGTGATTGATCTCTCGAAGCTCGGAACGAGCCCCTTTCAGCCGAAGAACCGCCCTCAGTCGCTGAAGCTTTCTGCCCGGAAGAAGATCGACTTCTGCCTGATCATCGAATCCGAAGGCACGGCCAACACGCTCGTCGCCAACGGATTCACCAAGCGTCACAATTGTATTTTGATTGGTGCGCAGGGCGTTCCTTCCAATGCCGTTCGCGGCTGGACGAAGCTGATCCAGGACCAGCTCAGCGTTCCACTCTACTTCTTCGGAGACCTTGACGCCTACACGCTCCAGAACATCTACCGTACGCTCAAAGCCGGATCGGCTGCGTCGCTGATCCGCAACTCGGATTACTCGGCGCCTGAAGTGCGTTTTCTCGGAGTGTTGCCCGAGGACATCAAGAAGTATGATCTGAACGATTATCCGGTGAAGGAAAGCGACGCTGCCGAGGGTCGTGCGCTCAAGAAGGCCGCCGATGCGCTCAAGAACGATCCGTTCTTCCAGGACAAGCGGAACAAGGGCGTTGCCCAGATCCTGAAATGGCTGCTCGAGCACAAGCGTCGTTGCGAACAGCAGGCGTATTTCACGGTAGATCCGCGCGATCCGACCATGCCGGAGAAGATCATCGTCGAAAAGATCAAGCGCGGAAACTACGTGTGATGGCGCGACCGACCCGGTTGGCGATCGCAGGAGCGGTGGCGTTTCTTTTCGTGGCGTTTTTACCGGGGAGAGCGACGGCGACGGTGGGATTCGCTGGCGCGCCTTTCGGCGGAGTGACCCAGGATTCCGATCTTTCGGGTCCGTCCAGTCCGCGCATTTTCGTGGCTCCCGGAGCCGAGCTTCGGCCCGATCGCATCGAGACCTCTGATGCTCCCCAGCAGCTCATCGTGCAGGTGCTGCGTGAAGTGAATGGCTCGCTACAGCCCGTTCCGGGCCTGGTGTTTTTCGCCTCGGGTCCGAGCTTTGGGATGATGCCTGCCACCACGAATGCCGATGGCGAGGCTCGCTGGGCTGCGAACTGCTCCGAGGCCAGCCGTCTCCTGGTTCGTGCCGAGCTCAAGGATTCCTACTTCTCCATTGCGTCGTCCGGATATGGAGCGAAGCCGTACCGCTTCGTTGCCGAGGTCGGCTGCGAAGGCCGGACCCGGCTCATCGTGCGATCGGATTCGGACTCGGGACAGGCGCTCGGAATCTGGCAGATCGCGCATCGGGGCAAGCTCCGGCTCCAGTCGTCGATCGGCCTCGCGTTCTGGAAGCGCCCGATCGTTTTTGCGTGGCCGGGAGATGGCGATTACTACACGGGCGGAGTCGTCACGGTGACCCGAGGCGATCACTGGGATGTGGTCGGACATGAGATGGGTCATGCGATCTACGATCTCGGACAGATCGGCGGCATGCAGGGTGGCCAGCACAAGATTGATGAGTGCTACACGTCGACGCTGGCACTTTCCGAGGGCTGGGCATCGTATTTTTCGGGTTTTGTGAGCGTGGCGCTGGATGATCCGGATGCCCGCTTTGAGTTCCTGGTGCCGCGGCGTGCTCCCGTGCGTTTTGAAAATATTCCCGCCGATGTCTGCGCAGGTGAAACCAACGAGTGGCGCGTGACCGGATTTTTCTGGGACCTCATCGATCGACATGTTGACGGGGAGTCCATCGAGCAGGATTTCGGATCTCTTTGGTCCGCGCTCTCAGGCTCGATGGTGCGGTCCACGCGCGACGCCACTCGACGGATCGAGGCCCGCGGAGCAGTTCCAGGCGCCGTGCTCGAGAATGCGTGGCGGCAAAATTTCCTGAAATAGTTCGCGCGACTAGCGCGTGGCGGATTCGTTTATCAACGAGTAGTCGAGGCCCAGCCCCGGGTCGCCGGTCGAGATTCGTATTCCGCGAGTGGTGCTCAGGTG
>CAMAQA010000017.1 GCA_945860415.1 Bacteriovorax stolpii
GCTCCACCTGATCCCATCTCGAACTCAGAAGTTAAGCCCGCCAGCGGCGATGATAGTACCGAGGTAGCTCGGCGCTAAAGCAGCACGATGCCCCCATTTTACTTCCGAAACCCTGAGCAGTATCCTCACTACTCAGGGTTTTTTTTTGCCCTCGCGAGATCCCGGCGTGGCACGTTGTGATCACAGTCCATGAGTGCTTCAAGTGACTCTCCAAAAATCCTCATTTTTCGACTCTCCGCCTTGGGAGACATCATTCTCTGCTCCTCGGCGCTGACCGCGATTCGTCGAGTTCGTCCGAAGGCTAAGATTCATTGGGTGTGTTCTACTACCTGGGCGTCCATTCTCCAGCAGGATCCTCGAATCGACCGACTGACCGGCTTTGAGCGTCGATCTGGAGTTTTCGCATGGCACCGGCTCTGCCGCCATCTTTACGATGAGCGTTACGACGAAGTGCTGGATCTGCACTCGAGCCTGCGGACGAGCTATGCGCGGCTCTATTTTTTGTTTCGTGCGATGTTCAGCGATCGAATTTCCCCGAGTCGCTGGGCCGTGCTTTCGAAAACGCGAATGCGCAGGTTTGGTTTTTTTATTTTCAAGTCCGCCTGGCCGAAGCATCTCCGTCCCGATCACGGAGGAGGTCTGGCGACGCGAGCTGCCCTTTTAGCAGGTGGCTCGGGCGAGGATCGTCCCGACCTGTCCTTCCTGCTGAAGCAAGGGCGAGCATCTCAGCGAGCACAGGAATGGGTTCAGATCCTGAGTGGTGATGCCCGTGGATTTCTTGCCGTGATGCCCAGCTCGGCGTGGGCAGGAAAGCGCTGGTCGATTGCTCGTCTCGCGGATTCGCTCGGTCGTCTGGGGCTTCCTGTTGCGGTGCTCGGTACGGAGCAGGATCCTGAGTGCTGGGAGCTTGCTGACCTCTTGGAAGGAACGGGACTGCGGGTGGTGCGGGCCTTCCGGAGTGCCGATTTTTCGGAGACGGCGAGTCTGATCCACGCGTCGCGGCTGCTTCTCTCCAACGATACGGGGCTGGTTCATCTCGCCGAGGCTGTCGGAAAGCCGGTGGTGCAGCTTTTTGGGCCTACGGATCCATCGCTGGGGTTTGGCGCCTGGCGGCCGGAGAGTCGAGTGGTGGCGTCCTCGCTCTGGTGTCGCCCCTGCAGCAAGGACGGCTCGGCTTGTTTTCGATGGGGCAGTTCGCGATTTCTTTGTCTGCAGCAGCTCTCCGGAGACCAGGTCGTCGGAGCTGTACGCGAGGTGCTCGGAGAACCCACTTCAGAGGGTGCTACTTGCGTTCCTTCGGGAATGGCAGAACATTGAGAATGAGAACTTTCGAAATAGTCCAAGCTCCCTCGACCCGCTCACGGGTGTTGGCCCGGATTTACCGGTGCATTACCGGCTTAGTCTCGCGCCTTGTCATGCATCTGGTCTTCTGTCGAGTGCCGGACTGGAGATGGCGCCTGCATCTCCACTCCGGAAGGTTTTCGGAGCCCGAACGGAATCGAGGTCTCATCTGGTTCCACGCAGCCAGTGCGGGTGAGCTGGAGATGCTTTGGAGCGTCGCCCGCAGATTGCGCGAGCTGCCGGAGTTTTCTGGAACTCATTTTGGGCTTACCGTTTTTTCTCCGTCGGGAAAGACTCGGATTGAGAGATTCCGGTCTGAATTTTCGGCAATCTACTGCGGCCCGTCGCCGGGAGAGGGCGAGTGGGCGAAGTTTTTTGAGCAGATTGGACTGAGGTACGGAACCCTTCCTTTCGTTTTCGTCACCGCTAAATATGAAAGCTGGCCCGAACTTTGGGGAGCTCTCGTCGAATTCAGGATTCCGCTAGTCATGGTGAATTCCGAATGGCGCCGGTCGCTAAGATGGTGCTCGCGAATCACTCGCGCCGTATTTGGCAAACTTCCTCGGTCAATTTTTTTTACCGCATCTCAGGCATCCTCGCGCGAGATCTCGAGCTTCCTTCCTGGCTCGACCTGTCTTTGCTCCGGCGATCCTCGCTGGGATCAGATCATTTCACGACTCGAGCGTCCGGAGCCGCGGGTTCAGGAGCTTCGAGAGCGGGGCGAAGACGCTGGACTTCCGCGTCCCTGGGTGGTGGTGGGCAGCGCATGGGATGAGGATCTCGACATCCTCCTGCGCGGAGCTTTATGCAGCTCCTTTCGAGGAACGCTTTGGTTCGTTCCTCATCGACCATGTTCCGAGCAGTTGAGGTCATGGGTCGAGCGGACGTCTTTCACAGGCCAGGTTTGGCTCAGCAAGCTGCATCAAGAGGAGTTGGCTCGAAATCCTGCATTAAGGGTCCTTGCCGACACGCCTTCTGTCAGGATTGAGATGCGGCCGAAGCAGAATGCTGAGTCCGTCTCCGCGAAGGAGACCCACTTCGTCCTCGTCCAGGAAATGGGAATTCTTGCCGAGCTTTATTCCGTGGCCGACGCTGCTTGGGTCGGTGGGGGATTCCGCTCGGGACTTCACAGCACGATCGAGCCTGCGTTAAGTGATCTTCGGATCGGGGCGGGGGCTCTGCGCGCGTTGAAGTTTCCTGAGGTTCCTGAACTCATTCGACTGGGGCAGCTTGAGCTGTTGCAGTCCCCATCTGATGCCGGAGCTTGGCTGACGAAAATTATGGAAAAGCCGGAGGGTTCAGAGGTTTTGGCCTGGCAAAAGTGGCGGACGGACACGCATCTGGGGGCCGCGCGCCGAATCGCGCATTCCGTTGCGGAAATTGTCACTCGACCGGGCCCCGTGTAAGCTGGTCTCAACACTGGAACGGGGAGGATTCATGAGCGACGCTCGCGATCGAGCTAAGAAAATGGGTACCGTCAGCATTCGTCTGAGGATGTCGTCTCATGATGCCCATTATGCGGGAGACCTGGTGGACGGCGCCCGGATGCTCGGGCTTTTTGGAGATGTCGCAACCGAGCTGCTCATTCGTCTCGATGGCGATGAGGGATTGTTCCGGGCTTACGAGAGTGTCGAGTTTCTCGCGCCGGTTCGAGCAGGAGATTACATCGAGGCGATCGGGGAGATTCTCGAGGTCGGCAAAAGCTCTCGCAAGATGCGATTTGAAGCCCGCAAGGTGATCCAGCCTCTTCCCGTTTCGGCCGGAGGCCGGGCGGAGTCTTCCGCGGAAGTCCTGGATCCACCCGTGGTGGTCTGCCGGGCGGTGGGCACCTGTGTTACTCCGGTGGGGCTCCAACGTCATTCCGGAGAAAGCGGTTAATCCGTGGCACGTCAGACTCGACTCACGGAGTCCTACGACTGGATCGTTCTGGGGGACTCTCTCCCGGCGCTCCTGAGTGCAGCCCTGGTTGCCCGAATGGGGCTTTCGGTTCTGCTCGTGGGCGACGGTTCGGAGAAGAAATGGAAGATCTCGTCCAACGGGCAGGTGATTGATCCTGAGCCGAACATTGCCTTTGGAATCGGGTGCCCGGATCGTCATCTGGGTCTTGCAGGAAAATGCCTCCAGGCACTTCGCATGCCGGAGTCGGACTGGTCCTCGCTCATCGTCGAATCTCCTATCTTTCAAGCAGTCACTCCAAGCATTCGCTCGGAGTTTCATGCCTGTACTGAATCGACTTTGCTTTCGGTCGTCCGTGAGTCTGGCGGACAAGAGTCCGTCGTGCGGGGCCTGATTGAGGCTATCCAGGCGGGGACTGAGCCGCTCTTCAAGTTCTGGGGTGCCTTGCCCGATCGGCTGACTCTTCCGGTTCAGGAGGCCAGTTCGGACTCGGGCGCGTCGCTATCAGAGAAGCCAGTGAAGAGGCCATCATCATCAGTAACGAGCGAGGCACAGTTCCGCCGGGAGTTTCTCCGGGACCTTCCTCGAGACCCTCTCGTGCATGCCTGGGGAGAATCCTCGGCTGAGCTTCGGATGCTGGGTGCTTCCGAATCAGAACGGGAGTGGATCGATGCCTGGTTTGCAGGTGCGCTCGGATCAGAATCGCCAGAGCAGCTCGCGCCGTTCGATGTCCTTCAGGCGCTTGCGCTTGCAGTTGATGGAGTTCGCTTTCGAGGTGGAGTGAGTGCCTTCCGTGCCTCGCTGATTCGAATGCTGACCCGGCTGGGAGCTCACATTGTCGATGCCCCGGTTTCGGTCAATCGGCTCTTTGTCGAGGAGGGCAAGGTGCTTGGTATCCAGCTCACGGGAGCCGAGAACATTCGCAATGTCACCCGGGCGCGAGGCATGATCTCCAGCATTCATCCGGCGAAGGTGAAGGCATGGATCGATGGAGCAGATTCGCCTCGATCCAACGAAGGTCTCGGGACCGAGGCGTTGCGAGTGACACTTGCGCTCACCGTCTCCTCGCATGCGATTCCAGTCGGAATGGCACGACGCGTGCTGTGGAAGGAGTCCGGTGCACCAACCCTGGAGCTGGAGCGCGCGGTTCCTGCAGAGTACGGCTTTCCTCTCGAAGGCCGTGAGTACCTCTTCATTCGCGCCTGTTTTCCGGTCGAGGCCGAGGAGTGGTCGGTGGAGCGCTGGCGGACGGTTTGTGAGCGGATGGTCCGGCAGGCTGCGGAAGTGATGCCTTTTCTGGAGCAGCACGTGGAAAAGGTGTTTCCGGATTTTCGGGGCCCGGAGTTCGCGAGTCACTGGAAAGAGTTTTATGGATCCGGTCGGCTGATGTCTTCCGACGTCTTTCGGGTGCCACTCTCCTTGCCGCGAAAGGGCGCATTTCCTCGAGTTGAGGGGCTTTTCCAGGCGCATCGCATGACGGCGCCCCAGAGGGGCGCCATGGGCGAATGGTCGGAGTCGCTGCACGCCACTGCGTGGATTGCCCATCGTTCGGGGCTTGCCGGACCCTTGGGGTGAGAAGAGAGATCATGAAAATTGCGGTTTGCCATAGCAGGCCGGTGCCTCCCCGGGATTACGGCGGTACCGAAAGAATGGTGGACTGGCTCTGCAGGGGTCTTGTTGAGCTCGGCCATGAAGTGACGCTTCTGGCTCCCTCGGGTTCCGTTCCCGTACCAGGGATTCGTTTTCACGAAATACGTCCTGAGTTGGGGTTTGTGGATGAGGTGCTCCGTGGACTCCCGCTGGGAATCGATCTGCTGCACACCCACGTGCCGTTCAGTTCCGAGGACGAAGCGCGGGTTGGAGTGGGACTGGTCACTACCATCCATGGAAACGGCAAACCGGGAGAGTGGTTCTCGTCGGGCGCTGTTTTCGTTTCGGCAAATCACGCGCGCCGGCACGGTCGGAAGGACTTTGTGCACAACTGCATCGATCCTTCAGAGTTTCATTCCGACCAGCCTGCTCACGTTCGACGAAGTGGCCTGATGTTCCTGTCCAAGACGAGCTGGAGCGTGAAGAATCTCCGAGGGGCTGCTTCCGTTGCTCGTCGGGCGGGGGCGTCGCTCCAGGTCGCGGGGGGAAATCGGCCATGGTCGGTACGGCTGGAGTGCGCCCTTCGGCCGGCATGGAAGTGGTGGGGGCCCGTCTCCGGTAAAACAAAAGCGGATCTGCTGGTGTCCGCACGAGCCATGATCTTTCCGATCCTCTGGGAGGAGCCGTTCGGCATGGTGGTCGCCGAGGCGCTTTGTTCGGGAACTCCTGTGCTTGCGACTCCGCGAGGCAGCCTGCCTGAGCTCATCGACGACCGCGTGGGTCGTCTCATTCCGTGGGAAGACCAGGATCAGTGGATCAGTACGGTCGAAGCTCTCGAGTCGGGTTCTCTGAGGTTTGATCCTGAAGTCTGCAGGGCCGTGGCTCGGGAGAGGTTTCATTACTTGAAGATGGCTGAAGCCTACGTCCGCTTGTACGAGAAGCGGATCCGCGGAGGATGAAGATGTCTCGTCAACAGGAGCGGGGGCAGGCCATTACCGAATACGTCATCCTGCTTCTGGTGGCGTTCATGCTTTTCAGTATCGTTCAGAAAGGACTGGCGCCTGTCTTCGCTCGCTGGGCGGAGCAGTGGGCCAAGTCCGTGGAGACTCGATTTTCCAAGAACCTGCATCGATTTCGGTGAGAGCGTCGACGAGCCGGCAACAAGGGGGATGTTGAGGGGATAGGGGGTATTGGCACCGGCCCGTCGACACGACTCCTGTAGAGCAAGCTCGATGCCGAAGGAGCCTAGGCTAAGCCGCTGAAATCACTCGCTCTTGTCGCTCCCTTGGAGTCTGGCTCTGTCGAAGATCTGAACAGCAGGGTGAAAATTTTTCATACAACGCCGGGGTCAAACTGGCCCATTTCTCTCCACCATTGATCGGTAGAACGGCTCAGTGGCGGTTTCGATGGTCATATCAAGCCATTGATTTCACTTCGGTTTGCTGCAGACGCAATGCGTTAAAAAAACTCTAGTGTTTCGGTATGGCTGTTGCTATACGACGCAATGCAAAAGGTTCGATTTCGATCAACAGAGGAGCGGTTATGAACCGTGAATGGATGAAAAGGCGAGTGCGTACGGGCCAGGCGGGCTGGGGATTGGTGGCCATGGCCATCGCTTTGGGCGCCTCTTCAGCAAATGCAGAGCTGATTCTGGAGTCTTCCAGCAAATCGCCAGTGACCACTGCGGATTCTCCCGCTGATGCGGAAGATCCGGTCATGGAGCCTGTTCGGAGTGCTCCTGTTCCGACTACTGTGACGTCGTCAATCATGTCTGCGGCACCGGCCACCGCACCGATTCCGGTGCAGGTGATCCAGGCGCAGCCAGCGCCCGTGGCCGTTCCCGCGCAGCCGTATCCAGTGTTCATCACCGCACCGGCACCGGCTCCTGTGGCCGCTCCAGCTGCTGCTCCTGCGGCGTCGGAACAGTCCACGTCGCGCACGGAACTCGTTCGTCGCGAGCGCATGCGCGAAGAAGTCAGAAATGAAGACCTCCTTCAGGAGCGTCTTGAAGATCTTCGTCTCCAGGACGAGAAACGTCGTACCGGCCAGGTCCTCGGCCAGGCGGCCGTGGCTCCGACGAGTCCTGCCCCGCTCGGCGGCTTTGCTGCAACAACGGTTGCATCGTCCCCAGCTCCGGTCATCCAGGAGCAGATCGTCAGCGTTCCGGTCTCGGACCAGGGTGCGTCCTCGGCTGGAGTGTCGACGCTTCGTGCGGCGGACTTCCAGTCCCCATCAGACGACGAGGTTTTCACGATCCGGATTGTTCCGCGTGGCGGCCTTTCCAGTTTCGCAGGCGCGAGCCCCTACAATATCCAGGGTCGCTACACGATCGGGGCCGGCCTCGACATGGGCGTTTCCGATCACCTGGGCTTCGAGGTCAACTACAGCTACTCCGACTACGGCCTGGCGCTGAATGACTCCACCGCACTGGCCTTGTCCGGACTGATGAATCCGTACGGCTTCGCCTACGGTGGTGCAAACAACTGGACCGGCGCACTGAAGCAGAATGTGGTCGATGCAGGCCTGAAGCTGCACCTGCTCGGAATGGCTTCTCGAATCCGTCCGTTCATCGGTGGCGGTGGCGGCTACTCGAAGAGCTTCCTGAACTATGATCCGAGGATTCTGAACTTCCTCCGCCAATACGGATACGGCGTTCCGGCCGACTACGAGCTCTCTCAGTTCCTCGCTTATGCCACGGCGGGATTGGAAATCCGCATCAGCAAGAGCGTGAACGTCGGAGCCAGCTATCGGCACTACACCGTGCTGTCTTCGCGTCAGAACCAGGACCTCTATAATCCCGCACTCTACGGGGGATATCCGGGCATGCTGGGGGCTGGTGGTTTCGGAGGCATGAACAGCATCAGCCAGCAGTACGTCGGAGGATCCCTCTCGAACACGAGCTTCAACTCCGTGACGGCAACGGTCAGCTTCCTCTTCTGACCCGAACCTGCGCCCAAGAGAGGCGCACACTGTTGACGAATCGAATCAGGCAGGAAACTGACGCCCTCGGGCGTGGGTTTCCTGCCTGTGTTTTTAGTCGGGCCTGATTTATTCTCGAGGCATGGCCCCATCCACTGCGCAGGCATTTCGACTCCATCGGCTTGAAGGTGAAATCTGGCAGCTGACCTTTGATCAGCCGGGAGAAAAGGTAAACAAGCTCGGCCGGGCGGTCATGATGGAGCTGGGCGACCTCCTGCCCGAGCTCGAGCGTCGCGGGAAGTCGGGTGAAATGGGTGCGCTCGTTCTTCGTTCCGGCAAGAAGGACCAGTTCATCGCGGGGGCGGACATCACCTTGATTCAATCGGCACGTACGGCCGACCAGGCGGCGGATCTGGCGGCTCAGGGACAGCGTCTCTTGAATGCCTGGGAGGACCTGCCGTTTCCAACGATAGCGGCAATCCAGGGCCCCTGCCTCGGAGGGGGGTGCGAGTGGTCGCTCGCGAGCACGGCCATCCTCATGGCCAACGACAAATCGACGCGCATCGGACTTCCCGAGGTGATGCTCGGAATCATTCCGGGCATGGGAGGCTGCGTGCGCATGCCGCGCAAGGTGGGACTTGCCCAGGGACTGGACTTCATTCTTTCGAGCCGAATGCTGACGGCCGACAAGGCGCTCCGGGCCGGTCTGAGCGAAGGTGTGATCACGGCCGAGCAGTTCGACGCCCAGGTGCTGGCGTGGGTGAAGAAGAATCTCGACGCATTGAAGGACGGCCGCAGGCTTGCCCGCGAGCCGAAGCTCGGTGGTGCAGGAGGCGCGGTCGGTGCGCTGCTGGAACACACCCCGATGGGACGCGCGCTGATGCTCAAGAAGGCTCGTGACGGAGTCATGCAGAGGACGGAAGGCCGGTATCCGGCTCCTCTGGAGGTCATCGAGGTCCTTCGTGACAACGGTGCCGCCTATGGTGAGCGTGCGCGCGGTGATGCGCGGGCGACTCAGATGGATCGCGAGGCACGAGGCTTCGGCAGGTGCGCCGCCACGGACGTTTCGAAGAACCTGATTTCTCTGTTTTTCCTGACCGAGGCGGTGAAGAAGTCGACCGGTGCGGGTGAAGGTGCAGGTGCTGCCACCGTTCGTCAGGCTGCAGTGCTGGGTGCGGGCGTGATGGGAGGCGGAATCGCCCAGCTCTTTGCCGACAAGGGGCTTCCGGTTCGGATGAAGGACCTGACTCCGCAGGCCCTCGCAACGGGAGTACAGGCCGCAACGAAGCTCTGGCAGAAGCAGGTGCAGCGCAAGCGAATCACCCCGCGCGAGCTCCAGCAGCGCCTGAACCTCATTGCTCCGGTTTTGGACTTTTCCGGGTTTGAAGGCGCTAACCTGATCGTCGAGGCGGTGGTGGAAAAGATGGAAGTGAAGCGCGCGGTGATCGGAGATCTCGAAAAGATCGTTCGCCCCGAGTGCGTGATCGCTTCGAACACCTCGTCGCTGTCGGTGACGAAGATGCAGCACGGAATGGAGCATCCGGGAAGGATTGCGGGGATGCACTTTTTCAATCCGGTGCATCGCATGCCGCTCGTCGAGGTCATTCGTGGCGCGGAGACCTCGGACGCTGCCGTCGCCACGGTGTTTGCGCTCAGCAAGCAGCTCGGCAAGACCCCGATCGTGGTGAAGGATGTTCCGGGATTCCTGGTGAATCGACTGCTGACTCCGTACTTGAATGAGGCGATGTTCCTGGTTTCGGAAGGCGCCTCGATCGAAGAGCTCGATGCTGCCATCCAGGCGTTCGGTATGCCGATGGGTCCGATGGAGTTGATCGACGAGGTCGGACTCGACGTGGGAGAGAAGGTCTCGCACATCCTGCATGAGTCTTATGGTCCGCGCATGCAGCCCTGCATGATGAACGGCGGAGTGGCCAAGGCCGGGCGGCTCGGCAAAAAGGCGGGCAAGGGGTTTTACCTCTACGAAAACGGCGGAAAATCCAAACGTCTCGATCCGGAAGTGTATTCTCTACTGGGCGTCCAGCCCGTACGAGGGCGCGTCACTGCCGAAGAGATGGTGGATCGCTGCATCCTGCCGATGATCAATGAGGCATCTCGCGCGCTGGCTGAAGATGTCGTTGCCGGCCCGGGCGAAGTCGACCTGGGCATGATCATGGGCACCGGCTTTCCTCCGTTTCGTGGTGGCCTTCTGCGCTATGCCGACTCGCTTGGAGCCTCGAAGATCGTGGAGCGGTTGCGCGACCTGGCATCCCGGGTGAGCTCGCGTTTCGAGCCGTCTCCTGAGCTGGTCGCCATGGCGGAGCGTGGTGGAAGCTTCTACTCGAAGGAATCGTGATGCGGGTCGAAGCTGCTACCTCGTCCTCTTCTTCATCTTCTGCGCTGATGCAGCTCTGGCGCAGTCCCTGGACACGCTGGATCGGTAATCGATATCTGCGGAGCAAGAGAAACAGCCGATTCCTGAATTTCATCACCTGGCTTTCCATTTTGGGGATCGGCATTGGAGTCTGCTCGCTCATCGTGGTTCTGTCGGTGATGGACGGATTTGAGAATGAGCTGAAAAAGCGCCTGATGTCGTCGGATCTCCATATTCTGGCTACTCCACAGGCGGGAATGCAGGGATTCGAGCGCGGCCGGGTGCCGCGGAACGTCTCGCTCGAAAAGCAGGTGGCGGAGTGGGCCGGGCGCCATCCGGAGATCGAGAGCGTGTGGCCGGTGCTCTCGACCGAAGCCATTTTGAAGTCGGGCCGCAAGGTCAATGGAGTGGTGGTCAAGGGAGTTGATGAGTCACGACTGGCTCGCCTCCGGCGATCGGTGACTGAGCTCGCCGAGCCCTCATTGCTGACAATCCAGGAGCGCGGACAGACGATCCGCCTACCCGGGGTTTACCTGGGACGCGAGCTGGCGAACGAATTCGGCATCATCCCGGGAGACCAGCTGACATTGATCTCGCCCACGGAAACGGATGGTCCGATGGGTTCCGTTCCGCGACTCAAACGTTTTGTCGTCGAAGGAGTCTACAAATCGGGAATGCCGGAACAGGAGCTGCAGGTTATTTTTTCCGCGGTCAAGAACGTCCAGTCCTTTCTGCGACGTTCGGAAGTCGTTTCGCAGATTGAGGTGACCCTCAAGGATTTCGAGGGTGCGCCCGTGCTTGCACGAGAGCTTGAGGGTATTCTTTCTGGATGGAAGGTTCAGGACTGGGTGCAGATGAATTCGCACCTTTTTGCTTCGCTCAAGCTGGAGCGCTTTGCGATGTTCGTGGTCCTCGCGTTCATCGTGGTCGTGGCTTCGTTCAATATCGTGACCACGCTGACCCTGATGGTGCTCGAGAAAAAACGCGAGATTTCGATCCTCAAGGCGATGGGTGCGCGCGATTCACAGGTGGCTGCCATCTTTCTCGCAGAGGGACTTGGCATTGGCGTGCGGGGAATCGTCGGAGGTTCGATCCTTGGGGTCTTTCTCTGTTTTTTCCTCAAGCGCTATGAGCTGGTCCAGCTGCCCGAGGTTTTTTATGATCGAACCCTTCCGGTCACCTTCCAGCCTGCAGTCTACCTGCTGATCGGCTTGATCACGCTCGTGATCGTGCTCGTGGCCTGCCAGTATCCTTGTCGGCGCGCGGCGAGGTTTGCCCCGCTCCAGGGAATTCGGGTCGGGTGACGGCTAGACCTGCTTGACTTCGCGGATTCCCGGCGTGCTCCAGAGATCGAGGATGAATTTTTTGTGATCGTTGCGATGGCCGCTGTACTTCACTGTCAGCTGGCTCAGATCGCCCCGCGACTCAATGTCGAAGTCATCCAGGATCAGGTCGTTCTGGGTCAGCGAATGGTTGATGGCCTGACGGACCTTGCCTTCAGGATCCTGGACGAGGATCTCGCAGGCAAACGTGAGTGAACGTCCGAGCACGCGATCTTCAAAGAACGTGGTTCCGACCAGGACAATGACGATGACCAGCGAAGATGCCACGGCGATATCGTGGTGGCCCATGCCGACGCACACGCCGATGGCGGCCACGACCCAGATGGTTGCAGCAGTGGTCAGGCCGAGGATCGTGCCCCGGGCCTGGATGATCGTGCCGCCTCCGAGGAAGCCGATTCCGGAGACGATCTGTGCGGCGATTCGCGAGGGGTCGCCATAATTTCCTCCCTGGCCCGTGTTTGCACCGGAAAGGAGGATGGAAAGCGACGTATACAGCGCAGCACCGAGGCAGATCAGGATGTTTGTCTTGATGCCTGCCGGCTTGTTCTTGAGTTCGCGTTCGAGACCGACCAGTCCTCCACAGAGCACCGCAAAAAGGACGCGGGGGGCGAAGTAGTGGAAAAGCTGCACGAAGTCCCAGGAGCTGGAGATCGATTCCATCTTTTGAGAGTGCAGCGAATCCCGCGGCGGCGCAACTTGAACTCGTTCTCGTTGTTGAAACAACGGGCTTCGGGGTAGACGATTGGAGAAGAGAGGGGCTGGCGTCGTGGGTCGAAAATGCGTGCTGATCAGCTATGTCTGGCCGGAACCCCAGAGTTCCGCCGCCGGGCTGCGCCATCGCAATCTCATCGAGGCACTGTTTCGATCCGGGTATGAGGTGGCGATCGCCTCGGCTGCGCAAAATGAGCTCGGACGCCAGTCGTGCGAGCAGTGGGCACGCGAGTGGAATGGCGTGTCGGTGAAGGCCCTGCAGTTGAACCATTCGTCCTTCGATGAGTGGATTTCTGAGAAGAAGCCTGACCTCGTGATGTTTGATCGATTCGTGGTCGAAGAGCAGTTCGGCTGGCGCGTTCGTGGGTCCGCTCCCGAGGCGACGTGCATTCTCGATACTTCGGATCTTCATTTTCTGCGCGTGTCTCGCGAGAAGCACAGCAGGTTGATCCCACGTGACGGAAACCCTCTCGTGGGAGTGGGACCGGTCGCCGATGCCATGGAATGGGATGTCGATCTGGCCTGCCGTGAGCTCGCTTCCATTCACCGAGTGGATCTGACCTGGCTGGTTTCCGATTTTGAGCGGGAGCTGCTCACTCGCCAGTTTGGGGTTGACCCGCGGCGTCTTGCCGTCTCTAGGTTCGCATATCCTGAGCAGGGACGGGCGCCTGCTGGGGTGGCGGCGAGGGATTTTGGCGGGCGGTTGGGGTTCTGCCTGCTCGGGAATTTTCGACATGCTCCGAATCTGGACGCATTCCGCTGGATGCGCAGCGTGGTTTGGCCGAAGATTCGTGCCGAACTTCCAGCTGCCGAGCTGCATATTTACGGGGCGTACCCGACGAAGGAAGTCATGGAGGCCCATTCGCCCCGGACCGGCTTTCTCGTTCATGGTCGTGCCGAGTCGCTAGACGAAGTTTTTGCGCTTCGTCGAGTGAGCCTGGCGCCGCTGCGCTTTGGGGCGGGCATCAAGGGCAAGATCTCGGATTCGTGGTGGCATGGCCTTCCCGTCGTTTCGACGTCGATCGGACTCGAGGGAATGTCGGATGGGGGAAGTTGGGGCGGACGCATCGCTGATTCGGTAGAAGCCTTTGCACGAGCCTGCGTGGAGCTTCACGAGAGTGAGGCTGAGTGGATCAAAGCCCGCGAACACGGACGCCGTGTGCTTCGCGAGATGTTTTCCACGGATCGCTTTGAGCGGGATTTCAAGGCAGGATTGATTCAGGCCCGGGAGAATCAAGGCTGGCGCGAATCCGATTGGATTCGACGGATGATGGTCCACTCCACTCTGGATTCATACCGTTATTTCGGCAGATGGATTCAGCTCAAGCAGTCGAGAGCCAATCCGTGAATGAGGGTCATCGGGCATGGCTGGAGTCTGACGGAACAACTTTCTGGAGTCGCAGCAGTCCGTCGCACGTGGGGTCCTCCGTCATCGCGCTGATTTCTTCGGTCTATGAGCGTGATCCGCGCTGGGCGCGGCGGATCATTCGCCATCGGATCCACACGACCGAGCCCCTCGGCGAGGCATCCTGGGGGTCGGTGAAGGTGGCGGCGAGGCGAGTGGTTTTTTCTTGTCCTCCTCTGAAAGCTTTCAGCGGCACGAGCGTGGAGCTGATTCCGGCAGCGTCGACCGCTGACGAAAACCTGTCGGAGTGGGTGCGAACCCGGGTGAATGGACGTCGTTTTTCTGGTGCCGATGAGATTTGGAGTTTCTTGGATCAATTGGTTCGTGAGGCGGAGCGAGTGAAGCCACGGATCATGGCGCTTCCGGTTTCTGCGATACTGCTGGATGCAGAGGGTGCGGTGCTGTCGTGGGGCGTGAATTCGGCCTGGGACTATCGAACGCAACATTCCGAGACGAACCTGATTCGGCGCTGGCACCGGCAGGGATCTCCTGGGGCGCCTGCGGCGTTGTGGGTCACGCGAAAGCCGTGCAAGATGTGCTCGGGGTGGATCTGGGATGGTCTTCTGATGCAAGTGCCGATCGGCATCCGGTATCGCGATCCGGATGATGGGCCCCTGGCGAGAACCACCGTGCTTGACCCGGGAACATTTGAGCGTCGACGAGCTGACGCGGCGAAAATGGAGGCGGCGGATGCATCTGGCTGAGCTGATTCGCGATCTTGGGGTGCTCCTGGGAATTGCCGGACTCGTGTCGCTGATCTTCCATCGAATTCGCCAGCCCGTGGTGCTGGGCTACATCTGCGCAGGAATCGTGGCATCTGCCGTTGCGGGGCCCTTTACTTCCGAATTCCGGACGCTGGCCGACCTGGGCGTGATCTTCCTGCTGTTCAGCCTGGGGCTGGAATTCAGCTTTCGAAAGGTGGTCCGTCTAGGTCCGACGGTGGCCGTCGCGGCGCTGCTGGAAGTCTTTGGTGTATTCGCGCTTGGGGCATGGTCCGGGCGACTCCTGGGGTGGTCATCCCAGGACAGCCTGTTTCTGGGAGGGATGCTTTCGATCTCGTCGACCACCATCATCGTCAAGGCTTTCGATGAATTCGGGCTCAAGACGAGGCGCTTTGCTCAGATCGTATTCGGCCTCCTGGTATTCGAGGATCTCATGGCGATCCTGATGCTGGTTCTCTTTGGAAACATGGCATCGGGAGCAGGCTTGGATTCGGTTTCTTTCGCCGGCTCGCTGGGTGCCCTGATTTTGTTCGTAGGAGGATGGTTTCTTGCGGGAACCTTCGTTCTGCCGCGGATTCTCAAGCGCGTGGCCGCCGCGGACTCCGATGAAATGCTGATGATCCTGTCAATCGGACTTTGCCTTGCATTGGGGATTGCTGCCGACAAGCTCGGCTATTCTGCGGGCCTCGGAGCGTTCCTCATGGGCTCCATCCTGTCGGAGAGTTCGGAGTCGCACCGGATCGAGGATCTGATCAAGCCCCTGAAGGACCTCTTTGCGGCGATCTTTTTCGTGTCCGTGGGAATGCTCATCGATCCTGCGGTCCTGCTCGAGCAGTGGCGACAGATCCTGATTCTTTCGGCAGTGGTCGTAGCAGGAAAGTTCCTGTTTCCACTCGTGGGAATGATGCTGATCGGACGTCCCTTGAAGACTTCCGTGCTCGTTGCCGGAAGCATGGTCCAGATTGGCGAGTTCTCGTTCATCATGGCGGCACTCGGGGTCGGCGCGGGAATCCTGGCACCGGAGATCCAACCCGTGATTGTGGCGGTTTCCGTCCTGACCACGCTCCTGACTCCAATCTCGATTCGTCTGGCGCCGAAGTGGGTTGCTCCGATCGAGTCGATGATTCCGCGCAGGTTACTGCATATTCTCCAGCAATACTCGTCCTGGAGCGAGCGCCGGGCCGCCGCGACGCAGCCTGATCCCCAGCTTCGCGCCGCTGCGCTCCGCTGGGCGCTTTCAGGGTTCGTGATTTCGCTGGTCAGCGTGCTGGGGTTTCGCTCGGCAACTCCGTGGACGGGGGCAGTGGTGGGTCTGGTCCTCCTTCCTTTTCTCTGGTCGTTTCTCGGCGGCATCAGCTTGCCCCCGGCGCGAAGGCTCGACCTCAAGTCACAGCTTCTTCGGGCGGGAAGCCAGGTGCTGGCACTGGCAACTTCATCAGCACTCGCGTGGCCGTACTTTCGAGGCACGCCGATCATCTGGGGTGTTGCCCTGCTAACGGTCATCCTGCTGGTTCGGCTTGTCGGAAGCGTCGGAAGGATCTTCCAGTGGTTCGAGGAATCGTTTCTGTCTTCACTAGAGTCGGGCAGGGAAAAATCGAATGGCGCCCGGACGGTGCTGAGGAAGTTTGCTCCCTGGGAAGGGCAGCTCGTCCGACTCAAGGTGAACCCGGACTCGGAGATTTCGGGACAAAGCATTCAGGAGGCTGCACTGAGGAATCGCTTCGGTTTGAACATCGTGGCAATCCAGAGGGGATCGCGGCTTTTTGTCGCGCCTTCTCCACGGCAGCAGCTTTTTCCGAAGGATGAAATCCTGCTTCTCGGAGCCGAAGAGCAGATCGAGCGCGCCAGGCGCATCGTGGAGCTGGGGCCTCCGGTATCAAGCACCGAGGCGGAGCATTCGATCGACAGCTATCAGCTTCGGGCCGTGGAAGTGGGCGAGCACTCGCCCTGCGCGGGCAAGAGCCTCGGGGAGAGCGGCATCCGGGACCGCTTCTCTGCCCTCGTCGTCGGACTGGAGCGTGGCGGACGCCGAACCATGAATCCGGATTCGTCGATGCGCGTCATGCCCGGCGACACTCTCTGGCTCGTCGGAGAGACGGATCGACTGTCAGCGCTTGCGGATGAATTGCTGCGCTCCGGGCATCAATCGAGAAGCTGATCAGGAGTGGTGCCGAGGGCGGGAATCGAACCCGCACGATCCTTGCGGATCCCAGGATTTTAAGTCCTGTGCGTCTACCAATTTCGCCACCCCGGCGCACCGGACTCAAAGTACCAGACCGGGCTTGAATGTCCATCGGGCACCGTTTAGCTTCGCCCTCATGGAAAAGATTTCTGGTGCCCTGAGGCGCGCAAAGAGTACCCGGGCGATCGTCGTGATCCATGAGTGGTGGGGAGTCAACGCCAATATCGAGGCAGTTTGTGATCGAATTGCCAGGCACGGGTACACGGCTCTGGCTCCGGATCTGTACCATAGTGTCACGGCTACGACTCCCGAGCGCGCCAATGAGCTCATGAGCCAGCTCAATTTTTCACGTGCCGTGGAGGAGATCCGCGCCGCGGGCCGCCAGCTGAAGGAACACGAGGGAATGGACGAAGTTCATGTCCTCGGATTCTGCATGGGGGGCGCGTTGACGCTGCTCACGGCACTGCAAACGACGGAGTTTTCGAAGGCGGTCTTTTTTTACGGCATTCCTCCGAGAGCGGCGGGAGACCTTTCTCGGATCAGGATTCCGGTGCTCGGGCATTTCGCCAATCAGGATGACTGGTGCACGCCAACCAGCGTGGATGAACTGGAGCGAGAGTTCTCGGAAGGAAAAGTGCCTTCGGAGATTCACCGCTATGAGGCGGCCCACGCTTTTGCGAATGAGAGGCGTCCGGAAGTCCACGACCCGGCTGCCGCCGAACTGGCGTGGAAGCGCACGTTTGATTTTCTGGCTCGATGACCGAATCCTTTGAAGGAGAAATCGCATGCGGAAACTGATCCTCAGTGCAGTCTTGGGTATAGTCGTGGTTTCTGGAGTGGCACGTGCCGAATCGGAAACTCGCCGGGTCACCGTTTCGGGCAAATGCACGCGTCAGGTCACCCCAGACCGTGGTGCCATCGTCGTGACCGCAGATTTTCGAGATGATGATCTCAAGCAGGCCTCCAAACGAGCCACTGAAGCCTATGAGCGCGCGCGTGAAGCCGTGAAACGCCTCGGCCTCAAGGATGTCGATCTGCGGACGATCGAATACAGCATGAGCGAGGTTCGTGAATGGGAGAAGGATCGCCAGGTTTTCAAGGGATACCGTGCGAGGATGGGGCTCCGAGTGGCGACATCACAGGTGGACAAGCTCGGAGAGGTGATTGCCATCGCGACGCGTGAGGGCCTGAAGGAAGTGGGAGGCCTCCAGTCGTTTTTGTCCGAGTCGCAGCAGCTCCAGGAACAGGTGGCCTGCCTTCAGGAGGCTGCCCAGAATGCGCGCATCAAGGCGGAGAAGCTTGCAGCAGCGCTGGGGGCCCGAGTGGGTGAGACGCTTCTGGTCACGGAAAGTGGCGGCTTTCAGTCGCCGCCCGAGCGCATGATGGTGATGGATGCCGCGTCAGGCGTTGGCGCGTCGCGGCCTCCTTCCATTGAGGCCGGACAGCAGACACTCAGTCTTGCGGTGGAAGTCGCCTTCGCGCTGAAGTAGACTTCGCTTCCATGGCGAGTGACCTTTCAGTGATGACCCAGCGGATGCTCCAGCGCGTGCTGGAACGAGTGAGCCTGGATTGGGGAGTGGACCCGACTCGTCCCTGGGATGAGCTCGCGGTTCGGGGAGCCCTGAGCTCCGTTCATCTGGGAGTGGGGAGGCTGCTTCGTCTCGGAAGTGTCCGGCGCGAGCTCCGTCATCGCGGAGAGATGCGTTGGGCTCTCTGGCGAGTTCCGGTGCCGAGTCCTGCGAAGGTGGCTCGGCGAGGAAAGGTGCTCTGGATTCCAGGCTGGGGTGATACTCCTCTGTCATGGCTTCCGATCGCCGCGGCGGCAGCGTCTCGAAAAGGATTCGAGGAGCTGGTGATCCTGGACTTTCCCGGTTTTCATGGTTCGTTGGCTCACTCTCGATGCATCACGAGGATGGATCGATTTTTCGAAATCGCAGCGGATGTCGCGCGGGAGCTCCGGCCCGAAATTCTGGTCGGGCATTCGCTCGGAGGATGGCTGGCTTCGCGCTCGGCGATCGAGCTCGATTTTGAAATCGAGAAGCTGCTGCTTCTGGCTCCCTCCGGAATTTGCGGCGGCATGGATGAGCGTGAGCGCTGGAATCAGGAGTTTCGTGAGTTCGTCGCCGCCAGTGATGCCGCGGAATACGGAAGCCGGCTTTTTGCCCGCGTGCCTCCGGGCTGGATGAAGCTCGGAAAGCTGTTTGTGCCGTTCCTGACCAGGCAGGACACGAAGGAATTTCTGGAATCTGTCGAACCACGACACTTTCTGGATGAGGGAAGTCCGGAGCGGCTTTCGCGGCTCGGTTCATCCCAAGTCGAACTGCTCTGGGGTGAACAGGACCGTGTCGTTCCTGCTCGATTTGGTGAGCAGTGGGTCAAGTGCCTGCCGCATGCCCGACTGACGCTCTGGCCGGACGTGGGCCACATGCCTCATGTGGAGTCGCCGGTTCGATTGCTCCGATGGCTGAGCGAAAGACTCTCGAGCTGACCTCAGAGAGAGTCTGGCCCGGAGTCCGACATCATTCGATCTTCAGAACGTGATAGGTTTTCTTGCCTCGTCGCAGGACAATGATCCCTCCTTCGAGGATGGCCCCGGGCGTGAGTGCATGGGCGGGATCCTGGATCCGTTCGTTATTCACATACACGCCACCTGCAGCAACTTCCTTGCGCGCCGCGCCCTTCGACTGACAGAGCGTGCTCTCGACCAGGGCATCGAGGAGCGGAAAGCCTGCCGCAAGCTTTTCGCGTCCGACCTGGGTGGTCGGTGCGCCACCGAAGGCTTCACGAAGCGTTCGGGCATCCAGGTCGCGGATCTCGGTCCCGAACAGGGCCTGGGTGGCCTTTTCGACGCGCTCGAGTTCCGACGGTCCATGCACGAGGAGCGTGAGCTCACGAGCAAGCGTGCGCTGCGACTCTCGCGCCTCGGGCTTTTCTTGAAGCGACCTGGCCAGCGTCTGGCGGGAGTCGGCGTCGAGATCCGTGAAGAAATCGAGGTACGTGCCGACATCGGCATCGGCTGTCTGGATGAAGAACTGGTAGAACTGATAGGGCGAGGTCTTGGCTGCATCGATCCAGACTGTGCCGCTCTCGCTCTTTCCAAACTTGGTGCCATCCGCCTTCGTGACGAGGGGGTGAGTCATGCCAAAGGCTTTCGCCTCGTGCCCGGAAAGGCTGTGGATGAGGTCGAGACCCGCAGTGATGTTTCCCCACTGATCGGATCCGCCGATCTGCAGCTCGCAACCCTCGGACTTGAAGAGGTGGTGGAAGTCGTAGGCCTGGAGCAGCATGTACGAAAACTCCGTGTAGGAGATGCCGTGTTCGCGGTCTTCGAGCCGAGCACGAACGCTTTCCTTGGCCAGCATGTGATTGACCGTGAAGTGCTTTCCGATGTCCCTCAGGAAGTCGATGTAGGAGAGTCCGGAAAACCAGCTTGCATTGTCGAGGACCTTCGCAGCGTTCGGGCCCGTGAGGTCGAGAAATTTCGAGATCGTGGCGGTGATTCCCCGGAGGTTCCGGGCGAGTGTGTCACGATCGAGCAGGCTTCTCTCCTGGCTCTTGCCGCTCGGGTCGCCAATCATGCCGGTGGCGCCACCGGCGACGGCGATGACGCGATGGCCGGCACGCTGGAAGCGGCGCAGGGTGAGCAGGGGCAGCAGGCTTCCGACATGCAGGCTGTCGGAGGTCGGGTCAAAGCCGCAATACAGGGTGAGGGGCTTTTCCTGAAGGCGCTTTTCCAGGTCGGGAGAAGTGACTTGTTTCAGGATGCCACGGGATTCGAGGTCTCGGTACAGGTTCAGGGTCATGGTGCCGGTTCCTTGTGACTGAACTTAACCGAATCCTGACACAACGGCCAATTTTCTCTGGAAGAACAGCAGTGTCCCGACGACACTGAAGTGACCGTCCATCATGGAGCGCGTTGGCGCCCCAAGGAGCTTTGATCGATGAAATCGATGAACAGGTTTTCATTGCTGCTGAGTCCATTCGTCCTCCTCGCCACTCTGTCCGGATCCATGGTCCAGGCGGCCGTCCAGCTGCAGGGTGCGGGCGCTACTTTTCCGTATCCGCTCTATTCGAAGTGGTTTTCGGAATTCCAAAAAAAGAGCGGGGTGGAAATCAACTATCAGTCCATCGGCAGCGGGGGAGGCATCAACCAGCTGCTCAAGGGTACGGTCGATTTCGGCGCCTCGGATGCGCCCATGACCGATCAGGAGCTGGCCAAATCGCCCACGAAGATCGTGCACATCCCTACGGTGCTCGGAGCCGTGGTGCTGGCCTACAACCTTCCGGAAGTGAAGGTGCCCCTGAAGCTTTCTTCCGAAATCGTGGCCGAACTTTTCAGCGGAAAAGTGCAAAAGTGGAATGATGCGAAGATCGCGGCGCTGAATCCCGGCGTGGTTCTTCCTTCCACCGCCCTCCTTCCGGTGTACCGCGCCGATGGCAGTGGAACGACGGCCATCTTCACGGACTATCTTGCCAAGGTCAGCCCGGAATTCAAATCGAGCGTGGGGTCCGGCAAGTCGGTCAAGTGGCCCACCGGCCTCGGTGGCAAGGGCAATGAGGGCGTGACCGGTGTGATCAAGCAGACCCCTGGTGCGATCGGCTATGTCGAGCTCGTGTATGCCGAGAGCAACAAAATGGCGGTGGCTCAGCTGAAGAATTCTGCTGGCCAGTTCGTCATGCCAACGCTGGAGTCGGTGACCGCCGCCGCCCTGGGGGCGCTCAAGACCATGCCTGCTGACTACCGCGTTTCGATCACGAACGCGGAAGGCAAGAAGGCCTATCCGATCTCGGGCTTCACCTACCTGCTGGTCCAGAAGTCGGGAAAAGGGCCCAAGCAGCAGGCCATCAAAGATCTGCTGAAGTGGACTGTGACTGAAGGCCAGAAGATGGCGCCCGCCCTGAGCTACGCTCCGCTGCCCCAGGAACTGGCCTCAAAGATCCAGAGTACGATCCAGGGAATCCAGGTCGAGTGAAGGCTGACCGGATCTTCATCCAGATACTGAGAGCTGCGGCTGGAGTCAGCCTCCTGATTCTGGCTGCATTCTTCATCCAGATGTTCTGGTCCTCGTTGCCTGCACTGCGTGCGGCAGGAATGTCGTTTTTCAGCGGAACGGACTGGGATCCGAACCAGGACGTGTTTGGTGCGGGGGCCTTCATTTACGGCACCCTCGTCAGCTCGCTTCTGGCGCTTCTGATCGCGGTGCCGATCAGCGTGGCGACGGCACTCTGCCTCACTGAAATCTTTCCTGCCAAGATTGCCGGCGTGATATCCTTCCTGGTCGAAATGCTCGCGGCGATTCCCAGCGTGGTCTTCGGCCTCTGGGGAGTGTTCGTCCTGTCGCCTCTTCTTCGTTCTTCAGTGCAGCCCTTTCTGTCGGAGCGCTTTTCCTGGATTCCGCTGTTCTCGGGCCCTCCGCTCGGCATCGGCATGATGTCGGCCGGAGTCATCCTGGCGATCATGATCACGCCGACGCTCACGGCGCTGGCGCGCGAGGTCTTTCTCTCGATTCCGACGCTTCAGCGAGAAGCCGCCCAGGCGCTCGGAGCCACGCGCTGGGAAACGATCTGGATTGCGGTTCTCAAGAACGCCAAGAGTGGACTCTGGGGGGCGATTATTCTTGGCTGGGGTCGCGCGCTCGGTGAGACGATGGCGGTCACCATGGTGATCGGAAATCGTCCCCAGATTTCCGCTTCGCTTTTTGCTCCCGCACAGACGCTGGCGGCGGTACTGGCGAATGAGTACGCTGAAGCCACATCCGACCTCCACCTGTCGGCGCTTTCAGCACTGGGCTTCACGCTGCTTCTGGTGTCGACAATCATCCACCTGGGCGCAAAGTTCTGGATCCGAAGAGGTAGAGAGTCGTGAGAGCATCGCCCCTGTTCGATCTTTGGAGAAAGTGGAACAGTCGAATCTGGATGATCCTTTTGGTGACGGGCTGCGCGCTGGCCGTCCTTCCGCTTCTTGCGATCCTGATGCATTTGCTTCGTGAAGGCGCGTCTTCGATCGACCTGAACTTCTTCACCCAGGTTCAGAAACCCGTAGGTGAGCTCGGGGGAGGGATGGCCCATGCGATCCTCGGAACGGCCGCCCAGGTCGGGCTCGCCGCCGGTCTCGGAGTTCCGCTGGGTCTTGCCTGCGGAATCTATCTTGCCGAATATGGCGGCCGCGAGCGCCTCGCCGGTCCGGTTCGCTTTGCGCTCGAGCTTCTGGCCAGCACGCCCAGCATCCTCGTCGGGGTTTTTGTTTATGGCGTGATCGTTGTTCCGATGAAGAAGTTCTCGCTGTTTTCTGGTGCTCTCGCCCTCATGGTGATTCTCCTTCCATTGGTGGCTCGAACGAGCGAAGAGCTGCTTCGATTGATTCCACAGCACCTCCGCGAGGCAGGACTGGCGCTCGGGCTTCCGCGCTGGAAGGTGATCCTGAGCGTGGTGCTTCGCTCGGCGTGGCCGGGGGTCTGGGCTGCAATCCTTCTGGGAATTGCTCGAATCGCAGGTGAAACCGCTCCGCTCGTATTGACTTCGTTTGGAAACCCCACCTTTCCGAGGGGGCTCGACCAGCCTTCGGCATCCCTTCCGCTGCAGATCTATACCTATGCCATCAGTCCCTTTGATGAGTGGCATCGTCTCGCCTGGGCCGGAGCACTCGTGCTGGTATTCACCGTGCTGGCCCTGAACGCGATCACCCGATTGACTGGAGGCTCGAATGAGCGCCGACGAGCAGACTAAACTGCAACCTAGGATTGAGCTCGAGACGATCGGTCTCCAGGCCTACTTTGGCGAGACTCGCGCCGTGCACGGAGTTTCGCTCCGCATGCCTCGCCACCGTCTGACGGCCCTGATCGGCCCATCGGGCTGCGGCAAGTCTACTTTCATTCGCTGCCTGAACCGTCTTCACGAGGAAATTCCCGGAGCCCGAGCGGAAGGCCAGGTGCTTCTGGAAGGTGAGGACATCTATCGGCGCGGAGTCGATCCGGTGCTGATTCGGCGCCGAATCGGAATGGTCTTCCAGCGTCCGAATCCGTTTCCGACCATGTCGATCTACGAGAATGTTGCAAGCGGCCTTCTGCTTGCCGGAGTGAAGGACCGCAGGACTCTGGATCCGATCGTCGAGCGTTCGTTGAAACAGGCGGCGCTTTGGGATGAGGTGAAGGATCAGTTGAAGAGGACAGGAACTCGTCTGTCTGGCGGACAGCAGCAGCGCCTGTGCATTGCGCGCGCCCTGGCAGTCGAGCCTCCGGTCTTGCTGATGGACGAGCCGACCTCGGCGCTCGATCCGATTTCGACGGCTCGCATCGAGGAGCTGCTGTTGGAGCTGAAGAAGGCCGTGACGGTGGTCATGGTGACGCACAATATGCAGCAGGCTGCGCGAATTTCCGACCAGACGGCTTTCTTTCTCCTGGGAGACATGGTCGAATCGGGACCAACGGACGCGATTTTCACGAACCCCAAAGATCAACGAACGGAGCAGTACATTACGGGCCGCTTCGGTTAGTGCTGGAACGGAAACGCTGGGAGGACATGGCAGTGCTCGAGCGCTTGGAAGGTGGGATCAGAATCATGGAAAGACAAATCGACATTGAAATTCGCGCCCTCAAGGAGCTCATCCTGAACATGGGCGGCTGTGTGGAAAAGGCGATCGAAGAGGCCACCCAGGCCCTCATTCTCCGTGAACCCCAGCGCCTTCAGAGGGTGTACGAGCTCGAGACGAAGATCAACGAGCACCACATCCAGGTGGATGAGGCCTGCGTGAAGATTCTCGCCACCCAGTCGCCGCTTGCGGCCGACCTGCGCTGGATCGTGGCGACGATCAAGATCAATACGGATCTGGAGCGCATGGGCGACCAGGCGGTGAATATCTCACACAACGGCGAACGTTACCTGACGGAGCCTGCGCTGAAGCCTCTGATCGACCTGCCGCGGATGGCGTCCGAGGTTCGGCAGATGGTTCGATCCTGCCTCGATGCGTTCGTGCGCAAGGATCTGGCGCTTGCAGAAAAGGTGCTCGAACAGGATGACATCGTCGATGGACTGAAGAATGAGATCTTCGACGAGCTCCGCAACTACATGGTCACTGATTCGACCTCGGTGAGCCGAGCCCTGAACCTGATCCTGATTGCCCGCAACCTTGAGCGCCTCGGCGACCACGCGACGAACATCGCCGAAGACGTGATTTACGCATTGACCGGCAAGGATATTCGCCACGGGCATTCCTAAAGCCATGAAGGTGCTGGTCGTCGAAGATGAAGCGGACATTCGCGATCTGATTGCCCTGCACCTGAGGCGTGAAGGACTCGTCATTGATCTTGCGTCGGATGCTCGCGAGGGCTGGGACAAGCTGAAGTCCGGGGATCATGATCTTGCGATCCTCGATTGGATGCTTCCCGGAGGCGCATCCGGGCTGGATTTGACCCGGCAGATTCGCTCACGTCCCGTCCAGCGACCCGTATCGATCTTGATGCTGACCGCACGGGTTTCGGATCATGACATCGTTGCCGGGCTCGAAGCAGGTGCTGATGACTACGTCACGAAGCCTTTTGAGATGCCCGTGCTCATGGCTCGAGTTCGCGCGCTGCTCAGGCGGGCGAAGTGGCTCGAGCAGCCGACATCGGAGGAGCAACCGACCGCCGACCTGCAGGACCGGATCCTCCAGGTGGGAGAAATTCGCATCCATGAGGATTCGCACCGTGTCGAGGTGCGCGGACATGAGCTTCCGTTGACCCCTTATGAA
This sequence comes from Bacteriovorax stolpii, assembly GCA_945860415.1. Classification (GTDB taxonomy): domain Bacteria; phylum Bdellovibrionota; class UBA1018; order UBA1018; family UBA1018; genus CAIOHW01. The sequence goes on from CAMAQA010000017.1 coordinate 25,209, forward strand.
TTCAAGCTCCTGACCTCGCTCATGAAGCACGCGGGCAGGGTACTGACCCGTGAGCGCCTGATCGAGCTCGTGCAGGGCAGTGGGGTGAGCGTGGTCGATCGCGCGATCGATACGCATGTCTTCGGGCTTCGCAAGAAGCTGGGCAGTTCGGCCGATCACATCGAAACGGTTCGCGGCGTCGGATATCGCATGTGTCCGCCCGAGGGTCCGCACCGGAGCTTGAAGACCTCATGAGCTGGCTTTTCGGTGGTACGCGAGGTCGTGAGTCGACCGATCTTCAGGCGAGAATCGGCGAGCTCGAGGCCGAAATTCTCCGTGGCGAGCGCAGGCTCTCCGAGATCGTGACCGCCTTTTCCGAGCCCGTGTGGGTGCTGGATTCGGAGCTGCGTCCCACTCACTGGAATGCGCCCCTGGTGGCCCTCTCGCGCAAGCAGGCTCTGGCGAAAGAGGATCTTCGCGACCTCGGTGTCCACGCGTGGTTTCGCGAGCCCGAAATCAGGGATGCGCTGGCGACCACGATTTCATCCGGTCAATCAGTCAAGATCCAGTTCGAGGCTGATGGCAGGTTTTACGAACTGTCCTGCTCACCATTTGATCGAGGAGTCATCGCGGTCTTCCATGACATCACCCAGCTGAAGCGTGCAGAGCAGTCGCGCCTCGACATGGTGGTCAATGTCTCGCACGAGCTCCGCACGCCGCTGACGGCAATCAAGGGATTCACCGACACGCTGATCGACGACCTCGCGACGGGACGCATCGAGGATTGCCGTCAACATGCGGCGGTGATCGCGAGGAACGTGGATCGGCTGCTCGAACTCGTCCAGGATGTGCTTCAGGTCTCGATCCTGGAGTCCGGCGAGATGCCGCTTCAGTTGCGAAACGTTTCGACCCGGGCGGTGACCGAGGCGGCGCTGCAGTCACTGGAGCAGGTGTCGAGGCATTCCGGTCACCGGATCGTGACCGACTATGCCGTGGCGGAATTGCAGGCTGATCCGGCCCGGGTCGAGCAGGTGATCGTCAATCTCGTGGGAAACGCACTTCGCTACGTGCCCGCCGACGGAGGTGAAATCCGGATCCGATGGGTCGAGGATGCCGGGCGCGTCGTGCTTCGTGTCGAGGACAACGGACCGGGAATTTCGGAAGAGCTCAAGCCCCGGATTTTCGAACGCTTCTTTCGAGGCGACCTCGGTCGCTCACGCGACTCGGGAGGCACGGGGCTCGGGCTTTCGATCGTGAAGCACATCATGATCCGGCATGGCGGGACCGTCTCAATCGAAAGTCAGCAGGGTAGCGGAGCCGCCTTTATTTGTCGTTTCTGACCTGCAAAGATTGCCGCGCAGCAGATGGTGCGCGTGCTGCTACACTGAAGGGCGATGAGCGACTCGTTCTGGAAGAAGTGCACCACCTGCAAGAAGCCGATTTCTTTTCGGTCCGTTTATTGGGTCTGCAACGTCTCGACCTGCAACCGCAAGCGCACGGGGCTGACGTTCTGCTCGGTGGATTGCTGGGACGCGCACGTGCCCGTGCTGCGTCACAAGGAGTCGTGGGCTGAGGAGCGGAGAGCCCCATCGGCTGAGGAATGGCGCAAGATTCAGGATGGCGAGGGAGAGGCTCCTCGAGCGCGGACTCCGAAAACGGTGGCCAGCGATGCCCCGCCTGCCCCGGAACCCAAGCCGCCAACCGTCGCCACGATCCTCCGGCGACGATCCGGCTGATTTTAGAGGGGGCTATCGACCGGCAGGCAGGTCCGGCAGTGGTCCGCCCCGGGGCCGAATGAGGCTTCCGGATCCCGGTCGATGGCATTCACTCGGAAAAAGATCTCGCGACCAAGGGCTTGCAGCATCTGAGCGATGTCCGGGTATAGGAGTCCTTCCGAAGGCGCGTAGCGGCCGTCGAGTTCACTCGCATGAAAGGCATCCAGCTCCAGCGTCCGATGGCCCCGGCGCGTCGCCAGCCAGGTCATCAGCTCCTGCACGGGGTTCACATGATAGGCGCCAATCAAAAGCAGCGGCTTTCGGCCATGCTCGATCATCCGGGTGAGCTTGCAGGCCAGGTGCTCGTTTCGGAGCTGGAAGCGCTCTTCAAACGATGCAGTTTCTCCTGGAGATTCGGGGCGGTCTCCACAAACCACGCGTATTCCCGCTTTTTCGGCCGCCTGAAGCAATGAGTAGTAGCTCGGCCCGTAGACGACCTCCCAGCGCTCGAGGACAGCTGAAGAGGGCGCAGCTCCACTGGCGATCTCCAGAAACTGCCGACAGTACTCGGATCCCTCCGGGCTTTCGAGGACCAGGTCGGTCACGCCCGCTGCACGAATCTCCGGAAGGCGACTTTCGAGCTCAGCCGGCACGATCGAGTTCATGACGTGGGTGAAGCCCAGAAGGAGCACTTGAGAATCCGAGCGCAGCCACTGCGAAGTGGGAGGTAGGCGGTGCCGGGTAGCATCGATCGTGAAAATCACCCGCTGAAGTTCCTGGTCGTTGAGCGCTCGATCGGCCGCAGGGGAGAGTACAGGAGTGCCTAGGACAAAAAGAAGCAGGAGTGCTCTGAGGAGGCACGGCAGAGGGTTCATGGTGGCGGTGTCTAGGGTGGGAGGCGGAGTTTGAAAAGTAAAAAGCCGGCTTCGCTGTCGCGATCCGGCTTTTTAATGGAGCGGGTGAAGGGACTCGAACCCTCGGCCTCGACCTTGGCAAGGTCGCGCTCTAGCCAACTGAGCTACACCCGCATTCCGAACAGAGGCTTGTGGAATACACATCAAAAAGTTTTGGGTCAAGCGGGAGTTTCGGTAGGTTGAAGGAATCATGAAAATTTATACCAAGGGTGGCGATCACGGACAGACAGGACTTTTCGGGGGACAGCGCGTTCCGAAGGATCATCTCCGCCTGCACACGTATGGCACCTTCGACGAACTCAATGCCACGATCGGATTGGTCCTGGCAGAGCCGCTTCTCGCGGAGGATTCGAGAGTTCGCCCGGTCTTGGCGCGGACCCAGAACGAGCTCTTCCAGTTGGGCGCCGAGCTTGCCACACCCCCGGGCAAGCAGGTGACGACTCGCCTGATCGAGGCGGCGGACATCGACGCACTGGAATCGGCAATCGATGCCATGGAGACGAAGCTGGAGCCCCTGAAGAGCTTCATTCTTCCGGGAGGCATGAAGGCTGCCGCACTGATGCATCTGGCTCGTACGGTCTGCAGGCGCGCGGAGCGCGAGCTCGTGGTCCTTCATCGCTCAGAACCCGTTCGCGCGGAGGTCCTCGGTTACGTCAATCGATTGAGTGATTACCTGTTCGTTGCGGCCCGATACGTGAACCACGAAATGGGTGTATCGGATATTCCGTGGAATCCGCCAAAAGCGTGAAGAATGACGGAGATCGGACTATTCGCCGGAGCCGGAGGCTGCCGCCCGCCTGCGGCGGCGCGGTCCCTTGAGCTTCGACCCGAGGGCGCGAATGATCTTGAGCTTCTTGAAGAACTCCACCACGTACGACACCGCTGAACCCAGGCTCAGGGTGATGCTGATTCCGAGAAGTACCTTGCCGATCGGGTAGATCGGAATACCGAATAGGGGTTCGCGCGCCATCATGAACGGAATCGCGACCATCTGGGTGGCCGTTTTCCACTTTGCCGAAGGCGATGCAGACATGATCACACCCTCGGCGCTGGCCAGGGCGCGCAGGCCCGTGATTGCCAGTTCGCGGCAGACCAGCACCATGACGATCACGGCGTTCAGGCGACCAATTTCCTGGAGCATGATGAGCGAACTCACCACCAGGAACTTGTCCGCGAGCGGATCCATGAGCTTTCCATACACGCTCACGGACTTCTGGACGCGAGCGAGGTATCCGTCGAAATAGTCAGTAATGCTGGCAACGCCGAAGACGATTGCGGCGGCGAGGTCGGACTCCGGCGTGCGGCGATACATCAGCATCACGACCACGGGTACCAGCAGCATGCGGAGCATCGTCAGCAGGTTGGGGGTCGTCGTGAGCGAGAATTCCGAGGAGTTCTGCCCGGCTGCCGTCTCTGTTGCCTTGGTCGTTTCGCTCGGAGTGGTCACGCGCACATCCTATTTGAGCTGGAAAGCCATTGTCCAGTACACTCCTGAAGCATGGGCATGACGCGATCTTTTCGTGCACTGATCCTCGGCGGGGCGGCCGTCCTGGCGATGGTGTGCGTGCTGGATGCCTCTGCGTTTGAAATACCGGCCTCGCGCCGGAAGGCGGTGCTGGAAGAGCGCGAGGTATTTACCCAGGCCCGGTTGCAGGTGCCACGGTATGAGGTCCGCAACGCGATGGTCGTTCGTGCCAGCCTCGAGCGCACCCGGCGAATCCTCACGCACTTCGATCTGTTTGCCGGACTGGTGCCGTACATTGATCGGTCTCGCTATGATCCGAAGACCCGGCTTCTCGATATCGCCGGAGGAATCTGGAAATACCGCTTGGAGGCCACCCTGCAGTTCCAGGAGGAGAGGCCTGATCGGTGGAGCTTTCGGATCGTCCGTGGTCATTTCCTTGGCATGACCGGAGCCATGGAGTTCCGCCGGGTAGAGGCGGGACGCACGCTGGTGACCTTCGAGGGACAGCTCAGTGCGCCTCCCGGCGCCAAATTTCCCCCACGTCTGATCGTCGAGCAGGGCGCGCAAATCATCTTTGCCGTCACCGGTCGACGCGTGCGATCCTTGGTCGAAGATCCTCAATTCGAGCCGCAGGAAGCGGTAACCCGGGCCGACCAGGCCCCCAGATCCGGGAGCGGGAATGATTCCGAACGATCCGAGCGTGATTCACGAAGTGGAGTCCCCCAACCCAGGCGCTCTCTCTGAGCAGGCCTCGGCCGAGCGCAGGCGGCTGCCTCGCGTGAGTATTCCGTCCGAGCAGTTTCGTCTTTCAAAGAATGGAAAGATTTTTGCCGTCGCGGATCTCTCGTCCGAAGGAATGGCTCTTCGGCTCCTGGCGATCGAGGACCGGGTTCTCTTCCCGATCGGTGCGGCAATCGAAGGCTGGCTCAACATCGATCGCAGGAAGCATCGGGTCACGGCATCTGTGCGGAATCTTCGAGGCGACCATGTGGGCTGCGAATTCTCCGCCCTTGCCGATGAGACCCGGAGCGAGCTGGCGCGCTGGCTGGACCCTTCCGAGCTCGGCAGTGCACTGCGCCTCATGCCGAATCCCCAGGGCTTCGGCGGTGGAATGGAGTGGATCTGGTTTCATGGCCGCAGCGGCACCGAGATCCTCCTCAAGGTGAAAGGCGGCGAAGGAAGCCTGGAAGGGCGCGCCCTCGAGAACCTCGTGGTCGTGCTGTGGGGCGAGCACTATGTCGAATGGTCACTTGAAGGGGTACTGACTGGACGCGTCCGCTTTGCCGATGATCGTGACTCCGTGCACGGCGCGATTCGTCTCGCGCCCGAATGGTTCCATCCGGATGCCGGGCTTGACCCCGCAAAGTTGGATCTGGCAAAAACCCTGGTGAAGCATTCAAAGCTGCCCGAGAGCTGGAAAGCCTGGGTGGACGTTTCTCGAAAGGTGCCCGTCGATGGATCGTAACTTTGCCATGGAGTTTGTTCGCGTCACCGAGATGGCCGCGCTGGCCAGTGCCCGACTGATGGGCCGAGGTGACGAAAAAGCTGCCGACCACGAAGCGGTCGAGGCCATGAGGAAGATGCTCGGATCGATCCAGTTCGATGGAACCGTGGTCATCGGCGAGGGCGAGCGCGACGAAGCTCCGATGCTGTACATCGGCGAGAAGGTCGGCAAGGGCGAGGGCCCCAAGCTCGATCTGGCGCTGGACCCGCTCGAAGGCACCACCATCTGCGCCAAGGGTGGAAACAACAGCCTCTCGGTCATTGCGATCGCCGAAGAGGGCAATTTTCTTCATGCCCCCGACGTCTACATGCAGAAGATTGCCGTGGGGCCGTCCGCGAAGGGCGCGATCAACCTGAAGGACTCCGCCACGAAGAATCTGCAACGAATCGCCGAGGCCAAGCGCTGCCGCGTCGATGACCTCACGGTGGCCATCCTGGATCGTCCGCGGCACGAGGCCTTGATCGCCGAAGTGCGTTCGGTCGGGGCGCGAATCTGGCTGATCGGCGACGGCGACGTTTCAGCCGCAATCGCCACCTGCAAGCCGGACAGCGGCGTCGACGTGCTGCTGGGCTCCGGCGGAGCACCTGAAGGCGTCATCGCCGCCGCCGCGCTTCGCTGCATGGGAGGAGACTTCCAGGGTCAGCTGATCTTCCGCAAGGAAGACGAGCGCGCCCGAGCCTCGAAGATGGGCATCTCGGATTTCGATCGAATCTACGGAATCGAGGAGCTCGCCCGAGGCAAGGTCATGTTCTGCGCCACCGGGGTCACCCAGGGGCCGCTCCTGAACGGAGTGCGCTTTTTTAGTGGCGGAGCGCGAACGCATTCGGTCGTGATGCGGTCGGAGTCGAAGACCGTGCGCTGGATCGAAGCCGAGCATCATTTCGAAAGCAAGCCGCAGTACTGAACCCACACACTACAACCAGGAGGATTCCATGGCTCAGGCAGAGCACAAGCAGGTGGTTGCAGTCGACCGCGAGAAGTTCTTCAAGGCGATCACGAAGTACGAGGATTATCCAAGCTTCGTGGATGGTTGCAATGGCGTTGAAGTGGAGCGCAAGGGGCCCGGAGAGGCACGCACCCACTATAAGATGAACATCATGCGCGACGTGAACTACACGCTCGACCACAAGGAGTTTCCGGAGCAGTGCAAGATGGAATGGGCGCTCGTGAAGAGCGACATGCTGAAGAAGAATGTCGGCCGCTGGGAGCTCACGTCACTCGGTGAAGGCAAGACCGAGGTGAAGTACTCGATCGAGATCGAGTTCAATATTCCGGTGCCGGGCTTCATCCTGAACCAGCTCGTCAAGAGCAGCATTCCGTCGATGATCAAGAGCTTTGAAAAGCGGGCGAAGACGCTCGCCTGAACGGGAGGTTGCCATGGCAGGTGATGACAATATCCAGAGCAAGGCCACGGACTTCGTCAAAAAGATCCTGACCGTCGGCATGGGCACGCTCTTTCTCACGGAAGAGAGCCTCAAGAACATGGTCAGCGAGTTCAAGCTGCCTAAGGAGCTCCTCGGAGGAATCCTCGAATCCGCGAACAAGACGCGCAAGGAATTCCTGGGAAGCCTCTCGCAGGATCTCATGAACCGGGTCAGCGAGAAGATGGATGTTCGCGCGCTCGTCGACGAGATCCTCGAGAAGAACGAGATTGAGATCAACATGAAGATCTCGTTCAAGTCGAAGTCCAGTAACGACTCCTGAGTCATTGCCGCTTGGGCAATCCGAGAGCCTGGATCAGCGCGCTATTCCTTCGCCGAGGCGGATGAGCGTTTCGACGCCCGAGCGGGTGCTTTCCAAAAGATCGGCATCGGGCTTCCAGCGTCCGGGCTCTCCGAGCACGATGACGGTGGAGCCTCCGAACAGGAAATATCCTTTTTCATCGCCCCGCGCGAACCTTCCACGCGGCTCACGCGACTGCACGATTTTTCCGACACCGAGGGCGCCGACTTCGACATAGGCCAGGAGCCCGACCGAATCGCATTCAAGCAGGCTGACCTGGCGTTCGTTGTCGAGGAACGTGCGAGGACGTGCTTCGAGCGCGACCGGATTCACGGAGTGGAGTCGTCCCGCCACGCGCCGGCAGGAGAGCCAGGTTCCAGAATCCGGAAAATGAAAGCGGTGATAGTCCGTCGGGCAGAGGCGCGCGAGCAGCAGTGGTCCGCCGGAAAGTCGCCGGGCTTGTTCTTCGCTCAACGCATTTGCGAGCAGCTGCCGAGGACAGAGCAGGGCGCCCTTGACCGGAAGGCAGGTCGAGTCGTCGGTGGATTCCCAGGCGAAGTAGCGTGCTTCGGCGAATGCCGCCAGGGCCGGTGCGGGCGCAAAGTCGCGCACGCCGGGCTTGAACTTCCGGATGAAGAACTCATTGAACGACGCAAAGGGCCCGGATTCGAACTCCTCCATTCGGATGCCGTACTGCTGGACGAATGAAGGAATCCTTCCGGTGCTGGAGGGAGAATCCTGGAATGCTCCCATGAGGCGGCTTACGAGTCGCCTCGAGAGCAGCGCTTTTTCCAGGGTCCGTCCCAGCCTCGTGCCATAGGTCCAGCGGAGCGCCCCCTCTCCGAAGACCTGCTCCTCGAAGAGACGGTCCTGGAGGCGATCACGAACTTGAATGGCGGAACTCTGGGGCATGCTCGGAGAAGATCAGGCTTTGAGCAGGTCTTCAAGCTCGAGGAGCATGAACTCCAGGCGCTTTTCGAGATCCTGCAGCTGCTCGAGATTCTTGCCGAGGCTCGAGAGGGCCTCTCGCTGCTGGTGGAGGCGGTAATCAGAAGCGGCAAGCTGGCCTGCCAGGCTTGCAGGAATCGTCTCGGGAACTGCGGGGGCAGGAACCTGGCGGATGTCGCGGGCGCGGTATTCACGGACAAGGCCTGGACGCTGGGCTGCTTCGCGCGCATCGCCGGTCTTCAGGACGCGCGATCGCTGCGTGGCGCTCGAAGGGCGTGCTGCGGGGGCCTCGGGCAGCGCGGTGTCCTTGATTTTCTGGATCAGTTTTCCCATCGGGGTGAACAGGAAGGTGATTTTTTCGGACGGGTCACGGGTGGCGCTCATCGGGTTCCTCTCTGCGGCTGCATCAGCTCAACTGAGGTACTGTTGAGCAATCGCAGTGCCAGAGGTACTCACGCCCAACGCTGATTTTAGAGGCGGGTGAAGGCGGGTGAAGGGCTAGGGCTGTCCAAGCTTTGGACAGCTGGCATCAACTGATCGGAGAGCCCTTGTAGGGAGGGGCGGGAGCCACGAGGCCCTCCGGAAAGTCCGGTCGCGGCGCCCGGTGCCTGGAGAAGGGGTGTGAATCCAGGGGCTTCTTTCCACCGGTCTCCGGATCGACCATTCCGGTGCGCTTGGAAAAGGTAAAGATCAGCTCGTCGCCCTGGGATTCGCGGAGCACCGTTGCCGCGTCGACAGGCCAGTCGATCGGAAAGATCTCGCGAAAGGTCTGGTAGCTGGAGCTGCTCCTGGCGCGTCCCTCGCCGAGCTGGACCTGGTCTTGCGACCGCCTGGCGCCGGTGACCACGATCTGCTGCCCCTGGACCTGGGCCTTGACGTTGTCCTGCTCGTGACGGGGAACCCGCGCACGCAGGACGAAGGTATCGCCGGCATCGGTCAACTCGGCATCCAGGTTGACCATGCGGTAAAACGGGTCTTCCTGGCGTGATTCGTAGGTGGCCAGCTTCAGCGCGCCATCGTTCCGCAATTCCTCGAGCTGCTTTCCGGCACGCAGATTCAGCTGGTTCAGCGACTCCTCATGCTGTCCGACAGTGAGGCTGAACTGGTCGTTGAATTTTTTCTCCGCCGTCATGCGGGCGTCTTCGATCTTCCTCCGAAGCTCCTCGTTCTCGTTTCTGGCCTTTTCGGTCTGGCTGGTCCGCGCGTCCTCGTGCGTCTTCTGGAGGGTGCGCATCTCGGCGCCATGGATTTCCTGGTAGGCCTCGCGCTGCGCTTTCACGAGTGCGTCCTGTTTTTCGAATTCACGCAGGTTTCTCTGGTAGGCTTCGCGCGCCGCTTTGGCGCTCTTCTTCGTCGTCTCTTCGATTTCGTGCTGATAATGCTCTTCGATTTCTTCTTGCGCCCGCTCGCCATCGCGGCTTGCCAGGGCAACCTCGGCATCAGTCCTGCGCTTCAGTTCGCGAAGCTGCTGGTAGCCTTCGGCCTTGGTTTTCTTCATCTGGTCACGGATGTATCCGCGCTCCGTTTCGAGGCGCGCGTTTCCTTCAGTGCGCTGTGCGTTGCTTCGGCGCTCGATGTCCTGGACGGCTTCATCCGACCGGTGCTTCGCTTCGTGGATCCGTCGCTGGGCGTCTTCTTCTGCCTGCCTGACCCGCCGCTCCTGCTCCTGCTGGGCGCGGGCATCCGATTCGGCGCGCCTGCGAGCCTCGTAAATGCTGGCAGCTTCTGGTGGCGGTGTTTTTGAACGAATGTCCATCCTTGGAGCCCCGTTCCTCTCTCTTCCTTGAGAATAGGGCTTCAAGGAGCACCTGTCAAAAGAGAGGCCCCGTCCGGCCGGACACAATCCCTGTTTGACCTCGTTCAAAACAGACCGGTACACTGGAGGGGGAAGGGAAAGGGAGCACATGAAGCGGTCGACCTCTCGCAAATCAGCCGCCAGCCCCTCCAGTGCCGGGCAGGTTGCGCCGGAAAGGCGTCGGAATCCCCGAAGGAAGCCTCGGAAGGAATCGCCGATGAGCAGTCCGGTGGCCGAATCGGCCGCCGTGGACCAGGAGTCGTGCGCCCACTGCGGCAAATCCTTGACGTCCGGTGATCGTGCCCTGTTCGTAGAAGAAGAGCGCGGCCGTACATTCTGCACGGAAGATTGCATTGGAGAGTACTTCTCTCCGGAAGTCGAACGCCTGGAGGCGGAATACCACGCCCAGCTCTCTGCCAGCGATCTCCAGGCGGACGAGCGCGAAGAGCTGGCCCATCTCCGCTGGTCCACCCTGCGCGAGCCTGACGAAGTCTGGCGCGAGAAGACGCTGTCGGGAGACTACCGCTATACGCTCATTGCCGAGTTCCAGCCGGCCGACAGGCCGGTCTGGTGCGTGTGCCTGTCGCTCTTCCTGCGAGGTGAGCCGAGTTTCATGTTCCTGAGCATCATCACTCGCAATGCGGCGCTGGTGGACCGTTATCGGCGCGGCGAGCGGATGAGCTGGATCAAGAGATCGACCGAAGACAAGGTTTCGGCCGCGCATCCGAGGCCGACTGCCGAGCAGCTGGCGCTCGACGGAACGGTCATTCCTGCCGACCAGCTGGAGGTGCTGTCTTCGGAGGCCCCGACGGACGGGCTTGCAGATGGCTGGACAACAGATGAGGCGGTTCGAGCCGCACTGGGTGCGGGTCGGCGCGCAGATGATATTCCGAACGAGGAGTTCGGTTCCTATCAGTCGTGCATGGAGGAGACGCTCGAGGCTCCCGACGAGGTATGGTCTCTGGTTGCAGAGCAGTCGGTGGCGCCTTCGACCGGCGAGGACACGTCGGTTCGAATGTTTCACTTCATTCGGCATTACGAATCTGGCGAGGTGCCGTTCTGGTACCTGATCGTGGCCAAGGAGCTTCCTGACGAGGATCATCTGGAGGTGCTCGAGGCGTTTCCGACTCGAGACATCGAGCTGGTGGAGCGCTATCGCCAGGGTTCGCAGGAAATCGGCGGAGACGGTTCATCGGAGCCGGTCACCCGCGTCCTGCACTGAATTCGGATCAATCGCGAAACTGTCCGTACGAGAAGGACTTCGGGCACTGGTGGTAGTTGCCGGTACCGAGGCAGGCCTGCATCTGGAGGCGCCCCTGGTAGGGCACGATGAAAGCGGCATTGAACGTTGCTTGGTCGAATTCAAAGACCTGTCCACCATCGCTCTTGTTGCTGCACATGATCATCGGGATTCCTGTGCGATCAAGAATGGGATAGATCGCTCCGCCATCGACGACCTGGGCCGGAAAAACACAGTACTGGCGTGCCTCCGGAGCTTCGCCGAAGATCGTGACGGAGGTCTGCTTCGTCGAGGATGGGCAAACGCTGTAGTAGCCGGATCCGTCGAGCCAGGTATCGTTGTCGGGAACGATCACTTCCTCGTGGCGGCAGGTTCCACTGGTGTCGGTCTCGGGGCTGTAGAGCGTCCGAAGCGACGAAACGTCGGTCACTCGAGGACGGCTCTGGCCATGCATCGAGATCTGGCCGCAGGCGGTGGTCAGCACCGGAAGCAGCATCAGGAAAAGTTTTGCGAGCTTGGTTGTATTCCCCATACCCATCTCTCTCTCACCGGAGAAGAGAGCAAGGCGTGTGCCGCTACATAAATGGGTGTATTTTCAGCTAAAAACTCGTTTTTCCCCGTGGTTCGAGTGTTCAAAACCTGGACAGGTGTCAAGCGCCACGGGTCCACCCTCTTTTGCGGGCGTAGGCCGAGAGGGCGCCCAGTAGCGCCACGGCGGACGCGATCCTCGGAAAGAAGTCGCCCCAGCGCTCGACGGGCGAGGATGGAAGGGTGGTGAGCGGAACACGGGCGGGCAGGATGACCGGCACTCCAATATCCGTCCTTTGGAGGATCCTGCCTGCCGGATCGACCACTGCGGAAATTCCGGTGTTGGTGGCCCGCAGCATCGAAATGCCGTTTTCAATCGACCGAAAGGTCGAGAGCGCGAGGTGCAGCTGGGGTTCGGCATAGGGACCGAACCAGGAGTCATTCGTGATGTTCAGGATCATCTGTGATCCATTGCGCTTGGCCCTGGCCATGTCGTCGGCGAAGAGCACTTCGTAGCAGATGGCGGGCGCGGCACGGATCACGGGTTGGGTGGGCAGAGAAAAGGGTTCGGGTCCTCTTCCGCGACCGAAATTTGCCACTTGAGGAAACCACTGCCTCAATGTCGGAAAGACGTCTGAAAACGGAAGCTCCTCGCCGAAGAGCAGCAGCCTGGTCTTGTGGTACACCTGCAGATCGTCCGGACCGGCATTCCTGCCAAGAAAGAAAAAGGCGTTGTAGTCCTTCCGGGGAAAGCCGGAGTCCTCGTCATATCCCCCGAAAAGCATCGGAATTTGGCGAGTTTTTACGAAATTTTCGACTGTCTGGTCCAGCTGCAGCTCGTCCGCGATGCGTGGCTTCCGGAAAGAGGACGGAAACGCGGTCTCCGGCCAGACGATCGCAACCGGGCGCGGCGACATCGTGCTCAGCGCTTCATCCGACATGCGGATGAAGGTATCCATGACCTGCTGGCGTGCCTTCCTCACGCCCTTTCTGGCCGCAAACTTTTCTAAATCGCCGATATTGGCCTGGATGACCGCAAGAGAAACGCTTTCGGAGGATTCGACCTGCTTTTCGACCCAGTGGCGGGTCGTGCTTCCGTAGATCCAGAATCCAGCAATCAGGGCTCCGGCCGTTGCCAGCACTGGCGCGGATCGAGACACTGCGGGCCAGGCGCTGGGCTCCTTCCGCTCACGGAGCAGCAGCACGAAATACGCGAGCGCCAGGTTCACGAATGCAGCGAGAAAGGTCAGCCCGTAGGCACCCGCCCAGCGTGCATTCATTCGTAGATTTTCATGTCCCACCATGTGGTGACCCAAGGTGTCGCGAAAGAGCTTGGGGACCATCCAGTCCAGTGCCGTATATGCGAGGGCCAGCCACAGCAGGCTGTACACCGCGTGGCGCCGCTCCTGAAGCAGGGCTCGCCGAAGCGTTCTCCTGACGATAGGCCCGAGCATCCACCACTGCGGCTGACCGATCAGGCTGAAAAGCAGCAGCCCAAGCACTGCCGCCGGCCATGGCAGGCCACCGAATTCCTTGATGACATAGGCCACCCAGAAGAAGCCGCCGAGGGTGACCAGGATGCCCAGCCAGAGGCCCTGGAAGGCTGCTCGGCGCCCCTGCGTCGGGCCATCGATGCCCGCCAGATGGACGAGCCAAGGGACAAGCGCAAACCAGCCCAGAAACGCCAGGTCATGTGGCGGGAAAGCCGCCACGTAGAGCAGGGCACTCAGCAGGGTCAGGGGATGCGCCAGACGCTTCGTCACAGGTTTCTAAAGTAAACAACTCGAGCGCGAATGACGAGCGTGGATTTAGCGCGAACCGGCAGCACGAAGGCCTGTGGCCGTTGCGGTTTCGGCAACAGATACGGGCTTCCGGGCCACGATCGGCTGATCGCGGACCTCCGTGGAAGCCAGCAACTTGCGCGATTCGAGCTGCAGCAGGGCCGCGTAGGCATTCAGGCGGCCACCCGTGGCCAGCTTGTCGGCCAGCTCAGGCAGCTTGTCCACCGAAGCGGTGATGATGGATTTGAGCTGCTGCGGAGTCAGTGAAGGGTTCTTCGCCAGCAGCAGGGCGGCCACGCCACTCACGAAGGCGGTGGCCTGCGAGGTGCCGGTCATGGAACCGTAGCGTCCTGACGGAAGCGTGCTGAAGATGCCTTCGCCCGGAGCGGCGACGTCGACCTTCTTCCTGCCCCAGTTCGACGACGATAGGAGGCGATTGTTCACGTCCGTTGCTGCCACCGAAATGATGTTCGAGAGGCCGTAGGCGGACGGATAGTAGTAGTTTTCCACCTTGTCGGTGTTCTGGTGCTCGTTGCCGGCTGCAGACACGAACAGAACCCCTTTTTCTTCGGCTCGGCGGATGGCGAGGTATTCCTCTTCCGAGAACTCCGGACCGCCGCCGCTGTAGTTGATGATTCGAGCGCCATGGTCCACGGCGTAATTGATCGCCTTGACCGTATTGGCGAGGTTGACCGCGCCCGGATTCTTGTCCGAGTAGTACTTCACGGCCATGATCGATACCTGGCGGGCCACTCCGGCCACTCCGGCCTGCGGCTGCGCGATAGCGCCGATGATTCCGGCGACATGCGTTCCGTGGCCGTGATCATCGGCCGGGTTCGGCTGATTCGTCACAAAGTTCCAGCCGTAGACCGACTTGTCCTTGATGGCAGGATCGCGCCACATGTTCGTTGAAAGCGCCACGTGCGAGGCATCGACTCCGGTGTCGATGACGGCGACGATCACATCGCGGCTTCCTCCTTCGATCTTCCAGGCGTCGAGCGCATGGATGTGCGACTTGAAATTGTTGGCCAGGCCCCAGTTCCGGAGCGTGAACGGCATCGACTCCTGAAGTGATGACTTGCCTGCCGGAATCAGCGCAGCCGTGTGTCGCGACAGGACCTCGAAGGGCCTGAGGCCGAGGCTGAAGGTGGCCACGCCCAGGGCCAATGCCAGGGCGCCTTGTCTGAGGGTGATCCGTTGAGACTTCCGCTTCTGCTGGTTCGACGCAAACGACTTCATCGTTCCACCTAGCAGAGCAACCCATGTGCCGTGGAGTTGGGTGCGCTCGGATTTTTAAAAAGCGCAATAATTTCATAGTTTTGCGATCGTTCTGGGTTGTCGATCCGGCCGCATTCAGGAGCGGGGCGTTGACCAACTTTTTGACAGGCGCTGTACCGATTGTCGACGCCGGTAATCGCTCATGAACTGGGAAAAGACTGCCGATCCAAGAGAGGTATGAAGCGCAGCCTGGCCATCGGCCTGGTGATCCTGCAGACGCTTTTGAGCCGCCCCTTGTCGCACGCCGAGACCCTGCCTCGCGAGTCTCTGGAGCGATTGCGTGCAACCGTACAAATCCTCATGCGCTCGCCGACAGGCCGGAGCCTCGTGGAATCCGCGCAGCGATTCTGGAAGCTCGAATCCGAGCGCGAGCTGCCGCGATTCCTCAAGTGGGATCGGGCGTCGAAGACGGATGCGGTGCTGATCCGGCACTTCAATCCCAAGACCGGTACCGAGGAGCGCGAAAGAGAAGTGACCATTTCGCTGCGATCTGCACAGAAGATCGAAGAAGTCGTGCTCGATCTTGCGCACGAGCTTGCACATGCGGTTTCCAAGCCGGTGTGGGATCCATACGACGCGGGCCTCACCGCAGGAGACTACCTTTTCTCCGCGATCGAGGGTCGAGGTGGTGAAATCGAAGCTGTCGCCCTGGAGTGCCGTGTGGCGCTGGAGCTGCTTCCCCTCGTTGACTCGATGGATGTGAGCCGCTGCGGCCCTTATGTCCAGCAAGGGCGTGTGCTTACTGAGCGCATTCGCGAAGACTTTTACAGAATAGGAAGCTGGTATCCGCAGCTAACATCTCGCCTCGGCGGCGAGACTGCCCGGTTTCCGCTGCTCTCGGCCAAGGCTCCTCGGCTCTTTTCATCGACCGGCCATTCGCCCTATCCGGTGGCGCTGTTTGAGGAATTTGAGCAGATCAGTGCTGCCGCCTGCGAAAACTCACGATCGCGTCTCAAGACGTTCGTCAATCGTGAGCCCGCCTCCAGCTCCACCGGCCAGGAACACCTTGTTCGTGAATTCCTGAAACGTCGCTGCCACTGACACCGCGGGGCACCTCCAT
This sequence comes from Bacteriovorax stolpii, assembly GCA_945860415.1. GTDB lineage: Bacteria > Bdellovibrionota > UBA1018 > UBA1018 > UBA1018 > CAIOHW01. The sequence continues at coordinate 41,138 of CAMAQA010000017.1, forward strand.
TGCACCTCAAGGGCCGTGGAGGTCCTTCTTCATGGAAATTCTCAGCTGGGTTCTTTTTGGCTTCGTTGTCGGCCTGATTGCCCGAGCATTGATGCCGGGCCGCGATTCGATGGGGTTGCTCGCCACGACCGTGCTTGGAATTTTTGGAGCGCTTCTAGGCGGCTGGCTTGGTCAGGCACTGGGGCTTTACCGAACGGGCGACAACATTGGCTTCATCGGAGCGACGATCGGAGCGATCGTGGTGCTCGGAATCTTCAATGCGATCAATCGTCGACGTGTCCGCCGGACCGGAATCACCGGGCGCGTGACGGATGCGGACAAAACCGACCGAGCAGCCTAGATCAGCGAGTCGTGAATTCCGTGCGCGCGGCCGGTCCCCAGCTGAGGCCGGAGACGTTGACCGCCAGACGGATCCTGTACTGAGTATTGGGCTTCAACTCCTTGCCGATGCCGAACCAGAAACTCGTGGTTGCGGTAGGATCGAGCAGGATATCGTTCCCACCTGCCTGCAGTTCGCCGCTGGTGTAGATGAGTACGTTGGCGGTCTTTTTCCAGTTCCAGAAGCCACGCTCGTGAAGCTCGATGTAGAGCGCCTTGGGGGCGGACTTCAAGTAAAGCTGGAGCCTTGCTTTCGCGCCTGGAAGAACTTCGCTCCGAAGGTCGGTGATTGCCGCCTCTCGATCCTGGGTCGGGATGCGTGCGTCTTCGCGGTCAAAGTCGACTTCGCGCTGTGCGCGGGTCGCGATGTCGTCGATGAACACCTGCGAGTTTCCGGTCTCGGCAACACGCCCGAAAATCGGCGAGTAGGCTGAAACCTCATAAGCCACCGGCTGCCGGTCCATGGAGGCCCTGAGCAGGCGCATCAGCTCGAAGCTGTAGCGGCGGTCGTAAAACATGAGGCCGAGCCGTTCTGCCATGCTTTTCGAGTCGGTTGCGTCCTTCACGTCCATCCAACGATCGTGAATTCGCTTCGCGTGTCCCTGGATATTTCCGAGGCGGACGGGCACGTCGGCAATGTAAAGGGGGTAAGTGAAAATGTTCAGCAGCTCGCCGCCGACGCGTTTCCAAAAGCGCGTCCACGGATTCGACCAGCTGCCCGGGGTCACCTGAAAGGCGTTTTCGAGGAGTTCCCACGCACGGCCCTCCGGTGTGTGGACCAGCTGGTTGACCTGATCATGGCTGAAGGCGATCCGATAAAAGAAGCTGGAGCGGGTGCGATCGAACTTCTTCTCATCACTGGCCGAATCGACCGCCAGGATTCCCTGGAGCTTCGGTGGGCGCGGAAAAATTCCAAACTTTCCGACAGTGTTTTCGGTTTCGAGGATGTAGGCCATGAGTTCACCTCTCGAGGTGGACGAGTCCTGGATGTTTCCTTCCGCCCAAAGGCTGAGCGGAAAGCTGCCATCCAGCTGGCGCTGATTGTCGAAGTGAACCAGGAATTTGTAATAGAGCTTTTCAAACCAGGCCCAGAACATGCGCCACTCGACGCTGTTTTCGACGAAAGACTGGAAGATCCGGTAAGTTCCGTCTGGAAAGGTGATGAGGGCGTCCACGGTCTGGTGCGACGTGCGATGGTCAAACTTGAACAGGACTCCCAGGCGGAAGCCCTGGTTGATCTCCGAGCGCTTGCCTTGTGCAGTGCGTGTGAAAATCCGCTCGACACCCGAGATGGCTGGGTTGGTGGCGTTTCCGTGGGCGTCGAACGCAAGTTCGTCGGAGAATGCCAGCTGGCCCAGAACGGCCTGCTCATAAGCTTCGCGGGCCTGGGGATGATTCAGATCATAGCGATAACCGACATCAAACGAACGGAGTTGTTCTGTCGTGGCATTCAATGAAAAAGGAGTGACCTTGATGAACTTGCCCAGTCGCTTGATCAGGACATAGCCGTCGAGCACGCTGGGGTCGAGCTTGGCTCCTGCATCGGCGGAGCGGCCCATGGCTCCGATACGCATGACCTTGAGTCGAACGAATCGATTGCTCTCCTTGAGGATGGAGATGCGGTAGTTTCCGCGCAGAAAAGTCGAGACCGAGACGCCTGCCGAACCATTCAGAATGGAGTTGTCATAGTTCCAGCCCACGCTCGG
>CAMAQA010000018.1 GCA_945860415.1 Bacteriovorax stolpii
ATCAAGGCCAACGCCCGGGGCTTTCGCAATTTCGAGAACTACCGGGCTGCGATTCTTTTCCATTGCGGAGGTCTCAGCCTCTACCCACACGGAACCCGGTAGAAGCTTAATTTTAAGCTCGGCACGCAGTACTCTTCCTGAAGTCTCGCGCACCTCAGGCGAGGCCTTGCCGAGAACACCCTTCCGAACCAGATCGACCACTTCGATTCGCTTTGCTGAATGAACTCGGCGGACCTCGGGGGCCATCTGGGAATAGCCCGGCACCACGATCTCCATCGCATCGTCGACCTTGCGCCGAAGCTCGGAGGTCGAGGCTTCGAGCGTTCCGGCGTAGCGAGGGTCGGCGTGGAGCTGCAGGAGGTGTTTTACTTTCGAATCCGAAGCAGAAATTTTCAGGGTTTCCGAAATTTTCGACGCCCGCGCCGAATCATCGAGAGCCATGTTTGCGACCAGTTCACTCCGCGCTTCGGGCGATAGACTGAGCAGTCGTTCTTCGGGAAGACGCTTCGTGGGCGCAAGCCCTGGACTACTGCTCTGAACCCGAACCTCACCCGATTTCATGAACCGGGTGATCCTGCCTGGAAGAAGCGGAAGGAGCGTGGTGGCACTTTCGAGCGCAGCCGCTGACACACAGGAACGATAATCCGCCACAAGCTGCGGCACCGAACGTCCATCATGAGTGCGCGCCTGCCCTGGACAGGCTCCGCCGAGAGGTGCCTTCGGATCTTGCGATGGCTCCATCTGATTCAAAAGCTCTGAGCATTTTTCAGCCACGGCCGCGGCGCCGGATCCTGCAAAAGTCAAATCGGCTACCATCATTGCCTTGCGAGCTACCTGAGCTCCGCGAGCTGCCGTCACGGCGCCGACGGCTCCTCGGCCCGCAGCGGCAATAGAGCCCAGCCCCGCCGTAGCGATGGTCACCCCGGCACCAATCGCGAAGTCCTGCACGACTTCTCCTGCCTGGTGGCGAAATCCGCGCATCTTTTGACGGCATTCCACCGCACTCAGAAACGAACGCACCTGCAGCTCCTGCGCGGTGGGCTGGGCGCCCGCTTGAAATTGTTTCGAACGCAGTTCAGGCGCTGCAGCCAGCGCCTCATCCAAACCTTCGCACTTTCCGCAGGTCATCTCGGAGTTCAGACACTCGATGCCATTCAGCGAGTCTTTACGCTGCTCGACCAGCTTCGCACGCGTTGCCTCAAGTTGCGCACGGAGTGCCTCATTGAAATTACCTTTCTTCGGATCGAACTTGTCCTGAAAAACCTTTCCCCGCACGGCCGGAGTGAACGACTCCAGAAGCTCGAGGACCTTGTCCTGTTTTTGAATTTCCGCGGCGTTTCTTCCGATCTTTTCAGCCGAGCCGGCCGACATGCCGTAGGTCATTCCGGAAGAAATGGCCGAGGCACGGCTCGACTCTGATCGAGCGCGGATCGACTGTCGGAGCGACTCGAGAGCTGGCCATAATTCACGAATCTCAGTGGCCTGAGCTTCGAGCCCCCCCGCAGGACTGCAACGCGAAAGCGCTGCGCAAACACGCTCCGAGCCCGGAAGTCGACTGTTCGCACAGTCCACCCCCTCGAGCACGGTCTTACCCAGGATCGAGTCGATCGTGGCGACACTTTCGAGAGCGCCGTCGGCCGCGAGTCGCAGGCGACTCATCGAAACGTAGTATTCGGCAGCAGCAATGCCCGCTTCGCCCGGCTCGAACTGCGAGGAAGGCTCAGAGAAGCACTGCTTTTCCAGGAAATCGGTCGCTCCGCCCAGTGCGGTCTGAGGATGCGACGCCAGAGTGCGCTCAATTAGTGAAATCTGGACATTCCGATTCGATAGATGGCAGGCCTCTTTGGGGCTGTCTTCCAGCCACCCCGAACGCCGATCGCCCACTCGAATCCGATCGAGCAGAACGTGCGGACATCCCAGCGTCGCAGACACCGTGCCCGTCGTGCATGAGGGCGACGCACCGACTTCATTCATCCGACCCAGAACCTGTGCGGCGCGATCGATGTTGGGCTTCAGGTTGCAGATTGCCCCCGCACTCGCTGTCCCAGCGAATCCGATTAGCATCAGGACCAAGTTAAAAATGCCGCCCATCACCGCACGAACCTCGTTGCCGTATCGGCGACCTCTGCAAAATGCTTGAATCGATGTGATTCACTTCTGAGGCATCACGACGGCTGACGGTATCGGCTGACGGTATCCGGACCCTTTTTGCGGCTCAGCGCATCAGTACGCGTGGTTAGCGGTTCGGGGTGGCGACCACAGAATGGGCGCTGAGCGCCGAGATCAGGCCTCCAGCCGGGCGAGCCACTTCGCTGCCGAGCGAAGCTCCACTTCGGGAAGGGTCTTTTCACGCTCGCAGCGGCGGACGAGCTGGATGGCCTGCTTCGGGCGGATCTGGCGCTGGTAGAAGACCAGCGCGGGCGAGAAATCCGAATCTCCCACCTTGGCCTCGACGAGATATTCGGGCTTCTGGTTGCGCACGGTCAGGAAGTCCACCTCGCGCTTCTCCTTGTCGCGGACATAATGAAGCACGAGCCGCTCTCCTTCGGTGTCCTCGAGGTGGTGGCAGCGCTTCAGGAGATGGCAGGCAATCGCGTTCTCGAACCGTGCGCCAGGATCATTCCGAACGCGACCCGTATCGTAAAAGTAGCACTTGGGCTCCTTGAGCAGGCTCCGGGCATGGCTCCTGGAATAGGGCGTAATGAGGAACACGACATAGAGGCGCTCGAGGATCTCGATCCAGTGCTTGACTGTGTGCGGAGAAACCTCCAGATCGCGAGCGAGCGACGAGTAGGAAATCGGCGAGCCCACGCGCTCGGCGAGCAGGTCGACCAGGATCTCGATCGAGCGGATGTCGCGCACGCGCTCGAGGTCCAGAAGATCCTCGCGAAGGATGCGATCCAGATGCGAACGACGCCAGCGATTGGCCCACGTCGCAGAGCCGCGGAGGAAGGGCTCCGGAAAGGCTCCCACCTCGAGCATGGTGGAGAGTGCCTGCTCCGGATCGCGGCCGGAGTCGGCCAGCTCGCGCAGGCTGAACGGGTGCAGGCGCAGGTTGAAATGGCGACCGGCGAGCGACTCGCCCCCCTTGCGAAACACATCCATCCGGGCCGAGCCCGTCACCAGCAGGCGTGGACGCACGCCCTCGGTATCATAGATGCCCTTGATCCAGCGCTTCCAGCCCTTCCACTTGTGGAGCTCATCGAAAATGATGAGATCGGCCTGTCGGTCCCAGCTCCTCTCGCGAAGGATGCTCCTGTCGGCCGGCGAGTCGAAATTCAGGTAGACTTGGCTCTTTGAGAAAATCTGCCGAGACAGGAAGGTCTTTCCGACCTGCCTGGGTCCGCTCAAAAGGACGATCTTCGACTCCAGATCAGACTGTAGTGGTTCGGAAATTCGCCTTGAAATCATCTATTGATGCTAGCAGTGAACTGCAAAAAAGTCGTGACTTTTTTGCAGTTCACTGCACGGGAATCTGAGCACTTGTACTCACCCGCCGAACCGGCGCGCTGCCAGCCGGAATGACGCACTTCTGAACCAAAAGGTGGGCCCGACTATTTGAGCGGGAAGAGCGAAACACAGAGCGCGTAGACGCCGTCATTGCGGCTGGGGCCGCCGTCGAGGAGCTTCACGAGGCTGCGGCGAAACGTGGTGATGCGCTTCTGCACCAGCGGCAGGCGCGACTTGTCGACACAAAACACGGTTGAGGTCTGTGAGCGATCCGAAGGGCTCCCCTCACCCAGCGCATGCGCGGCACGCTCGAGGAGCTGGCGTTGGTAGGCGCGGAACGCTTCCGACTTCTGGGCCGACTCACCTCCCGTCGAAACATGCTTCAGGTTGGCCTGAAACCGGCCCGGTTTCGCATCGCGCTTGGCGAGACCAAAGTCCACCAGCACGCCGACCGCGGCCGTGATCTGAGCCTCTGAAAGTCCGGTCGCCGCATGGAGGTCCTTCACGCTCGAGGACGGATTACGCAGCTTGAGCGCTTCGAAGACCAGGATGTTCTGCCACTGAAGCAATCGCTGGTAGTCCTCGATGGGATGAAAATCAAAGAATCCCCCGGCCGTGCGAATGAACACTTTCGCCAGCCGCGAGTGCAGGCGCGGATGGTGCTCCTGGGTCACCTGCTTCAGGTGCTCGATGACGGAGGTCGCCGGAGTGCGCTTGCCGGCCATGAGCTTCGACAGGTTGGACGGATCCATCTGAAGATCTCGGGCGAACGCGCGGAGGCTGTAGCGCACATTGCGCGCCTTCCTCGCCTCGAACTCCTCGTGAAGCACCTCCGCCAGGGTCATGGCGGGAGAGTAACAAAGCTTCCTGCGGACCGGCAGACGCCGACTGCGGATTCCGTGGTCAGGACGTTTCATGTGCTGACCATGCCAAAAGCGAGTCGAAGAGAAAGCGCCATCACATTACTCCCGTAATCGGAAGCACCCAGAGCCCATCCTCGAACTCCAGGCACTCCGACCCACGAGTGAGGACCAGCACCTGTGCCGTAGGTTCGTGGCGCAAAAAGCTACGCGCCGAGGCGATCGTTTTTTTGTCTGGAGACTCCAGGGCAATCGGAATCATTCCGATGGTTCTCGCAGCTGATTGAAAAACCAAGGGTACGAGCGCTCCGTTTCTCGTCTCGAATCGGTGAACCGTGACACCCCCCGGATCATGAAGGTCCAGATGAGGAAACATCTGCGAGAACACCAGCCGCACCAGCTCCGATTGGATCAGTCCGCCCGGCGCGAGGTAGGTGGCGATTCCTTGATCCTCGAGAAAAAACGAGTCCTTCCGGGTGTCGCCCACCGGTAGCACTCGACGAATGAGAAAAAGCGCCTCGAAGGCACGCACCAGCTTTTGGAGCGATGCCGTCGAAATGCGGGCTCGCCTCGAGAGATCCGACCAGGCGATGGGCTCGCCCTGATGCCTCGCAAGCAGCGCAAGAAGCTCACGCATCTTGAGCACGGGGTGATCCGTCTCGGAGACGAGCTTCAGATCTCTTCCGAGGATCGTGTCGAGATGGCTCGCAAATCGGGGGCGCCTCGCCGCTGAGTCGCGAAAGAAGCAGATACCGGGAAGGCCCCCCGTCTCGAGGAATCCGAGTGCACGCTCGAGCGTGAGCGAACGCGAGCGCTCGTGAACCTGCTTCTGGAAAAAGCGGAATCCCCGAGTGACCTCGCGGACGAGATTCGGAGCCTCGCGTCCTTGAGCCTCTGCGATGGTCATCGGATGAAGCTCCAGGAGCTGGATTCTTCCGGTGAGCGACTCTCGAATGGGCTTTCGAGCCGAGAATCGAACCGAGCCGGTCAGGATGAACTGTCCTTTTCGCGGATGCTCCTGCACGTGCAGCTTCAAAGCCGGAAACAGCTCCGGTGCGAGCTGGCACTCATCGATGGCAAACGGATGTCTTCCACGCTTCAGGAACGCCTTGGGCGCTTCACGGGCAGCGATCAGCTGCTCGGCATCATCCAGGGTGAGATAGCCATCGCCACAGATCTGCCGAACCAGGGTCGTCTTTCCGGTCTGGCGCTGGCCCAGGACTCCCACTAGCGGCGAATGCCTGAGGGCGCTCTGAATTGCTGTCTCGAGATATCGGCTTCGAGTATGAGGCACTCCCCCATCATACCAGTATTTTTACAAGGGGGGTATGCCATTTTTACTGGTACCCCAGCTCCCCTCAGACGACCGTCACGCCGATGGTGACGACACCCTCTTCGAGCTCCACCTTCTCGACATGCGAGCCCTTCGGTTCGGCAGTGAGTTCGAACTGCGTGATGAGCGCTTCGCCTGCGATCATCTTCTGGTGCGCGAGCACGCCTTCCTTCAGCACGCCGTCGACCGAAAGCTCGAGACGAATGCGGTCATTGAGTTTGAAGCCTGCATTCTTTCGGGCCTGCTGGATCTTGCGCAGCACTTCGCGGGCCAGACCCTCGCGCATCTGCTCGGGCTCAACCGTCGGATCGAGCTCGATCGACACGGTCTGATGGACCGCCAGATTGGGGTGGGTGCCCTTGGCGGCGCGACGGATCTCGACATCAGCCAGCGTGATCGCCTCGCCCTCCACCACCACCGACTGTCCGCCTTCGAGCTTGAGGATTTCGGAGAGTGGCAGCGCCTGGATGGCAGCCGCCACCTGCTTCATCTTGGGTCCGACGCGCTTGCCGAGCACCGGAAAGTTCGCCTTCGTCGTCACCTGAACAAACTCGTCTTCGTTCGACGCGTACTCGACCTTCATGACGTTGAGCTCATCGACGAAGTACGGCTCGAACTTCGCGAGCGTCTCGAGGATGCGCTTGTCGCGCTGGATGATGCGAAGACTCTTCAAAGGAATCTTGGCCTTCACGCCGATCTTCTCGCGCTGGTTGCGTCCGAGCATCACGAGCGCGTCCATGACCTTGACCGCTTCTTCGAGCTCCGGACGGATCAAAGAGCGATCCGCACTGGGGAACGACTCCAGATGCACGCTGTCCTTGCGGCCGCCCACTCCACCAACGACGGGAGCAACGCCTGAGAGGTTCTGGTACACCGTCTCGGCCAGGAACGGCGCGAACGGAGCCATGACCTTCGAGAGCGTCATCAGCACTTCATAGAGGGTCTCATAGGCAAGGCGCTTCTCTTCACTTTCAGACGCCAGGACCTCGGCCCAGAAATGCGAGCGATTGAAGCGAATGTACGTATTCGTCAGGTCCTCGATGAACGAGAGCAAAGCGGGAACGACGTTGTACAGGCGATAGGCCGCCATCTCGGCTTCCGTGTTGGCGATCAGGCCATGCAGGCGCGAGAGCACCCACTGATCCAAGATATTCGGCGACTTGCGGGCATCGCCCCTCGGCTTGAACTCGTCGATGTTCGCGTAGCTCGTGAAGAACGAGTACGCATTCCACCACCTGAGCAAAATCCGGCGGACGATGTCCTTCACGCCGGTTTCGGAGAAGCGCAGTTCCTGCGCCTTCACGACCGGCGAGTCGATCAAATAAAGCCGGAGCGCGTCCGCGCCGTGCTTATCGAGCACTTCCATCGGATCCGGATAATTGCGCAGGCTTTTCGACATCTTCTTACCGTCTTCGGCGAGAATCAGGCCGTTCACGATGACGTTCTTGAACGGAGCCTGGTCGAACAAAGCCGTGCCGATGACCATCAGCGTGTAGAACCAGCCGCGGGTCTGATCGAGGCCTTCGGCGATGAAGTCCGCCGGAAAGCCCTTTTTAAACTCTTCCTGGTTCGTGCGCGGGTATCCCCACTGCGCGTACGGCATCGAGCCCGATTCAAACCAGCAGTCGAGCACGCCTTCCACGCGCTTCAAAGGCGACTTGCCCGTCGGTGAGGGAATGGTGATCTGGTCCACAAATTCAATGTGCAGATCGTTCACCTTCTGGCCCGAGAGCTTTTCGAGCTCTTCGCGCGAGCCAATGCACATCATCTCGCCTTCCGGATTGCGCCAGATCGGAATCGGCGTTCCCCAGAAACGATTGCGCGAAATCGCCCAATCGCGGGCATTTTCGAGCCAGTTGCCGAAACGGCCGTCGCGCAGGTGCTCGGGCACCCAGTTCGTATTCTTGTTATTGGCAACAATACGATCCTTGATCTTCTCGACGGCCACGAACCACGAGGAAACGGCCTTGTAGATGAGCGGCGTGTCGGAGCGCCAGCAGAACGGATACGAGTGGACGATCGTGTCCTGCTTGAAGAGGCGCCCGCGCTTCTTGAGCTCAGCAATGATGTCCTTGTCGGCATCCTTCACGCGGCGACCCACGTAATCCGGAACGGCAGCCGTGAACATGCCGTCGTTGTCGACGGGGTTGACCATCGGCACGCCTTCCTTCTGGCAGGCGTAGTAGTCTTCCTCACCGAAGGCCGGAGCCATGTGCACGATTCCCGTCCCACTTTCGGTAGTGACGTGATCGGAGGCAATCACGCGGAACGCGCCCTGGGCCGACTTGTCGGCAAAGTACGTGAACAACGGTTCGTACTTGAGGCCGATCAGCGACTCACCCTTCACGGTCTCCAGAACTTCGACGTCAGTCTCCGGATTCTTCCACGCGCCTTTCACGAGTGCCGCAGCGAGAATGTAGACATGGCCTGAAGACTTTTCACGCACGCGGACGTAATCGATGTCCTTGCCCACGGCGAGTGCGAGGTTCGACGGCAGCGTCCACGGAGTGGTCGTCCAGGCGAGGAACGATTCGCCGCTGCGACCGATCACCGGAAACGAAATGGTGATCGCCGGATCCTGCACTTGTTTATAATTTTGATTCGCTTCGAAGTTCGAAAGCGGCGTCGAGATGCCGACCGAGTACGGCACGACCTTGTAACCTTCGTAGATCAGGCCCTTCTTGTAGAGCTCCTGGAACACCCACCAGACGCTCTGCATGAAGTCGACGTCCATGGTGAAGTACGCGTTGTCCATGTCGACCCAGCGGCCGACGCGGCGGACGGTGCGCTTCCACTCCTGCGAGTAGCGCTGCACGATCGAGCGGCAGGCGGCGTTGTACTTGTCGATGCCCATCTCGAGGACCTGCTTCGAGCTTTCGATCTTGTAGGTCTTGTTGATCTCGTACTCGACTGGAACGCCGTGGCAGTCCCAGCCGAAGCGGCGCGGAACGCGGTGGCCCTTCATCGTCCAATAGCGCGGCACGATGTCCTTGAGCACGCCCGCCATGATGTGCCCGTAGTGCGGAAGCCCCGTCGCAAACGGAGGCCCGTCGTAAAAGCTGTACGGCTTGGCGGTGGCCGACGCCTCGAGCGTCTTTTCGAAGATCCTCTTCGTGTCCCAGTACTCAAGAATCTGGTTCTCGAGCTGCGGCAGATTCACCTGGGGACTGACGGGCTGGTAGATGGTCTTCGACATGGTTGGACGCTCCGGGGCTTTAGCCTTGAAGAATCAGACCTTAGCAAGCCGGAGCAGCCAAAAAAAGGGGGTATTCGCAAGAGGCCCGAGCCCGGCGGAATCCATCGAAACCCGGGCCCCTGCTGGTAAACCTGCGCTTAGTTCTTCAGGTAGCGCGAGCACTCGAGCGCCTGCTCGATGATCTCGCCGTTGCGCTTGGTGGCCGTGATCGTTCCGGCCACGAGCTCGAGAGCCGAAACCGGATCGGCGTAGCTGAAGGCCACATCCACGTAGATGCGGTCGAGCTCGCCGAGCTTCGTGCCGAGGACGAGCTCGCCCTTGCGGCCGATATCATTGAAACGGAGGTCGACATTGGCTTCATAAGAAGCGCCGCTGTTGGAGAGCGTGCCCTTCACGTCGGTGAAGCGGGCGATCGTCTTGCGGCCATAGCTGATCGAGTCGTCGGACAGGATCATCACGGCAGCGTTGCGGGTGCCGGCCGACGGGGTGACGTTATTGTACATCTTGACGGTCAGGCCGCCTTCGCTCTTGCAGACGAATCCATCGGCCATGGCGACGGACGATGCGAGCGAAGCGACTGCGGACAGGAACAGGATGGTCTTTTTCATAAAATACTCTCCTCAAAGAGAAACGATACTGCTGGGGTGTTTCCTTTTGAGTGCCGCCGGGACGTCCCAACGTATCGACTGATATCCCTCGGCACTGGCCCGAAACCGATTGTTTCGAACGAGGCGGGAGATAGCCCCGGCCGATGGAACCATCCAATGCATAATTATTGATTTTAATATTCTATATCTGGATAATGAGTTCATGAAGGCCAATGCACTGTCGCAGCTTGCGTGGGAACTCAACGTGCTCTCGAATGCCGTGGTCTTTCCAAACTTGTCCGCGGCATCGCAGCAGATCGGCATCAGCCAGCCCCAGCTCTCGCGCATCGTCGCGAAGATTGAAAAGAGCCTCGGAGTCGTGCTGCTCAGCCGCGAGGTCAAACGTCGCGCTGCATGGACTGCCATCGCCGTCGAGCTCGCGCAGACCTACAGCCGCGGCTCGCGCCACCTGGAATCCGAGCTTCAGCGCCTCGTCGAGGATTCACCGCTGAAGCGCCTGCGCATGGGAACCCTCGAAGGACTCCTGCCAATGGCCGCCGAAATCGGCCACAAACTCATCTCGAAGCTCGAATTCGAGGCACTCGAGCTGGATGTGTACGACCTGAACGACCTTGAGGAACGATTCCTTCGAGGTGACCTCGACCTCGTGCTGACCATGCGAGAGCCCGGACGCCGCAAGTACACGTTCTCAAAAACCCTCGGCTACCAGACTTTGGAGGAGAGGGCACGAACGACCCGGGGCCGTCAGGTCAGAATCCAAAGTGGCTACGAATACAAGTCGCAGACCGGAAGGAAGAATGCCGAGACGAGCGAAATGCTGGCCACCCTGGTGAGCAACTCGCTTTCGCTTCGACGGCACTGGATCGATACCTATGGCGGCAGCGGACTCTTCCCTTCCCCACTTCACGCGCGAAGCTCTGGAGAAAAACTCGAGACTCCGGTCATCCTCCTGGGACAGGAGTCCCTCGGAGCGCGCGCCTGGAAGACGATTTCGAGCTGAGCGAAGATCACTCGCTCACGACTCCCACTGGACCTCAGAGTGTCTCCGAAACCGACCGCGGCTCGCCCTTGTAGAAAAACCGCTCGTAATGCCGGTTGAGCAGGGTCCACGGGCCGGGGTTCTGATCGGCTTCCATGAACTTGCCGATCGCATTCATCTTCGAATCCAGATCATCGATGTAATGCACGACGAGCGCCTCAAGGCACTGCGGCAGCACCGGCGAGCCGTACTCCATCTTGCCGTGGTGCGCGAGGATGAGGTGCTTGACGAGCAGCTTCTTCTCTTCCGGAAAGAGTCCGGGCAGGCGTCCCGGTTGTGACTCCAGTTCGCGGATCTTGCGATCGACCAGCTCCACGCCCATGACGATATGTCCGACGAGCTTTCCTTCCATCGTGTAGTCAGTCACGCGCTCATACGAGAGCTCCCAGATCTTGGCGATGTCGTGGAAAAACCCACCCAGAAAGAGCAGGTCGCGATTGAGCGATGATTCGTAATGAGAGGCGAGGAAATCGAGCACCTTCGTGATCGAGACGACATGCTCGAGCAGGCCCACCGGATAGGCGTGGTGCATGGTCTTGGCAGCCGGGGCGCGCTTCATCCGCTGCACGATGTCGGCATCATCGCGAAGCACGGCTTCGGCAAGCGCCTTGTAATAGGGGTCCTTCATCGACTCGACATAGCCCAGCAGCTCGCGATGCAGCACGTCGGCATTGAGGTGCGACTTGGGAAGGTATTCCTCCACCTGCACCTGGTCTTCGCGGAGCACCTGCATCTTCGAGATCACGAGCTGAAGTCGGCCCTGGTAGCTCTGAACACGGCCATCGACCATCACGAACGCGTCACGCACGGCCTGGCCGGCATGCTGAGCCACGTCGTCCCACAGGCGGGCCTCGATCTCTCCGCTCGAGTCCATCAGCACGAGATTCATGTAGGCCTTGCCGTTCTTGCCGGTGGCCACCGCGCTGAATTTGATGAGAAACGGAGACTGGACCGTGTCCTTGTCTTTGAGGGACTTCACGAACTGCGACTTGGTGATGGAAATCATGAGTCCGCAGGGCATACCGCATGCCCGGCCAGAAGAAAATCAGAAGAACAGCTGACCGAGCCGAAGGTCGACCAGAAGCTCGCCAGAACCTCCGGATTCGCGTCGGACTCCCTGATGAAACTGAACTGACGCAGAGATCGGCACCGAGTAGAACACGGTCAGATCGGCCTGCGCACCGACACCCCACGATGGAAGTCGCGACCACGCCACTCCATCCCTGCGATGCATCGAAAGCTCGTAAAACCCCAGCCCTTCGATCGTGTTCAGGAATACCGGGTACGTCGACCACCCCTTCTCCACGCGGCGGATCGGAAAACGAAGATCCAGCGCACCGACACCTGCCTGTCGCGCAAAGACCAGTTCGCGCGGATACCCGCGCATGACCAGCTGGTCAAAATCCGGGCTCGAAAAGGAATTGATCCAGCTTCCTGACCTGCCCTCGAGACGGATGACGGAACGGTTTGCCGCCGACACCTGCCAGCGCGGACTCAGCACGACATGCCGGCCCAGGTGAAGAAAATGACTCTGCGTCCACAGCAGCTGAGAAGTCGTCGCACGTCGCCCTCCGAGCGACCCCATCCAGCCCCCCAGGTTCCAGCGGTTGCCGAGTCGGAAATTGAATCCCTCTTCGGGCCAGATTGCCTGACGAGACGACTGAGTTCCTCGGTACTCCACATTTGCCGTGAAGGTCGGAGATCGAATGATCGTGGCCAGTTCTCCGGAGCCCAGCTCCTCCACATTTCCGGGCTGGGCATGCAGGGTTTCATTCTGCCATGCAAACTCGAGTGAAGGATTCCAGGCAGAGAAGGTCCGGGGATAAAAAAGCGAGAGCCCGACCGACGCCTCGGTCTTTCGCGTGTAGGTGCGAGACAGGAGCGAATTCACGCGACGCGCTCCGCGGACGGTCCACACTGCTCCGAGCGCGCGATTGGAATAGGTCAGGTCGGCGTTCCACTCGCCGAGCCCGAAACGATGATCGATGATCGCGAGATATCGGTGGAGATCAATGGCGTCAAATCCGACAAGCACTGCTCCCAGAATCCAGCCTTCAATCGTTCCGTAGCCAAAGAACGGGCTCCACGTCCGGGGAAGGATGCTCGGAAAAATGCTGTAATCGGAGGTCTCCCACTTCTGAGCAGTGGACGATGGCTCAGAAGAAATCTCTTCCGTGCGGACCGGAGTATCCACGAGCGGCGCCTGGATCGGCAGGAGCTGCGGAACACCCGCGCTCGACGGCTGCGCGGTCAGATCCACCCAGACGGCATCCCAACCACTGGCCGTGTACCGACTGGCCGCCAGGCGTCCAAGATTGGAAAAAGCCGGTAGCCAGAGTCCCGTGGTGACGTTCGTCACCGGAACGGCCATCGATTCGGAGTCATTCCACCGATACACGTTGTCGACGCCTGAGCGATTCGAAACGAAGTGCAGCGTGCCCGTCGAGTCGAAGCACGGAAACCGATCCAGCTGCTCGCCGTCCGGAGTGATCCGCTTCTCGCGCCAGAACCCGGCAGTACCGATTCCGGCTGCCTCCTGCACCAGCGCCCAGATCGACTCTCCCGGCTTTCCGTTCTCGTGGAGCGAGAAGACGATTCGAGTACCCTCTGGAGAAATTCGCGGATTCGATACACGGCCGAGCACTCCCGGACGAAACAGCACTTCCTTCTCCGAGAGTCGATAACGGCCCTTGTCGTCACGGAGCAGGCGCGAGCGCGCGAGACTGGTTCGTCCCGTTTCGTTGACGGTATAGACCACCCAATCGCCCGCGAGCGCCGTCGAAGGATCACGATAACGCGCGCCATTCGTGAGCCGGGTCAATCGTCCGGTCGGCAGGTCATGAACCCAGAGATCGCTGAACAGGTTGAAGAGGCCGTTTCGGTCGACGCGACTGAACACGAGCCCCTGCGAGTCGGCGGTGAACGCGAGGCTCGATCCACCGATTTGGTCGCTGACTCGCGTCTCCTCACCTGTGGCGATTTCGCGCAGGTAGACGCCCTGGCGACGATCCATCGCCTCTCGCGAATACGCCATCCACTTGCCGTCCGGAGAGAACGCAATTCCGAGCGTCGAGTAGTTTCCCTCGGTGATCGGGGCCACCGGCGTTTCACCGACTGCACGAATGCTCTCGAGCTCCGACCGAGCACGTTCGCGCGCCTGCCGCACCCACTCCTGCCAGTGCGTGGACCAGTCCTTGCCCGACACGCGCTCGGAGTACGCATTGAGCCTCCACGGCAGGCTTGCTGCCGACTCCATCGACAGCTCGCCGAGCTTCTTCAGATCCTGCGAGGCAATCTCCGTCATCAGCATGTTGCCGAACAGGTACGGCACCTCGCCTCCGGGCATTTCCGTGCGCGGCCCGCTGATCCGCCATAGCCCCTCAGGGTCCGCGAGAATTCCTGCGTCCTCGGCGCCACGAAGGATCATCGAGTAATACGAGCTTCTTCCGCGACCGGCGCGAGTGAAGGACGTTTCGATCGTGACGGCGAGTCCTTCGAGCATCCAGGTGGGCCAGAGTGAATTCGGCAGCAGGGCATCGCCTGCGATGATTCGCAGGATCTTCCAGAAATCCTCGGTCGCATCGAGGTTCAGGATATGCGCGTACTCGTGAATGGCGAGCATCCTGAACCAGTCGTCGTAATGCGCGATGCTCATCCAGTTGTCGGGAGGCGTGGCCCACAGGACAATTCCAAAGCGTCCCGTCGCCGCGGCCATTCCGTTGGCAAAATCCGAATTGTCGATCAGCAGCACCTGCGTCCGAAAACGCGGGGTCCACTTCAGGACCGGAGCCAGAAGCCGGTGCGCCTCCTCGAGATGGCCGGCGGCAATGGGCGCCAATTCCTGAAGCCCTTCCGGATAAGTGACTCGAAAATGCTCGGTCGTCAGCGTCTTCCAGTCGACGAAAGGACTGAGCCCCAGCTGTTCTCCGGGGCCGGAAATGTTGGCCACAGTTTTGGCCACAGTGGCATGCGCGGGAACTCCGGCAAGGGACGCCACCGCCACTGCAACAGCAGCAACCGTGCTTCGGAAGGGCGCTTGGCGCATCACGCCGTTTCGAACGGAGCGTCGGGAGAACATTGCTTGACCGTCGCCTCACCGTGTCCGGAAATCGAGAGTTTTTGTCCGATCACCGCGAGATTCTTTCGTACGATCACGAGACCTTCGTTTCCAGACCAGGAGGTTGCAGTCGCTTCAGGAGCTCCGGTGGACCCCTCGCAAAGCTGCACTCGCACGACTCTCCGCGGAGGAGCGCCCTGCGTGATCAGCCGCTCGACAGTTTCCTGTCCTGGATAACAGCCCTTGTTTTCGGCAATGCCATCGTAAAGCCCGAGTTCGAGAGGCAGCATCTCCGGAGTCAGTTCATGCCCCACCCACGGACGCACGCGCTCGATCCGGCGATGATCGAGTTCCGGCCAATCGAGAGTCGTCGCGCCCGAACCTGCACCCGAGCGCCACTTCGCAAGCGTGGCGGCGTCTCCCCAAATGCTGAACCAGCGAGCACCAAAATCGCGCTTCCCGCGATCGAGAATCGTGCACCCCTCGAGCTGTGCGCGCCCCGGCAGCGAATCGCCATCCGTCAGCACCCACAGGCACTCCTTCGTACTCGGTGCAGCGAGCGTCTGCCGCTCGGCAAACGTGAACTGATCGATCGCCTGCGCGAGTGCCGATGCCCACGCGCCATCCTTTCCGGCGTCGTACTCGAAGACGAATGCATCCTCGGCCGTGCATCCCAGAAAGAACTGCGCGCGAATCCTGCCGATGGCCGTCAGAAAGAATCCGAGCGAACCATCTCCGGGACCCATGCGGTGCAAATTGACGGTCGTCAGTCGATGCAGGAAGTCACGAGCATCCGGTCCGGAGAATTCCTGGAGAGTCCAGTTCAAGCTTTTTTTCGGTTCAAAAATCGCGATCATGTGGCCGAAAAAGCTACCAGCAATCCGTTGCCCGACCAAGGGGGATGTGCGAAGGTCGGCCCACTATGAGCACTACGGAACGTTACTGGGCCGAGCGCCCCTATGCCGGACAAAAAGCACTGATCATCGGAGTCGCCAACGAACGCAGCCTTGCCTGGGCCATCGCCCGCGAACTGCACCTCGGCGGAGCCGAGCTCGCGTTCACCTTTCTTGGTGAAGCCCTCGAGCGCCGCGTGCGCCCGTTGGCCGAAAGCGTGGGCGCCACGATCGTCGAACCCTGCAATGTTTCCGATGACACCCAGATCGAGGCCCTCTTCTCGAAGCTGACGGAAAAGTGGGGAACCCTCGATCACGTCATCCACTCGGTGGCCTTCGCCAACCGCGAAGACCTCGACGGACGCTTTGTCGACACTTCCCGCGAAGGCTTTCGCGTCGCCATGGATGTCAGCGCCTACTCGCTCGTGGCCCTTGCCCGTCACGCCGAGCCGATGATGCTCAACGGCGGCAGCATCCTGACCCTCTCGTACTACGGTGCGGAGAAGGTCGTTCCGAACTACAACGTCATGGGAGTCGCCAAGGCCGCACTCGAAGCCTGCGTGCGCTACCTGGCCTGGGACATGGGCCCGAAGAAGATCCGCGTGAACGCCATTTCGGCAGGAGCCGTGAAGACCCTGGCCGCAGCCGGCATCCGCGACTTCCGCACGATGCTCGCCGAAGCTGCGGAAAGCACGCCACTCAAGGAAAACATCCACCAGGACGACGTAGGTCGGCTCGGCGGATTCCTCTGCGGACCCGGCGGCCGGCACATCACGGGCTCGACGATGTATGTCGACTCCGGCGCCCACATCATGGGTTGAGGCTCACACCGATGAGCACCGTGCTTCAGACCGAACTCCATCGCCACCTCGATGTCTCGCTTCGTCCTTCGACGCTGCTCGAGCTGGCACAGGAGCGCGGCCTCGAGGCGCAGAGCACGTCGCTCGACGCCTTCCTCGACAAGCTTCTGATTCGCGAACCGATGAAGGATCTCGCGGCGGTGCTCGGATCATTCCAGATCTGCCAGAAGGTGCTCGATCGTCCCGAGGTGCTCGAGCGCGTCGCACGCGAAGTCTGCGAAGATATGTATGCCGAAGGCACGCTTCGCGCTGAGCTTCGCTATTCACCGGCATTCGTCAGCGAGTTCCACCCCTCGCTTTCCTGGGATGACATCCTTGCCGCGTTCGAGTCGGGCATTCGCCAGGCCACGGCGAAGCTGCCGGGCTTTCGGGCGGGACTACTCTGCATCATCAGCCGAGATTACGGAGCGGAAGGCGCGGAGAAGACCGTCGATTTCTTCCTGAAAAACCAGTCACGCTTCATTGGGCTCGATCTCGCAGGAAATGAAACCGACTTTCCCGGCTCGATCTTTCGTCCGGCATTCCAGCGCGCGAAGAAGGCCGGAGCCAAGATCACGATCCACGCGGGTGAATCCACCGGCCCGGACACGATCTGGTACGCGATCGAAGACCTCGGGGCAGACCGCATCGGCCACGGCGTTTCCGCCACCCAAGACCCGCAGCTCATGACGGTGCTTCGCGACCGCAAAATCTGCCTCGAGATGTGCCCGACCAGCAATTGGCTGACTCGCGTGGTGCCTTCGTTCGAGGCCCATCCCCTGCCCCAGGTCCTCCGGGCCGGGGTTCCGGTCTGCATCAATACGGATGACCCCACTTTGTTCGCGACGACTTTGCCTTCAGAAACAAGGATTTGCACAGACCTCATGGGACTGACGCAGGCCGAAATCGCGTCCTGCCGCTCCCATGGCTTCGCGGCAAGCTTCCTCTAATTCTTTCTAAGGCGGCATGAAAAAATTGTATTGCGTCCGTCAAACGGCTGACCTATACCCCTACTCAGTTCACGGGCTCCCTCTTCCCCCCCACACACCGAAGCGGAGACCGTGGAAGTAAAGGACTCTCAGGCGAAACTCCTGAGGGTCCTTTATTATTTCTGGGGTTTGAATCCTGGAGAAATACTCACCATGAAAATCGGCATCCTGGCAGCCCTCCCTCAAGAGATCGATTCGATCATCGGCGTGCTCGCCAAGACCCATGCAACCGAGGTGGGACTTCGCACCTATCATTTCGGATCACTTCACGGAGTCGAGTGCGTGCTCGTCCATTCCAGGATCGGAAAAGTGGCGGCTGCTTCTACAGCCACGCAGCTCATTGATCGGTTTGAAGTGGATCGCGTGCTGTTTACCGGTGTTGCTGGAGGCGTGGGCCACGGAGTGCATCGTGGCGATATCGTCATCGGCACCGAGTTGATCCAGCATGATCTCGATGCCTCTCCGTTCTTTGCACGCCACGAGGTTCCTCTGCTCGGACTAAAGCGATTCGCGACTGACGCCAAAATGAATGCGGGACTGCTCGCGGCTGCTCGCGAGATCGCGGGTGGGCGCGGGCACTCCGTGCATTCCGGATTGATCGCCACGGGAGATCAGTTTTTCTCCAGCAATGAGTCGGTGAGCCAGCTGCGCTCACAGATTCCGGACACGCTCTGCGTGGAGATGGAAGGAGCCGCCGTCGCGCAGATCTGCCACGAGCACGCCGTGCCGTTTTCCATCATCCGCACCATTTCAGATTCTGCCGATGACGGCGCAGTAACGGATTTTTCAGAATTCCTGCACGATGTGGCCGGCCCGTATGCGCTGGGAGTCGTCAGCGGGTTTTTGAAAAGCATCAGATAAAGCTCAGAGCTTCTTGAAAAGCTTCCGAAACTCGCCATATCCCGCCTTCTCGAGCTCATCCTTGGGGATGAATTTGAGCGAGGCCGAGTTGATGCAGTAGCGAAGCCCGCCCGCATCACGAGGGCCATCATCAAACACATGCCCGAGGTGCGCATCACCGGTCTTGCTGCGGACCTCGGTCCGCACCATGCCGTGGCTCCGGTCATCGATCTTCACGATTTCGGTGTCTTCAATGGGCCGCGTAAAAGACGGCCAGCCCGTGCCCGAGTCAAATTTGTCGAGCGACGAGAAGAGCGGCTTACCGGAGATGACGTCGACGTAGATTCCGGGCTCCTTGTGGTTCCAGTAGGCGTTCTGAAACGGCGGTTCGGTTCCACCCTCGCAGGCCACGCGGTACTGGGTCGGGGTCAGCTTTCGCTTCAGCTCTTCGTTCGACATGCGTCCATCTCCCGTTCGTTGCTGCGAGATCGGCTGGCTTTGCGGCACGCTCGATCCAAAAATCCAGGCCTTCACTAGCGGATTCACATCCGTGCCCAGCCAGAGGCGTGGCGCGGCATATCCCGCAAGGATCACATAAGCGAGCAGGGTCCACGACCGAAACCAGATCTTGCGTCCAATGGTCTTTTGACGAGGCAGGCCCCACATGCGCAGTGCAAACATTCCCACGAGGAGGAACGCCTCGGTCAGGTAAAGCCAGCGACGATTCGGATCATTCGAAAGCTTGAGAATCAAGAGCTGAAATTCTGTCGGATCCATTCACGAAGCAGTCTTGCACGACTCTTCCAGTTTTATCAAAAGTTCCGATTCGTTCTTTGAATTTTAAAAACTCAGCAGCTCGTGAGGAACATCGCCGCCGAGCGTATCCACTCGGTCGTCAGTAAATTTCCGAGCCTGGCCCAGCAGACGGTGACGGTCACCCTCGAGATGGAAAACTCGCCCACTCAACCGGGCGCAGACCTGTTCTCGGTCAAAGTGCATTTTCAAGGCCGGCGTCACAAGAGCCTGACCATAAGGAAGAGTTCGATCGAACTTCACTCGGCACTGGCTGAAGTGGCGGATCATCTACTCGAGGCCATTCACCGTTTCGAAGAGCGTGACCGCTCCAAGAGAAGAAAGGCTGCTCGCCGCATTCCGCTCCTGACTCCTGCATTCGGTACGACCTGATCACCGAGGCGAGCCTGCAACGCAGGTTCGATTGCGGCCCGAGCGTTTCGCTTCGTAAAGGGCCTCGTCGGCGCGCTTCAGGCTCGCCTCTTCTTCTCCCTCCACGGCCTGGCTGGAGTGGCAAAGCCCCTGGCTGACGGTGATGCCGATTCCGGCCACGCGCTCGTGGATGGCGTCAGAAATCCGCGAGCCGCGGTCGATCGATCCGGCATAGGCCACGGCGAACTCTTCGCCCCCATAACGGCCACAAACCACGCCTGCGGATTCAAAATCGCGCAGCAGCAGTCCGAGTCGGCGGATGACCTCGTCGCCCTTGTCATGGCCTTCGGTGTCGTTGATTTTCTTGAAGTGGTCGACATCGACCAAGAGTACTCCGCACTCGGCGCCGCGGGCGACACAGTCTCGAATCTGTGCCCGCCATTTTTCGAAGAAGGCGTTTCGGCGAAGCAGCGACGAGAGCTCGTCGCGCTCGCTCTTTTCGGCGATTTGTTCGACGCGAACCAGGAGCGTTTCGTACACGCGTTCGAGCTGTGAGATTCCGCCCAGCACTTCAAAGAGCATGGCGCGGGTGGATTCTTCGAGTGTCGGAGCACTGGAGCGGGAGTTCATCATCGAGAGCGCGGCTGAGGACTTCATGGTTCAACCTCCGGTTCAGACCCTGGTGGGTACGCCCTGAAGTAGAGCATGCGGAGTGCCAATGCGGGGCGCCCCATTCCGGCGAGGCAAACCCTTGAAAATGGGCCTTTTCGATCCTGCGACCGGAGTTCTGGTGTCTCGCGCGACCTGTGTCGAGACCGGGTAAAAAACGACACGGTCTGCGGAAATCGTCCAGAAGTTCGACAGTTTGCGCGACTTCAGGACTATCCGCGAACTGACAGAATTTCAGGAGTTTGTCAGCGCCCAAGGAGGTCGCCGGCCTGCGACCGCGATATACCCAGCCCAACACAAAAACCGGATTCAAAGGAAGCTCACCATGAAGTCATTCAAAGCCGCCTCGATGATGACCCTCGCAGTCCTCGCCGCCACCTATTTCAGCTTCTCGAACAGCGCACGCGCAGATGAGGTCGACTGCGTCCTCGGATTTCAAAACTGCGAAAACGCCGCCGAATGGGCGCAGGCGATCTCTTCATCCAGCATCTTCCTGCCGCTACTCACTTCCGCAAATATCACGGTCAATGCCGACCAGAAGGCCCTGATCGCCCACTCGGCCCTCGAAGACGCAGCAGTCTACTTTGAGTCAGGTCAGATGACTGGAATCCTGCCGGCGGCGGTTCGGGACATCAAGCTGGTGCTCGCTCGTCGCGATGGTGTCGCAGCGGAATCGATCTCGGATTCCGAGGCGGTGGAAGCCCTCACCCTGATCGCCGAGGCGGCGCTTCAAGGGGAGTGAAATGGGGTTCAGCCATTGGCGATCACCGGAAGGACAAATGCGCCCACGCTTTGCTGCGAGGCTACGCCGGCACCTACCTGAAGGAAGAAATCGAAAATGAAGCCACTCTCAAGGGGCTGCAGGGTCTGGGGCGCCTGCTTTTCGAACAGCTCTTCTTTTCTCAGCTTCTGGCGAGCGCGAAGGAGCAGGACATTCCGATCGAGGTCTCGAGCTTTCGAACGCGAGGAGGACTGGAGATCGACTTCGTCCTCCGTGTTCACGGACAGACGACCCTGGTTGAACTCAAGGCCAGCACCTCGATTCATTCGGGTGACGTGCAGGCGCTCTTGAACGCGCGCCGCACAGCTCGCGAACTCGAAAAGGTGCAGCTTCTGCTCGGCCATCTGGGTGAGCCCCCCCTGCGCCTCGGAGAAGTGGATGCTCTGCCGTGGCAGATGGGCCCTGAAAAAAACAGGACTCTCAGGGTATTCTCGCCCTGCGGTTCTTGCTAGCGTCGTAAACTGAAATGAAGATTCAGTTTCTCGGCGCCACCACGACGGTCACCGGCTCACGGTATCTCATCACTTCGGGCAACACGACGGTTCTGGTCGATTGCGGGCTCTTTCAAGGATTCAAGAGCCTGCGACTCAAGAACTGGTCGAACTTTCCAGTAGACCCAAAGAAGCTCGATGCCGTCTTTCTCACCCACGCCCATCTCGACCACAGCGGCTACATTCCGCTGCTCGTGAAACAGGGCTTTCGAGGCCCCGTCTACGCCACTCGACTCACGATTGATCTTTGCGGACTGCTGCTTCCGGACTCCGGCTACCTGCAGGAAGAAGAAGCGCGCCTGGCCAATCAGCGGGGATACTCCAAGCACCATCCGGCCCTCCCCCTCTATACGGCCGATGATGCCAAGCGCAGCCTGGAATCGTTCAAGAAGGTGCCGTGGTACAAACCCAACCACATCTCTCGCAAGGGACGCGGCAACCTTCAGTTCGAGTATCATCCGGCGGGGCACCTTCCGGGTGCGGCGAGTATCGTCGTTCAGGGCGAGCAAGCGAGCATCGCCTTCTCAGGAGACCTCGGACGCACGTCGGATCCCCTCGTGCGCGCGCCCGATCCGCGTTTTGGCGCCGACTATCTCGTGGTCGAATCCACGTATGGCGATCGAATTCATCCGACGACGGATCCGGAAGATCAGCTTCGCCAGGTCGTGCTTCGCACTTTCGAGAGGTCCGGAACCGTGGTCATTCCGTCGTTTGCCGTGGGCCGAGCGCAGCTCGTTCTGCATTACCTGCTGCAACTCAAACGAAAGCGGGCGATTCCGGACATTCCGGTCTACCTCAATAGCCCCATGGCGGCGCAGGCGAAGCATGCCTGGTCGACCCACTCGGCAGAGCTCAAGATCAGTCGAGAAGAGCTGGCCGAAATCTGGAGATCGGTACGCATCATCGGCTCGCAGGAAGAGTCCGTCGCCCTCAATGAAAAAACCGAGCCCTCGATCATCGTGGCAGCGAGTGGAATGGCCACGGGTGGCCGCATCCTGCACCATCTGAAGCGCTTCGCACCACACCGCCAGAATACGATTCTTTTTGCCGGATATCAGGCGGGCGGAACGCGCGGTGACCTCATGGTTCGAGGTGCCGAGAGCGTCAAGATTCACGGTGAACAGTGGCCGATTCGAGCTGAAGTGATTCACCTCGATAATCTTTCGGCCCATGCAGACTCCAACGAACTGATCGAGTGGGTCGGCAGCCTCCATAGAAAGCACAGACGCATCTTCATCACCCATGGTGATCGGGACGCCGCCGAGGCGCTCAGAAAGCGACTGGTGAACGAGCTGGGCCTCGAAGCGTCGATTCCGGAAGAGCTCGAGGAGTTTGAGCTGGCATGACTGTTCCCGCCGCTTCAACAGCCGGAAGCAGCTGATCGACGGCCTTCACCAGACCCGGGTCCTGTCCACCTGAAGCACAGGCGTTCACACCGGCGCTCGAGGGTAGGAGCTTGCAGGCCACATCGTCCAGATCGTTAAAGCCAGCACCACGAGGCTTGCAGTGCTTGGCCGCAAACGCAGCGCCCGCTTCGTGCTGGGCCACGGTCCACTCCCAGTCCATCAGGTAGGTCAGCGCTTTGAGGCGCGCCTTTTCAAAACGCTCGTCGCTCCAGCCCTTCGGCGCCTTTGCCGGAGGCGCCTTGCCCGACTTCTCGTCGAGATACTGCTGCACCGGATCGCCCTGCCACGGCAATCGCCAATTGGTGTGAAGCGACACTCCGGCGATGGAAGTACCAACCGTCATCGAGTCGAAGATTTTTGCGGCGTCACGCTCGATCCATACTGCTTCAATCTGTGAACGTTTTTTCTCTTCCTCCTGCTTCAAACGCGCGGGATCCAGATGCGAAAGCCCGCTCAGGTACGACTGAACGCCAGGCTCAGAACGTTCCTTTCTCCACTGCTCCAGGCTCTTGGGTCCTCCATCACGGGCGAGCAAGTCGCCATAGTCAAATTCCTCCCGCGCAAGGCCCTTCAAGCCGCTCTGAAGCACGTCTTGCATCCGCACGGTTCGATACGCCCAGGCAAGCTTCTTCGCTGCCTCCTGCACGGCAGCCGGATGTCCTCCCGATTGGATGCCCTCACACGCCACGAGTGCCCCTCCATAGACGTGGTAATATTTTGCCGGAAGTGCCGCTGCTCCGCGCTCAGGCGACTGAATCCGCCCCACCCGATCCTTCACCTGCTGTGAAACGTCGGCATCCGAGCCGAGAGACTGAGGAAGATAGAAGAGCGATGTTCGATTCGGACAGGAAACCGAGCCCTGCGGCTTGCGAACACGAATCTTGCCCTCGACGACCTGCGACCGAAAGTCTCGATAGCTCTTGAGCTTACTTTCGCTCGCTTCTCGCTGATCCGCACGCTGAAGTGGAATCGCATCCATGTCCCTCTGAAATGCCTCGATGGTGTCATCGATCACCCGAAGGACCAGTTCTTGAGGAAACTCGGCAGCCGAGGGCCCCTGGACCGAGATCGCTCCCTGCGCGAGATCGTCATGACCGCAAACACCGATGAGTGCCATGGCAAGACCCGAATCACCGCCGGCCAGCTGGAGCGCGCGGTCCCAGAGCCACCCCGGTTTCATCGATCCCGGTGCGAGAGGTCCTGAAGGTCCGTCGCCACAAACCTGGCCCAGGTTGGGTCGACACGACCGTGCTCGCGAGTCGAGCAATCCAATTTCCGCGTAAAATCGAGCTGCCAGTTCAGAAAAACAGGGATTCTGATAGAGGCGACGCCGCTGGAACTGCATCATCGAATCATTTCCGGCACCCACCGCACTGCCCTTGAAACTGGGGTAAGCATTCGGATCGATCATCTGCCGCATCTTCTCTGCAGCGCGGCGATTGCCAGCGCCTGGAAGCCATTCCGGCATTCCGGTCAGCATTCTTTCGAGGGTGTCGGAGGCCTGGCCTGCCAGGCTGGGCTCCTTCTGGTAATCGGCATTACCGTCGAAGGGCGACCCTGGAATCAGTGATAGCGCTTTGATGATCTTGTGCTTGCCCTCGAAGGCCGACGAGGATGCCGACGAGGGCGCGCCGCTGGCGATCGCGCGCGAAACCCCAAACAGCAGGAGCTGCGAGCCAAGCAGCATCATCGGAATGATCAATCGCGCCGGTACCAGCATTCACTCTCCTGAAGAACTCCAATCAAGACAGGGGCCGGACCCCCCTACTGCCGAGTGGGAGATCCGGCCCCTGCACGTCCGAAAAAAGCGCCGTTAGGCAGCTTTTTTCTGCGACTCCGATGCCGAGTCGGAATCGCGAACCTTGCGGTAGTCCTGTGCCGTCATGCGATGACGGCGGAGCAGCCGCAGGAAATTGCTGCGGTCGAGGTTCGCCTCGCGTGCCGCAGCGGAAACATTGCCGTCATGCCGGTTCAGGATGGCGACGAGGTACTCGCGCTCGAACGAAAAGCTCCAGCGCTTCTTGAGCGTCGTGTAGCTCTCCATCACATCCTGGAGCTGGAGCACCGGAGCAGTAGGTCCGGACTTCACCACCGAGAGTTGCGGACCCGAGTTGACCGCTCCCTCCGGCGACACCTCACCACCCCCGTTGATGACCTGAGGGCGCGGCACGGAGGCAATTCTCGACGCCGGCTCGGCTCCCATGAAACCGCAGACGTCGATCTTCTGCTCCTGCGGCCCGGCAACCAGCGCCGCACGCTCAATGACGTTCAGCAGTTCACGCACGTTGCCCGGCCAGCGGTAGCCCTGCATCGCCGCCTGCGACTCGGCCGTGAAACCGCCGAAGGGCTTGCTGCGGCTCGCGAAAGCACGCTTCGCGAACTGGGTCGCCATCGGAATGATGTCATGCGTGCGGTCGCGGAGCGCCGGAACCTGGATCACCACGCGATTGATGCGGTGATAGAGGTCTTCGCGAAACGCCCCCTGCTCGACCCGTTTCTCGAGGTTGGCATGAGTGGCTGCAACGACTCGGACGTCGGCCTTGATGTCGGCCGTACCCCCCACGCGACGGAACGTCTTTTCCTGGATCGCGCGCAGGAGCTTGGCCTGAAGTCGCGGATCCATCTCGCCAATTTCGTCGAGGAAGAGCGTGCCACCGTGTGCGAGCTCAAAGAGCCCGCGCTTGAGGTTCGTGGCGCCCGTGAAGGCTCCCTTTTCGTGACCGAAAAGCTCGCTCTCGAGCAGCTGCTCATTGAAGTTGGCACAGTTGACCGCCACCCAGGGGCCACGGCCACGGCGCGAGCCGGCGTGGATCATGCGGGCAATGCCTTCCTTGCCGGTGCCGCTCTCGCCGAGCACGAGCACGGTGGGCTCTTCACCCTCGCCGCGCATGGATTCGCGGCGAAGGACGGTGATCCACTCGTTGACCGGATTCATGGCCGGGCTCTTCGAAACGAACCAGGTGTCGCCTGCAGCAACGGTTTCCGCTCGCACGGCCCGTTCCTCAAGGGCGGCCACACGTTCGGATTTTTCCGACTCGAACTCGTACTCGTTCATGCAGCGCTTGACTGAGTGGACGAACTCATCGAGGTCGAAGGGCTTTTCGAGGTAGTCGGTGGCGCCCCACTTGAGCGCGCGGACGGCGACTTCCTTCTCACCGTGGCCGGTGATCAGGATCACCCTGCACTTCGCGTCGCGAGTCTTGGTCCACTCCATCAGCGAGAAGCCGTCCTTGCCCGGCATCTTGATGTCGGTGACCAGGACTCCGACCGGAGCCTTGCCCGCCATCTTGAAGGCGGTTTCGGCCTCGCCGGCGTTCGCGCACGACGTGACCTCATACCCCTCGCGTTCCAGGCGTCCCTTCAGCAGCTTCCGGATCGTTTCCTCATCATCGACAATCATCACGCGTGCTTTCATCACTGTCGTTCTCCCTCTGTTAAACGTTCACTCAACCCAGTTCTCGATAATCGACCGGAATGCGCACGAGGAACTCCGCCCCGCGGCCCAATTCGCTTTCCACGAGGATGGAGCCGTGCAGCTTGTTCAGGATTCCGTAGCTGAGGCTCAGCCCGAGACCCATTCCACTGCCCACTTCCTTCGTCGTGAAAAACGGATTGAACGCCTTGGACTTCGTCCGCTCGTCCATGCCCACTCCGTCATCCTTGAAGACCACTTCGACAAATTTTCCCGATTGGCGCGTGTGGATCTCGATCCGGCCGGAGCCCCGTCCGGTGGATTCGATCGAGTCGCGCGCATTGGTCGCGAGATTGATGAAGACCTGCTCGAGCTGCACCGGATTGGCGAAAACCTGTGGCAGCCCCTCGGAAAAGAATTTCACCACTTCTACGCCGCGCGATTCGAGCTGGCGTCCGAGCATCTGCATGGCCTCAGTGACGACGCCGTGAATGTCGACCCAGTCGTAGCCTTCGGTCGACTTGCGCGTGAAGGTGCGCAGGTACTTGATGATCGAGCTCATCTTGTCGACGCCCGTCACGATCTGCTTCAGGTGCGAGTCGATGTCGGCCTTCTGGGGCGCGGCCGAAATAAACGGTGCCACTTCAAGTCCAAGTTCCTGCGCGTAGCCGCGGATGGCCTGGAGCGGCTGGTTCAGCTCGTGCGCGATGCCGGCGGCAAGCTCGCCGAGAGCCGCCATTTTTCCGGCCTGAACCAGCGTTTCCTGCATGGCCTTGAGCTCGGCGTTGTTGCGCTCGAGCTCGACAAAGGCGTTCCTGAGCTCCGCGTGCTTGGTGATCAGCTCGCGCTCCATCTGCTTCTTCGCCGTCACGTCGCGGAAGATCAGCATCGTGAACGCGTCAGCGTCGGTCTTTCCGCTCACCACGCGCACGACCAGATCGACCATTCGGGTGTAGCCATCCTTGCGAAGCACGGCCACGTCTTCGTAGGTACCCGGAGTCTTGAGCATCTCGCGTGTGAAGGCGCGCGCCCGTACTGGAATTCGGGTCGAGCCCGGACGCGGGGCAAGGACCATGACCTCGTCGCCATCGATTTCCTGGCGGAGATAGCCGGTGAGCTCCTCGAGCGCACGATTGCACGCCTCAATGCGTCCGCCCACGATCGTGCAGATCGCGTCGGATGCCTGGTCAAAGACCAGCTCGAAGCGCTGTGCGGCCGCGGCCTGCGCGGACTGCGGCATCTGGAGGACTCTAGCGGTAGGCATTCAGGAATGACCCCGCTTTCTCCATGGCCTCATGGAACTGTGCTTCGACTTCCGGAATGTCGGACTCCTGGATGCCGAGGTTCGACAGCATGTCGGAAGACAATTTTCCTTCCGAGAAGTCTCCCGATTTTCCGACCTGGTTCTTGACCACCAGCTGGTTCGCGAGACGCACCATGTGGATCACCGGCTTGGCCGATGCGAGGATCGTGTCCATGCGGCTCACATCCTGGTGGTGGTAGCGGATCGCCATGCGGATGACCTGCGGAAGGCCCCACTTGGTCGCGATGACTTCACCAAGATACGAATGGCCCGGAAGGTCCCACTCCTTCTCGACTTCACTGAAGGAACAATTGCGCTCACGCGCAGTGCGAATGATCTGGCTCAGCCGATCTGGATCGATCTCGTGCAGGACCAGCTTGCCGATGTCATGCAGGAGCCCGCAGGTGAACGCTTCCTCGGGACGAGGATGCTTCACCCGCTTGGCGAGCACTTCGGCACAGACGCCGGTGGCGAGTGCGTGTCGCCAGAAATCGAGCATGGAGAGTTCACCATCGCCGAGCTTCGAAAACATCGAAAACACTGAAATGCTCAGCACGAGCTGTGCGATCGTGTTGAACCCCAAAAACGCGAGCGCCCGCTGAACGTCGGTCACTCCTCCGGGAATGGCGTAGTATCCGGAGTTGACGAGACGAAGCACCTTGGCAGTGAGCACCTGGTCTTTCTTCAGGACCTGTGCAATGTCGGCACTCGAAGAATTCGGATCATTGATCAGCTCGTTGACCCGCACGGCAACGAGCGGCAGCGTTGGGATGTCCCGAAGCTTGCCGAGCAGATCTGAATATTCCGCGTTGGTTTTCACCGCCATGCTCTAGTCCTATCGGACACATGGGTCGCGGAATTAACGGCCTGAACAGTTTTAAAAAGAGGCGCGAAATCAGTGAGTTGCGGCAGGCTCAAAAGCCTGCCTGACGGATTTTCGGGCTTTGACCGGCTTGCGCGCGGAACTCACGCCAGGGGGTTTTTCCACCGGCGCAGGCCCCCTCCAGCGAACCGCCATTCCTTCGACCAGGGCTTCGCCCTCGTCGCCATCATCCGCGCACTCGGCTCGGGGCAGGAATTCCTTCCGACCATCCGCCAGGAAAACGACGCTTCGGAGCTGGATCACCGCTTCGCCCCCGTGTTCCTGTGCGATTTTCAGGACCTTGGCTGCGGCTTCGCGGAACGCCTGCCTGCAGCGACGCTGGAATTCCTTGTCATCGAACGATTCGTCGAGCTCCGTCTTGAACTCGTGCCAGGCCCGGACGGTTCCAACTTTCTGGTACGGACGTCCCCCGCCCTCATCGAAGCTCACGCCGGCAGGCAATGGGCGCGGCGCCTCCGTCCCCTTCTTTCCAGAAGGCGCTGACGAGCACCCGGAAAAAAGAGCGGCGGCCACGAGGACCGCCGCTGCTATCGTTTTCTGAAATACGGATCGAATGCTCATCGAGTCTCGATCAGGGCTCGTTGTATTCGTAGCGGTCGCCCTTGTAGTTGCGAAGGATCCACTTCTTGCCTTCGCGTCCCTGGATGTACTGCGGGAAGATCGGAATCTTTCCGCCGCCGCCAGGACCGTCGATGACGTACTGGGGCACGGCCATGCCCGAGGTCCAGCCGCGGAGCGCCTGGATGATCTCGATTCCCTTTTCAACCGGCGTACGGAAGTGGCTGATTCCCTGGGCCATGTCGCACTGGAAAATGTAGTACGGGCGCACACGCATCATCAGGAGCTTGTGGTTGAGCTCCTTGACGATCTTGGGGTCGTCGTTGACCCCCTTGAGCAGCACCATCTGGTTGTGGATCACGCAGCCGGCATCCGCGAGCTTGGCGCAGGCATCAAAGGCCTCCTGCGTGCACTCCTTCGGATGGTTGAAGTGCGTGTGGATGAACACGGGGTGGTACTTGCGCAGCATGTTCGCAAACGAATCCGTAATGCGCTGCGGCAAGGTCACCAGGTTACGGGTTCCGAGGCGGAACACCTCGATGTGATCCATCGCACGCAGGCGCGACAGGATGTACTCGAGGCGATCGTCGGAGTTCGAGAGCGGATCGCCGCCCGAGATGACGACGTCTCGGATTTCCTTGTGGGCTTCGATGTAGGCCAGGCCTTCTTCCAGCTGCTTGGTCTGGGCGGCGGAAGACGGGTCGGAGACCTTGCGCTTGCGCGTGCAGTGGCGGCAGTACACCGGACAGTTGTGCGTCGTGTAGAAGAGCACGCGATCCGGATAGCGGTGCGTGACGCCCGGAACAGGCATGTCTTTTTCTTCGCCCAGCGGATCCTCGAGATCGACCGGAGACACGAAAAGCTCGCCCATTTTCGGCACCGATTGCAGGCGAATCGGGCAGTTCGGATCGTCCTTGTCCATGAGCGACGCGTAATACGGCGTGATGCCCATGTTGAACTGCTCATGCGACTTGGCGAAGGCTTCGCGCTCTTCCGCCGTCACGTTGAGAACCTTCTCGAGGACATCAAACGACTTGATGCGCTTCTGCTGCTGCCAGACCCAGTTGTTCCAGTCCTTTTCCGGCGTGTCGGTCCAGATAGCCGGACGAGCGGGAGACTTGAAGCGATCGCGAACCGTGTTCTTCGTGACGATTTCGTATGCCATGGCCGGGAAACTGCCAGAATCTCGGGGCCTTGTAAACCCCGCGGGCCGGGTCTATCCTCCCCCCATGCTCTCGAATCTTTTCCTGGGTTTTTCGTTGGTGGGCGCCGAGTGGGTTCTCTACATGCTCGTGGCGATTTCGGTGATCTCGGTGACCATCATGTTCGAACGGTGGAAGTACTACGGGGTCGCCGCCCGAGGACTCGCCGAGTTCCGCGCCGAGCTCAGGACGCTCGTGGGAGCCGGCAAGATCGAAGACGCGCTCGTGAAGGCCGAAACCCGCCGCAAATCCCAGGAGCAGCACTCCTCGCGCGACCTGGAGACCGATCTGGCGGTCACGCTCCTTCAGATGAAGGGAGGACGGCCCGAAATCCTGAACGAAGCCGCCCAGGACAGCGTCATCCGCTCCAAGATCGAGTGGGAACGCTCGCTCCCCATTCTCGCCACCATCGGCTCGAACTCTCCCTTCCTGGGCCTGTTCGGAACGGTTCTCGGCATCATCAAGGCCTTCCATGACCTCTCGAAACAGGGAGCGACCGGCGCCAGCTCCGTCGTCATGGCAGGCGTGTCGGAAGCCCTGATCGCCACTGCAGTGGGCATTCTCGTGGCCCTTCCTGCGGTCGTGGCGTTCAACCTGTTCCAGCGCAAGGTGCGCGCAGCCGTTTCGGAAGCCGAGGCGCTCAAGAGTTACATCGTGGGAAAAATCTCGGGCTGAGACCCGCGAGGAGACTGCGCCATGGCAGGTTCGAATTTCGGCGGATCGGACGAGGGCTTCTTTTCGGAGATCAACATCACTCCGCTGGTCGACGTCGTGCTCGTGCTGCTGATCATCTTCATGATCACCGCGCCGGTGATCTACCAATCCGCGATCAAGGTGCAGCTGCCCAAGACGAAGTCCGGTGAGTCTTCCGAAAAATCGCCCTTTCAGTTCACGATTGGAAAGGCCGGCGAGCTCCACATGGGAGAGGAAAAGGTCGACGACTGGGCGACGCTTCCTCAGAAGATCGAGAAGGCCGGCAACGGCAAGGATCTCTCTCAGGAAGTAGCCTCGATCAGCGCCGATGAGGCTGCCCAGCATGGCCAGGTCGTCAAGCTCATGGACGTGCTCCGGCAGGCGGGAATCTCGCGATTCGCGCTGAACGTTCAGTCGGCCGAGCAGCCGAAGTAACGAATCTCGCATTCGGTAGCGATCTGGCACCAAGGCCAAATCGCACCAGCGGACGCAAAACTTCAACTCACTGATTTCTCAGGCTAACGACCGAGAAAACGCACTGGCACATGCCCTGCTCTGCGGGCCCTGCATCAACGTGTTTCCACGTTCAACAGGGGTTCCCAAGAGGAGGGATGACAATGGCTCGTATTTTTTGGCAATCAAAGATCATTCGCGGCGTCGCAGTCGCCGTCATCGGAGCAGTCGCCGTCTCGGCATGTGGGGGCGGTGGTGGAGGAGGAAGCTCTCTGACCTATGCCGAAAGCTGGGTGAAAAGCCTGGATACGCAGGACACCCAGTACAACTACCGACTGGTGAAGGACCCCACGAAACAAAGCGGCTACGTCGTGGTCGACGACGGGTACAACTACTACGCCATCGACATCCACAGCTCGCGAGAAAGCCAATACTTCGATCGCGTCGACTACTTCGACCACGAGGCGATCCGAGTCACGTATGCGGGCAACGGCTACTACTCGGACTATTACGGCAACCTGTATGAAACGACGACTGGAACGGGCAAGGATCTCGAAAAGGCCGCAGCCTTCGTCGAAGACCTCAAGGCCGACAAGATTGCAGACCAGCTCATCGCCGATTATGGCCTCAGCGAAAAGCGCGGCCTGCAGGTCGCCAAGCTCACTCTCGAATGGAGCAAGCTCAAGAAGAAGCGCAGCGTGACGGATGCGGACGCCGATGCGTTCTCGACCGAGATTCTCGGCTTCAGTCTGAACGACGGCATCAAGGCGGTCAAAAAGGCCCAGCTCGAAGGCGAGACCTCCGACCTCAACGCACTCATCGACCGAGCAGCGGATGAGAACGGACTTTCTCCCGAGCAGGTCGGTGACCTGATCCGCAAGTTCGCACAGCAGTAACCGCAGAGCGCAAGCCCCGGGCCGCACTCTCCGGAGTGCGGCCCCCACCACCCCACTCGAGAATCCGGCCATGAACCTCCGCACCCCTTCTCGTCGAATCGCCCTTCAACTCGTGGTTTTCATCGCATCGAGTAGCACCGCCTGGGCGAATCCTCTCGATGGAGTCGGAGGTTACGTTCCGCTTGCCTCCGGACAGCGCCCGGCGACGGATCTCGTGAACCCGAGCACCGGACAGATCCTTCTTTCGGATGAGCTCGAGACGATGCGCCGAAACGGAACCGACCTCTCGACCCTCGAACCCGATCCTTCGAGCGACCTGTGGCAGGAGAGCGGAACCGGTCCGCTGCCGTCGGTGCCTGAGCTCGGTGCAGCCCAGGTGCAGTTCGAATCCACCGTGCTCTCACGGACCGGAAACTTTCGCTTCGTGGGACGAGCTCCCGAGATCTCCGATCGACCCTTCACCTTCCTGATCAGCAAGACGGTCCACACGGTCCTTCTCCGAAAGGCGCTGCTCAAGAAACTCGGCTACCGCGTGCCGGACATCCGGCGCCTGGCAAGACTGCGCCTGTCGTTCGCAACTCCCGCAGGCAAGGAGCTCTTTCTCCAGGAGATGGCCGAGTCCACCCTCGGCGCTCCGGAACGCTGGGTGGTGAACCAGAAGGAGGAGCGCACCCTGGAACTGCAGGATGTGCTGGTGATGGACTCGGTCGACGCCATCTACAACCTGGCGCTCGGAGCCCTTCCTTCCACCGTCATCCAGGGCCGGCGCGCCCTGAACGGACTCCATCTGGCCTATGGACTGACCTCGCTGTCCGAGAGCATCAATCTTCTGTCGTGGCAGGTGGGACGCGTCGTGAGCCAGCACCTCGAGCTTGCGTTTGACGGAAGCGACGAATTCACCCCGAACTTCGACGACGCCCGGTGGATGACCCGGCGACTCACCCAGCTCACGCGCGACGACCTGAAACGGATCGTCGCTTCAACCGAACTTCCGGAGCCCGTTCAGCGAATTCTCGTCGAAAAGATCATTTCTCGAAGAAATCAGCTGGCGGAGCTGTTCAGTGATGCCCCTGCAGCTCCGGCCCTGGCGTTTGATCCCTTGGTCACGGCCCCTCCCTGCCTGATCTCAGGAAAGCTCACCTGCCCGGATTTCTCCGGCTACGGCTCGCGCTTCAGCTACGGCGATCCGGAATCGCCGCTCTCGTCGCATGAGCTGCTGGCCTTCACGAAATCGAAGCTGATCTCCAACGTCCTTTCGAACCTGGTCCGATACACCAATGAAAACTTCCTGCCGCGAAGCGACCTGCAGGGAAAGCTCATCGAACGGCAGCAGGAGCAGGCACTGAACCACTTCGTGGAGTTCCTGAAAACCGGCAAGACCAGCAGGACTCCGGTCGCGGCATTCGCCATTCCGACCTGGGGTGGAAACCTCATCGCCTCGCGCGACGTCATCCTCGGCGCCTACCTGGGTACCGACAATCCGGTGCAGGTTGCCGACTCCGTGGGCTTCCAGGTCAATGCCGGTGCCTTCATCGGAGTGGATGGAATCGCGGCGCCCTGGGCGGTCAGCGGCAACGTGCGCGCGTCACTCACTCGCACATTCTCGCACATCAAGCCGATCAAGAGCATCCGCGTGGCCCTGAAGCAGCCCTTCAAGAACATCCTCGTTCCGCTGGTGAACCTGGATTACGCCGACCTGTTTCGTGAGCTCGTCGGCGCCGGATTTTCCACCCTTCCGGAAGAGAAGCGTCAGGAGCGCCTCACCCAGATCTTCAAGACGTTCCAGGAGCAGATGGACGTCGGCGAATCGCTGGTCATCACCGACTCCATCGGAGCGGAGATCCGAGCCGGCGTCGGCGCCAAAGTCACTGACGCCTTGAAGGCGTATCTCGAGCTCGGCGCCAATCAAACGGCGATCTCGCGCGTGCACCTCCATCGCAAGAGCGAAAACCTGATCCAGGTGTACAAGGACCTCGGAAACGCCCGTGGAATCCTCGTCTCGGTCGGGCTCCAGGCCATGGGCATGCCGATCATCCGGTTCTCCGCCCAGCTCCAGTCCGGCGGGGCGCAGGTCAAGTTCTCGGAATTGAACATTGATCCCGACATGAAGAGGAACCCGAAGATCGTCGAGACGGCAGGCGCGCTTCGCTCGCTGCTGCTCACGCAGTCGCTCGAAGGCGCTCATCGGGTCAGCCCTCCTTATTCGATCCACTACGACTTTGGCGAGCGCACCACGAAGTTCTCGCTCCTGTTCTTCGAAAAGGCCGGATTAAAATCCGATCTCCGAATGAAACTGCGCCATCCGGAGGGAGATGCCATCCAGCTTTTCCGGCTGGTCTCCGCAGATCGCAAGGGCACCAACTTCGAGCAGTTCGGCACGGAGCTCATCAACGCCATCCTGCTGAACCAGAGCCACGAGGAGTTCCTGATCTCGTCCGCGTCCAATGGACTTCCGGGAGACTCCATCCTCGGTGACCAGTTCACCCGGAGCCTCGCCTACGACGCCATTTATGAGGACCTTCCTGGCAACCGGATCCGAGTGCAGGATCCTTACCTGTCGCTTTCGTATCAATGGAGGGGCTGGTCGCTCTCGCGCCGCGAACTCGACAAGATCCTTGCCTCGATCAATGGCAGGCACCAGTTCCACTTCTTCGCGCCGCCCCTGCTTCCGGAAACCAAGAAGATCCTGCTCTACCGCGTGAAGCTCGATTACCAGGTCTACTCCGAAGCCCTCGACCATCTGGACCTGATCGATCAGGCTCGCTTTCGATCCATCGCCGACCGCTACCTCATCCCGAAGTCGAACTACGGATGGGCTCCCAGCACGGTCGGCAGGCCACCCCATTCTCCGAGGCCGATCACTCGACGAGAGTATCTGGCAAATCTTTCATGGAAATGGGGACGGACGCACTCGGCGCTGCTCGATGCGCGAAACCGGGGCGATCTCAAGGGGACGGCAAATGCGCTCGCCGAGCTGGTTTCGCTTCTCGAGCTCAATCTGCACCAGGCGGGATTGACCGAAGCCTTTGGCGGCGAGGATCGCTACCACATCAGTGCCAGAATCGAAGGGTTCCGTGAAGGCGATGAAAATGGCGATACCCCCTACCTCGCCCATTCTCTCGGCAGCTTCGGCTCCAAGTACGTGCAGGGACCGGTGAACCACATTCGCTCGCGCCTGGGCATCAATGAAGGCGAATTCCTGATCGGCTGGCTCATGGGGAGGTTCTAATGAATCACGCAGTCCTGTCATTCCTAGGATTTTTCCTGAGCGGATGGCTCGCGATGAGCTCCATGCTCGCCCTCGCGATCGAAGTTCCCGTGTCCGCGACGAATCCGACGAAGGATCCTTACTCCAGATTCCAGTGGGGACTTCTCAACCAGGGCCAGGTGCTTCTGGATGAGGTGGGCGACCTGCACACGCGTCGACTGACCGGTGTGCCTGGAGCCGACATTGGCCTCCCTGGGCAGGATCTTCGGCTCGATCGGACGGTGGTCGTCGCGGTGCTCGACTCCGGAGTCGATGTGGACCATCCGGACCTGGCGGGAGCCATCGCCACTAATGATGCGGAATGCGAGAACGGCAGGGTGCCCGGAAAGCCCCAGCAGGATCGCGACGGAAACGGCTTCGTCGGCGACTGTATGGGCTGGAGCTTCGTCTCGAAATCCGCCGACGGCGAACCTCGAGTGACGGATGATATCGGCCACGGCACGCACGTTGCCGGAGTGATCGCGGCGCGCGTGAACAATTCCATCGGAATCGCCGGCATCTCGAACCAGATCCGGATCCTTCCGCTGAAGGTCTACGGAAGGCAGGAAAAATCGGCACTCCCGCTGGCGGAGCGACTGGTGCGCGCCGTCCGATACGCCGCCTCAAGGCGGGTGGACGTCATCAATCTTTCGATGGGATGGCCCAAGGCCACGGACACACCCGAGCTTCGACGTGCATTTCAAGATGCCCTGAATTCCGGAATCACGATCGTGGCTGCAGCAGGCAACAACAGCACCGCGGATGCGGCATTTCCATGCGCCTACTCCGGAGTCCTCTGCGTCGGGGCCATCCCGGTGAACGGCGAAATGGCCTCCTTCTCGAACTTTGGTGCACAGGTCGATCTTCTGGCTCCGGGCGACCAGGTGCTCAGCCTCTTTCCGGAGCGCCTCACACCGGTCCAGTTCCAGGTCCAGGGCTACGAGGTGAAGAGCGGCAGCAGCCAGGCGGCGCCGTTCGTCTCGGCGATCGCCGCAGTGATCAAGGGACTTCACCCGGGAATCACCGAAACGGAACTGCGGTCACGCCTGTTCGCGACTGCGCTCCCCGACCCGACGGGACGCGCGCTCTTCGGCACGGTCCGCATGGCGGCAGCGCTGGAATCCCCGATGCAGCCCACCTTGGTGCCGGACTTCAAGGAGGCCTCCGGGCTCCGAATGTCTTCCCGAGACGCGCAATCGGCCGAGGGAGTCCTGGACCTTCGCGTGCATTCCGAGGGCCTGCCTTCCAAGAACGTTGAGGTCAGGATCGAGCCACTCACTCCCGGTTATCGCGTGCTCAACGCCGAAACCGGCTTCGCCAGCATCGGAGCAGGCGAATCGGCCGGAGCTTCATTCACGATCATCGCTGACTCGCTCGACGTGGAGCAGATCTTCGAGTACCGCGTGACCCTGTCCTCAGCACTCGCGCACGCCCGCAGTTTCCGTTCTCGCGCACGTGCCAGGATCAATCCGGGCTACCGTCTCCTTCCGTTTCCGTCACAGAAGATCGCCCCCGGGGAACTCCGCAGCGTGGATCTCCGCCATTCCGAATCCGATGCCGCGGAATACTTTCAATGGAAGCGAGGACAGGACTTGCGGCTCCTCCGGATCACCGACTCAGGACTGGAGGAATCGGCCAGAATTCCGGCGCCGGAATGGGAGGATCTGCTCGCCTTTCGACGCCTCGACCTCGACGGCGACGGCCAGGAGGACTATTGGATCTGCGCAGTCGCGCGAGACCCGGCACAGCCCGCGCAGAAGTTCCTGAAGCTCCACTGGCTCGACTCTGCCTTGAAGCCGGTCAGGGGCGCTCCAGCGTCGATCGACTGGCGACCGAGCGAAGCAGTTCCCGACTTCAAACGTCTCGCCTGGACCTGGATTCCGCTGGCCTCCTCCCGCTCCGGATCGATCCGCACCCCGGTGTTCGAGTCGGAAGGAAAGCTCCCGGAGTCGGAACAGCCGAGGAGTCGTTTCGAACCGCGGGATGAGACCGTCCGTCGCCGAAGCTACGTCCTGCAGTTTCCACAGGCGGTTCTACGAACTTTCGACTCTCCGGAATTTGAGAAATCCTTCCGTGAACGCCAACGCCTGCCCTTCCGCGACCAGATCCGACCTGTGGCCATGATTCCGCAGGGCCCCTCGGATCTGAAGTCCGGTCGAATCCGGATGCTCGTATCGATCGGACGCCTGGGCGCCGAAACCCAGGGAATCGTTGCCTGGGACTCCACGAGCCCAACGGCCGAGTGGCGCTGGACCCCGCTCGCGCCCGAAGCACCGAACGTTCGCGGCTGGTCGCTCCTGCGCCCCTGGGGGGATGCGCCCGACTCGCTCGTCGCTGCGGTGGTCCACTCGGACCAGATCGCGCAACACTGGCGCCTGCACACGGTCGACGCACCGGACCTCGGAACCACGACGCGAGTCGACGCCGCGGGCTCGGGGCAGGCCGCGAGAGACTCTCTCCTCGGAGTGGTGGCCGCGTTCGAAACGTCGGCGGGATCGACCGTGGTCTACCAGACGAAGACGCAGCTGCTGTCGAGCTTCCGAGACAGGACGGGTCGCGAAAGAGTGTTCTCGCGCGGGATTTCGCGATTCAGCTTCCTGCCGGGCCAGTTGATGAGCGACGTCTACCACCCCCTGGCCCTCTCCATCGAAGGCCGAAAGACG
Source organism: Bacteriovorax stolpii (assembly GCA_945860415.1). GTDB lineage: Bacteria > Bdellovibrionota > UBA1018 > UBA1018 > UBA1018 > CAIOHW01. The sequence continues at coordinate 37,926 of CAMAQA010000018.1, forward strand.
GCGGCATTCTATGTCGACTCCTCAGCCATACTCGGAAATCATGTCATGCTCCTGGTGCAGGACCGCGATGGAGAGTGGCGGGCTCCGCTGCGCTGGAGCCTCGAGATTCCAGACGGCTGTCGGACGATGAACCCCGGATCCGAAGCCCTGATCTTCCACTGCGAGGATGGGTTGCGGCAGATCAGCCTCTAGGCATGCTCATCAAACTCGAAGCGCCGAGTAAAAGAGCCACTCGACCTGGTACTTTTCCTGACGTTCGCGCAGGAACGCCTGATACGGGCAGCGCTGACCGCGAATTTCGATCCGGCTCCCGCCGGGCACGGGCTTACGGATTCCCCATGGAAATTCCTGGTAAGGATCGATCGCGCCGAGAACGAAGGTCGTTCGGTTATCCGAAGCGGAGTTGAGCTCGCCCTGCACGAAGCCCACGGCGGCCGCAGCAGGTACAGGAGGCTGCTGGCGGATCTCCACCTTGCGGGATTCAAAGATCTTCATCCTCTCCGGAGTGCTGCGAGCCCAGGCCCACAGGCGATCGGAAAGCCATCCTCGAGTCGCGCCATCAATGAACGTCAGCGGGCCCTCATGTGCCGCAAAGAACTGATCGAGGAGATCCTCATCGTTTCGGGTGATCGTCCAGGGCTCGAGCTTGCGCTCGAGTGCATCAAGGGCACGCGCAATCTCCGGCTCTTCCATCGCGCGACCACTCGGAAGCCAGATCTTCACTTCCACATAAGGCGGAGTGGCGCGGTAGCCGGTGATCAGGCCCGTGTCCTTGACGATCTCCTCGACCCACTCTCCCAGCTCCGCCTCGCTGCGTCCCAGCACCTGCCACTTCAGCGGCTGGATGGGCGTGAATTGTCCGAACTTTTCGCTCAGCCAGGGCGCAAGATGATCCTGCCACACGGCCTCGATCTCGCGCGGCGGTCCGGGAAGGACGACCACTGCCAGATCGGAACGTTCGAGCAGGAATCCATCCGCCGTGCCTTCACGATTCTGGAGCACCCGGGCACCCACCGGAAAAAAAGCCTGCTGCTTGTTCGACTCGGGCGCACTCAGTCCGCGGCGCTTCAATCGTTCGACGATGCGTTCCCAGGAAGGCTGGTGCCATTCCAGTGCACTGCCCCACCACTGTGCGACCACCTCGCGCGTGAAGTCATCCGTCGTCGGCCCCAGGCCTCCGGTGATGAAGACGAGCTTTCCATGCTGCTCTGCGAGCCGCATCGCTTCGAGCATCAGCTTTCGCTCATCGGGAACCGCCAGGTGCCACGAAACCGGAATGCCGCGGGCTTCGAGCTGCTTCGAAATCCAAGATGCATTGCGATTGGTAATTTGGCCGCTCGTCAGCTCGGTGCCGATAGCGAGGTAGACTGCATGGGGAGGTAATTGAAGCATGGTCGCAATTTACTTCAGTGGCAGCGTTTTCCAAAACGGAGACGCATCGCCCATTTGACGCGACCGTGACGAAGCAGCCATCCCGTCACCGACGGCAGCCAGAGCGGCCGAGTGAGCTTCAATGCCCACCAGACGAGGATGGCAGCCACGATGCCAAATACCGAAAGCTCCTGGGCGGATGCCGTCATGCCGAACCCCAGAGCCAGCCCACAAGATGGAACGTGGCAAACGAGGCCACATACGCCAGGGCCGTCATGTACCCGAGCAGGAAGAGCGGCCACTTCCAGGTATTCGTTTCCCGCCGGACGACAGCCAGCGTCGACAGGCATTGCGGAGCGAAAATGTACCAGACGATCAGGCTGAGCGCCGTGGCGAGTGACCAGCTCACCGCAAGCCTCTCTCCGAGCGCCTTCTCCACCTGTGTTTCATCACCCTCGAGCGCGTAGACCGTACCGAGTGCGCTGACCATGACCTCACGCGCGGCGAAGCCCGGAATCAATGCGATGCCGACACGCCAGTCAAAGCCCAGAGGCTTCAGCAGCGGCTCGACCGCATGGCCAAGCCTGCCGGCGTAACTGTAGTGAATCGCGGGAGCGCCCCCCTCGGCCGGACCTGGCGCCGTTGCCGGCGGAGCAGGATACGACGACAGGAACCACACCAGCACCGAGAGCGACAGGATCACGGTGCCTGCACGACGCAGGAAGATCTTCGCACGTTCGATGAGCCCGAGCAGCACGCCCTTCAAACTCGGCAGCTTGTAGGTCGGAAGCTCCATCAGGAGCGGCGGCTTCGGTCCACGCAGGATGGTGCGCCGAAAAAGCCAAGCCATCGTGAGCGGTGCGATCGTTCCCGCAAGATAGAGCCCGAAGAGAACTGCGCCCTGCATCCGGAACGGCCCGAAAAAGGGCTGATCGGGAATGAAGGCTCCAACAAGCAGCGTGTAGACGGGAAGCCGCGCGGAGCAGGTGGTGAGCGGCGCCACCAGAATGGTGGCCAGTCGATCGCGTGGGTTGGCGATCGTGCGCGTCGAGAGGATTCCCGGAATCGCGCAGGCAAAGGACGAGAGCAGTGGAATGAAGGCGCGACCGTGGAGGCCGACGCCTCCCATCACGCGGTCCATGATGAAGGCGGCTCGCGCAAGGTACCCCGAGTCCTCCAGCACGAGGATGAACGAGAACAGGATCAAAATCTGCGGCAGAAAGACGAGCACCGAGCCGACACCGGCAATGACACCATCCACCAGCAGGCTCTTGAGCGGACCATCCGCGAGGAGCGATCCGACCCAGCTTCCGAACGCGGCCACGCCCTGCTCGATCCAGTCCTGTGGAATCGAGGCCCAGGAGAAGATCGCCTGGAACATGAATGCCAGCACCGACGCGAGGACCACGAAACCCAGAACAGGATGCAGGAAGATCCGGTCGAGCCTTTCGGTCCAGAGCGCCGGAGTACCGGATTTCTTCGTGGATGCCTTCAAGACCCGATCGACTTCCGAAAAGCGCGCGCGCACCGAGGCGGAGTCCGAGCGCTTCCATTCTGTTCGCGGAGCGGCAGCCGGATTTGCGCGGAGGGCCTCGTCGACTGCGGCAAGAAGCTCGTTCAGGCCGAGATTCTTCACGGCCACGGTTGGAACCACGGGAATGCCGAGCTCCACGGAAAGGCGCACGAGGTCGAGCTCGAGTCCGCGCTTTCTCGCGAGGTCCATCATGTTCAGCGCCAGCACGAGCGGCACGTTCAAATCGCGAAGTTCCAGCACTAGCCCGAGATTGCGCTCGAGGTTCGTGGCGTCAGCAACAGCCACGAGCGCGACCGGGGGATCTTCACCCTGGATCTTTCCGAGCAGCACGTCGCGCGTGATCGCCTCGTCAGGCGTACGCGCGTCGAGGCTGTAGGTTCCGGGAAGGTCGAGCACGCGAAGCGTACGGCCATCGGGAAGACCGATCGCGCCTTCCTTGCGTTCGACCGTCACACCCGGATAATTCGCGACCTTCTGCCGAGAGCCGGTGAGCGCATTGAAGAGCGAGGTCTTTCCGCAATTCGGAAGCCCGGCCAGCGCAATCATCTTTGGAGCGTCCGTCGCACTCATGATTCGGGCCCTTCCGCATGCGGCTCGTGAAGGAGCTCGACATCAATTCCGGCAGCCTCCTGCCGGCGCAGCGCAATCAGCGCGCCGCGCACTTCCACGGCAATCGGGTCGCCACCGAGCGGCGCCTGATGGACGACGCGCACGGGGCTGCCCTCGAGTATGCCGATCTCCAGAAAACTGCGGGTCATTTCGTCGGTCGCGGCGTTCACAGCCGTGATGCGGGCACGCATTCCTTTTTTCAGCTCACCCAGCGTCATGGTCTTCTTCACAGCAGATCCTCCACGTGCTCGATGCCCTCGTGGAGGAGTCGTGTGATGTGCTCGTCATCGAGCGAATAGAAGGAGGTGCGACCATCGCGTCGCACCTTGACCAGGCGCATGTTGCGCAGCATTCGGAGGTGATGGCTGACCGCAGGCTGGCTCATCTCGAGGATCTCGGCGATGTCACCCACGGAGTGTTCGCCCTTCGAAAGAGCCCAGACGATCTGCACCCGGCTCGTGTCGCCGAGGGCCTGGAAGGTCGACGCGAGAAGCGTGAACAGTTCCTTGTTGCGAAGTCCGGCGACGAGTTCCTTGCGCGGCAAGGCGCGAGTGAGGTCCTGCATATATAAACGATTGCTTATATATTCATCTATCGACAGTCAAGCCTGACGCTGGGCGGCCTCGGAATCACTACCCAGCGTGCTTGAAATCGACGAAGATTCGAACGAATGAGCGCCCTTTCCACCCATTTTGCCAGAATCCAGCGTTACCTGGATCGGCCCTGGTACCCCCTGCTCCTGGCAGCCCTGGCGGCGGTAGACCAGATCATCTTCGTGATTCCCACCGACGGGCTGACCGTGGCTGCAATCCTCGCGACTCCGCGTCGATGGGTGCAGTACGCAATCGCTGCCACCATCGGAAACCTCATCGGTTGTGGAATTCTTGCCGAAGGAGTGTACCAGAACGCAGACTGGCTCCACGAGCGACTCGGAACCTTGATGGAATCCGGCTGGTGGAGCACCGTCGAACACTTCGTTCAATCCAACGGAAGCTGGTCGATTGCACTCGGAGCGATTTCTCCCCTACCGCTCCAGTTCTGGGTGATCGTGCCTGCGCTGGCGGGGATGCCCGCCACGGAACTCTTTCCTGCCCTGCTCATCGGCCGATTCGTCCGCTTCGTCGCCCTGTGCTGGATTGCCTCGCACGCTCCGAAGCTGCTCTCACGATCAAAAGGCATGGTCGAGGAGCTGAAGGATGCGGGTTCGGATCCGGACGAACCGAAAACTTGACCGAATCAGCGAAGAAATTCGCGGATGGCGGTCGACAACTCCTCCCAGGCCTCGGCTCCCATGCTGGCCTGGTCAATCATCAGGTGCTGATAATTCGGCCGTATCGACGGCTTGAGATCGCGCACAAACAGGACTCGCCAGTGCGAGAGTCGAGAATCATCGATCCACCGAATCAGCCGACGATGGCTCACGAGCTCATCCTCGGGATTTAAAAACACCAGCGTGGGAATATCCACGCCGCGCAGCCTCGATTCGCGGAACTCCCCCATGATCCTGAACATGGCTCGATACGCGGCAATCGAGGTCCCCTTGTTGGCTCG
>CAMAQA010000019.1 GCA_945860415.1 Bacteriovorax stolpii
GCAGTAGTTCACGTCGAGCGCGTGTTCGGCGTCGATGAACGCTGCGATGCCGCCGAGCTTCTGGGATTCAGCGATGGCGTGCAGGGTGACGGTGGTTTTGCCGGAAGCTTCCGGTCCGTAGACTTCGATGATGCGGCCGCGTGGAAGTCCGCCGATGCCGAGGGCGAGGTCGAGGCTCAGCGAGCCGGTCGGAACGGCTTCGATGCCCTGCGCGACCATGTTTTCGGTCTCGCCGAGGCGCATGATCGAGCCCTTGCCGAACTGCTTTTCAATGGCCTGGACGGCGAGCTCAATGGCCTTGTTCTTCTGTGTGTGGTTGGCGTTCTGGTTCTGGATTTCCACTTCGAATTCCCCCTAATAAAATGAGCCTTTTTCAGGCGTTCTCGATTAACGAAGCGTGTCGATTAGCAGTTGGCGTACCATGGCGATCAGGTGCTGGGAAGCCAGCAGTTGGAGTGCGAGACGCCGGTTTTTGCCGCGCAGCGTTCTTGCCGGAGAGTCGCGACTCGAGAGAAGTTCAACGCGGTCCGCCACCGCGAGCGAGAGCGGTTTGCGAATCTCGCAAGCCATGAAAATGGTTCCGACATTTCCTTGAGGCCCGAGGTCTCCGGTGATGGCTGCAGAGACCGTCGCCTGAGACGTGCGCTGGAGCACTGCCGATGCGAGCAGCTGCGTCATCTCGAGGCTCTCGGTTCCGAAGCGGCGAATATCCCGCTGCGAGATTTCCAGCCACTGCGACTTGGTTTCGGACTGATACACCACACTCGATCCGCAGAGGTGCTTGGAGATTCCCGGAACACGGGTCAGCGCAGCCGCCACCATTCCTCCGGTGCAGCTTTCGGCAAGGACGAGCTGCGCGCGGGTCTTCCGCAGCACGCGTGCGAGCGCTTCGGCTTCGCGGGCCAGCTCCGATTCGAGCCGAACAAAAATGGCCGCACTCATTGCGGAAGCCACCCGAGATGCTGCGCGAGAAGCATGAGCACCAAACCTTGAATTCCCGCGACCCAGTCGTCTGCCATCACTCCAAAAGCAGCCGCCCAGCGATTGCCAGAGCGATGCGACCAGCGATCGACGGCACGAACGGGCCAGGGCTTGGCGATGTCAAGGAAGCGGAACAGCGCGAAAGCGACCAGATAATTCACGGGATGAATACCCGCAGTCCATGCCGTGATTCCGACACCCGTGGACTCGTCCATGACGATGTTCTGGTTGTCCTGGGTCTGGTTCACCTGATCGAAGATTTTCGAGGACCAGACGCCCCAGGCTGCAAGCCCCACCCACAGGGCTACGCGCTGATCGAACGGCCAATGCTGCGTGACATACCAGAGCGGAAGTGCGGCGATGGTTCCCCAGGTTCCCGGAGCCTTCGGAAGCAGGCCGCTTCCGAAGAAGGTGGCGCCGATGAGAGCAAGCCAGTTTCGAGGAGATTTGCGGATTTCCGGCCAAAGGATCTGCCGGCGATTCCCAGTCGTGGTGCTCATGACAGTGAGGCCATGCGGTGGAATTCCTCGGGAAGTCGGGTAGCCTTTCCGGTTTCATCGATGATGGCCGCCACCACTTTTCCAGACAAGATCAGCGCCCCGTTGCAGCGGATCTCGTGCTCGATTTCCATCGAGGCGCGTCCGAGCTTCGACACGCGCGAGAAGATCTCGAGCTCATCATCCATCAGCGCGGGTTTCTTGTAGTTCATCTCGAGGTGCACGACGACCGGCCATCGCTGGAGACGATCGAGCTCCGAAAGCGAAAGCCCGCAGGCCGAGAGGTATTCCCAGCGCGCCTGTTCAAGATAGCTCAGGTAGACGGCGTGGTTGACGTGACGATAGCTGTCGAGCTCGTAGCCTCTGACTCGAAGTTTTGCTCGGTGGTTCCAGGTGGTGCTGTCCATCACGCACCGGGTTATCCCAAATCGCCCCCTGAAGCGAGGCCGTTGCATGCGGACGGAAGGTTCGGATACAGTCCGGCCAATGGCTTTTCTGAAACGCTTTGACTTTCGCTGGGAGACCTTTGACGTCGTGGTCAGCGGTCGTTCGACCATTGATGCCAGCGAAGGATTCCAGCTCCGCAATCTCGATGACGTTGGCCGGTTCGCGCTCAGCTACGGATACGACCTCGAGAACCCGATCGAGAATGCCGAAGTGTTCGGCAACTTCCAGGAAGCGCTGAACTTCATCCGCAAGAATTTTCTCCAGCCGGAAAATCCGGATGGCCTCAAGCTGGACATCCCGCGAAAGATCCTCGAGCTGACCGATGTTCGCGAACTCTTCCTGATGGCGAGCTTGAGCTATCCGTCGCAGAACAACGACACCCAGGGATTGATGCTCCGAAACATGGCCTGCAGCCTGCTGAAGGTCATGCATACGATTGCGCACATCGACAAGGACCTGCGTACGCCGTATTTTGCCGAATGCCAGAAGCAGATCTTCGATCGCTTTTACCGGGTGATTCATCGCGATGACGAAGGCCGGCTCTTCATGGGCGATCGCGCCGAGGATCCGGATCGCATTGATCTGGTGGCGTTCGAAACGAAGCCCAAGAAGGCGCGCGATTCGACGCTTCTCAAGCTCCTTCATAAACCCGAGAATGTGGCCGAGGACATCTTCGACCAGGTCGGCATCCGCTTCGTGACCCATACGCCCCTGGATGCGCTTCGAGTCATCAAGTTTCTCAAGGACCGGATGATCCTGATGCCGCCGAACATCAAGCCGAGCCGCTCGCGGAACACGCTCGTGGACATGGAGTCGCTGCGCAAGGGCTGGGAAGAGATCTACCGGCGCTGGGAGCGCCATGAGATTTCCAGTGGCGAAGTAGCCGAGGAGCTGGAGCAGCTGGCGCACTATCCGGGGAGTGATCCGGACAACCCGCATTCCAGCAAATTTTATCGTGCGATCCAATTCACGAGCCGGCAGCTCATCAAGTTCAGGAATCCGGTGCACGATGACCTGCGCGAAGTCCGCCAGCTCGCCCGACAGGTCGATGGCAGCTCCGAGAGCTTGAAGGTGCTCCTGGATCGCATCGAACGCATCGAGCTCAAGAAGACGCCTCGCGAATTCCGGTTTTTTTATCCCTACGAAGTGCAGCTCATGGATCATCTCAGCTACGATGAAAACGAGCGTGGCAGGAGTGCGCACAGTGAGTACAAGAAGGCCCAGGTCCAGACAGCCATGCGTCGCGTGATGGGGAGCCTGGCGGATGCCGCTCGAGTGTGACGTCGCGCTTTTGGGCACCGGACTTGCCCCGCTTCTCGCGGCACAGTCGCTCCTGCGGCAGGGACTCTCCGTCCTGCTCCTGAACCCCGACCATGACTTTTTTCGTGAGAACTCTGAACTTCCTCTTGAGCCCGTGTTCCTGGGGGATGTCGAGCCGAAGACCATCGAGGTGATCCGCCGTCAGCACCTGGATCGCGCGCGCGACATTCTCGCGCCGGAGTTTCCCGGTGCCATCGAGGTCTGGTCTCGCGAAAGCGCCGGCCTGAGCCGTTCGTTCCGTGACCTTTCTGCACCCTTTCTCCGTGCGCGTCAGTGGAACTGGATTCCGCGGTCTCATGATGACGCCTACCTGCGGCTGCTCGAGGGTGGATTGAATCCGCTCCATTCGAGCGGTCTGGCGGCAGCGCGCCGTTTTCCCGGCTATAACTGGCAGCGAGGCCTGGATCCTGCCTTTCAGGCGCTTGGACTCGATCGCCTGGTGGATATCGATCTCGAGCGTTATCGAAATGGCGTGCTCGAATTTGTCCAAACCCGCCTCTCTCACGAGCGCATGCTGACTTCGATCAGCGGCCTCGAAGTGCTGGATAGCGGCCTTCGTTTTCTTCACGAGGGAAGCGCAGTGCAGGCTCGTGCCGCTCGGGGGCTCTGGGTTTTCTGGACTCCTCGCGTGAGTTCCTGGCTCGAGAAGTTCTGTGCGAGCCGCAAGCAGGAAAAGCTGCTTCCAGCGACTCCGGGAATTGCCTGGGAAGAGTGGAGCCTGCGATCGCGTGATCCGATTGATCCGTCGCAGGTGGGTATCTCGCAAGATGCGCTGGCATGGGCGCGGATCGAGGGCGAACCTCGCGAGCCCTGGCTCGAGCTGAACGTGCTGATGCCTGCCGCCGGACAGATTGCCGGAGCGGAGTCCTTTCTTCGGCTCTCGCGCTTCGTGCAGAGCTTTTTGAACTGGGATCGATTCCGAATTCGCGATCTTCGCACCCGCACCCTGCTGGGAGTCGAACCGGGAGAATGGAAAATCGAGGGAGCGGTTCCGGTCCGCATCCTGTCCGGCTGCGAGGGCGGCGTCATCGGTGTCGTGGACCGCGCCATGAAGTTTGCTTCTCGGGGGGTGGCCTGATGCCCATTCAGGTGCGCGAAGGCAGCTTTGATGTCCTCGTCATTGCGGGCCCGGGAGTCCGACGCTGGCCGGGACTGGGTGTTCGCGCACTTGCCACCCTCTGCGCGGAAATGGATCTTTCCGTGGGTGTGTTCGGAGGCGAAGGACTGAAGGTCAAGGGCGTGCTGCCACTTTCCGGAACCGGAGGCGTTGCCCTGGTCGAGGACTCGCAGGGGCGGATTCACCGCGTCGAGGGACGTGCCCTGATTCGTGTCATCGAACCCATCGGATTTCCGGACCCCTTCGAGGGATGGCTGTCGTCGGCGCTTCTGCCACTCGAAACCGCACTGCAGCTCCGGAAGCAGGGGCAGACGATCTGGACTCCGGCGGTGGCAATCCTCGGAACCGGTAATCGTGCGCTGATGCTCGGAGCGGAGCTTCTCGAGAGCGGCGTGCCGGAGGTATTCTGCATCGATCGCCCAGGCTCTCCTTTCGCCGGCTGGGAAGTGCATCGTCGCCGTTTCGAGACGCTCGGCGGACGATTCCTTTGGGGAGCCCCCTACCGGCTGGCGAAGGCAGCGCGCATGTTGTGGGACTTTCGGATCCAGGATGAGTTTGGCATCCGCGTCCTCGAAGTGGCTTGGGTGGTGGCGGCTGGACCGTTTTCGAAATCCGACGGTGTTCGAGAGTTTCCGCCGGAAAGTTTGCTTTTCGAGATGGAGCAGTCCTCCGCGGACTCGGTTTCCGAGGACCCGGAAGGCTGGGCCCTGGAGGAACAGCGGGGTCGCGCCCTTGCAGTGAAGATCTGCAAGGCACTGTCTTCGGATTGGACGGATCGGCGTGCCAAGAAGGACCAGCTGGAAGACGAACTTCGGCGATCCCGTCTCCAGATGCGCAGGACGCTCAAACGCCGAGATCAGCCTTTTTCGCTCGAATTTATCGGAAAATGGACCGCAGCACCGAGCAGTCGTGCCATCCGAGATTTTCCGGGTGCTCCCCGGCAGGAACAGTCGAAGCGCACGGTCGCGTCCATTGAGTGCATCGAGGATGTGGAGTGCGGGATTTGCCAGACGGCGTGTCCGGATTCGGCGATCCTGATTTCTCGCGAACAGGGACGCTTCCTCGATGAGTCGCGCTGCACCTCGTGCGGCAAGTGCCTCGATGCCTGTCCTGCGAAGATTCCTGTCCTGATCCAGGAGCTCGAAGGACATCCCACGGCGCAGCTCACGCTTACCTACCGTGGACGGCATGCCTTCCGACAGAACGAGCTGGCCGTGCTCCTGAATCGCCGCGGAGAGGCGTTGGGCTCGGGCAAGGTCATGGACTTCGTCGAGGTGACGCCTGCAGGCGATGCCGTCGGAGCGGTCTTCGAGCATCGCGTTCGAGTCGAGGTTCCCGCGCACCTGGCTTGGGAGGCGCGCGGCCTGCGCAGGGCGGGTGAGGTTCCGTCGCACGAAGAAGAGTGGGTCATGAGCTCTGAACTCTCGGCCTCCACCAAGGTCGAAGTGCAGCTCCGAAACGACAAGCGGTTGCTGCGAAATGGACAGCCGCTGGCGCTGGCACTCTTCGAGACGGGCCTGGCGCGCGCGGAAGATCGCCTCTTGTGCCGCGACGGCAGCTGCGGGTTGTGCGAAGTCGTGGTCGACGGCGTGAAGCGGCTGGCGTGCCGCACGCAGGTTCATCGCGGCATGGCGGTGCAGCTTGATGCGCCATCGGCTCGTTCACAGCAGCAGGACGATTCAGGAATGCTTTGTCCGTGCCTGGGAATCACGCGAGAGGACGTCCTTGCTCGCGCGCGCGAAGGAAGGCTCAGTTCTCCGGACGCCATTCGCCAGGCCTGTGGAATCGGAGACGGAAGATGCCGTGGAAGAATCTGTTCAGAGCCATTCCGTCGCATCCTGCTCGAAGAGGGCATTGCCGCCGAGCAGTGGATCGACTGGCGTTTTCCGTGGTCGGAATGGACCTTGTCGGTCTGAGCGGGAATTTTCAGTTCAAAGAGTGGTGAGGAACTGCTCGATCCGCGATGCAACCAGCTCGGGCTGGTCCATCTGGGGGCAGTGGCTGCCGTGACGCACACTGCCGAGCTGGCTTGTCGGAATCAGCTGATGGAGCAGGATCTGCTGGGCAGGAGGCGTGACTTTGTCTTCGTCTCCCGAGAGAATCAGCGTGGGCACCTTCACCGTATGGAGCCACGCCGTTGCATCATAGGCCTGGTAGGCCTCGAGCACGTGGAGCAGCACTCCCGGATCCATCTCCTCGATCTGAGCGACATATCGCTCCACATCTTCGTCGGCTGCAAGGTGCGGGTTGAAACCCGCCAGCTTGACGATCATGCGGACCAGGGCATTGCCCTTCTGCAGCTTCCAGATCCTTGCAAAGAGCTGGGGCGAGCGTGAGTAGGCGGCACGAAGCAGGTTGAATCCGGAAGGAATGATGTTGGGATTATTGAGCAGCGTCTCGAGCGGACGCTTGGCCGTGCCGTTGGCGAGCACGAGTGCCTTCACGCGATCCGGAAACTGCCGGTAGAACTCGAGTGCCACGCTGACTCCCATGCTGTGTCCGAGGAGGACGGCCTTCTCGAGGCCGATCGAATCAAACACTGCCGAAAGGTCTCGGGCGAAATGAGGAATAGTCAGGGTCGAGAGATCCTCGGGCGTGCTCGAGTTGTGGTGTGCGCGATAGTCGAACCAGATCGAGCGATGAGAGTGCTTGAAGTGATCGATCTGGTAGGTCCAGTGGAGGCTGGAACAGACCAGTCCGTAGCAGAACACGAGCGGCTCGCCTTCGCCCTCGACGCTGTAGAAGATCTGGATTCCGTCCTGGGTCGTCGCGTAGCCATTTCGTGCTTCGTGATGGTCGGGGGAGGTCGGACCCTTGGCCGGTTTGCGGGCACCTTTGGGGCGAGGCTTCTGTGGAATCTCCATCATCCTGCTATTTTGTCATGCGCAGGATCTTTTCGCACACGCTGGCGAAGTTTTCTTTCGTGGCGCTGTCTGCAAGCGAGTACGCCTGGTACACGGAGCGGATGAACTCGGCATCTTTTTCCTTCACGACGAGGTTCCGGAGCGTCGTGGGGGTGACCACTGCCTCGGGCCCGGCGGGGTTTGCGCCGGCATCACACGTCTGGCGGTGCATGCGATCGCTGATCTTTTGCGCGTACTCGCGCTCGAGCAGAGAGAGCAGCTCGCCCTCCTCGATTCTCAGCTCTCGAGCCAGCGTGGGCACGTGATGCGGCGGAAGCGGAGTGACCCCGCGTTCCAAGTTCGAAATAAACTGTGTGGTGACGGGGGGCTCGAATTTCATTCCGAGCTGCCGCTGAGACAGGCTCAGCGATTCGCGGCGTTGGCGAAGAAAGGTACCGACCAGGGATGTAGGCTTCCTGCCCAGTGTGCTCATTGATCTAGTTTACCGCCCTGGGTCAAAAATGGTCAATGAGGTCATTTATCAGTAATAACAAGTGCTTAAGTCTTATTTATTGAAACTTTAACGCTTGATTGGGGCATTTCGGCTCACGAAAATGACGCGAGTGCGAAACCAAAAGGTGGGCCCGACCTATTTAAGAGGTTTTCAGCCGCTCGCCCTGCAGGCGCCCCTCGCGGTCGAGAAAGGCTCGGAAAGCGGAGTTCTCCGGTCGCTCCAATCGGGGATCGGTCTTGAGGATCGCCACTACATCCTCGCGGGCGCGAAGAAGCCACTCCTTGTCGCGCACCAGATCGGCGATCCGGAACGGAAGTGCCCCCGCCTGGCGGGTGCCGAGGAATTCGCCGGGGCCGCGAATCTCGAGATCGGCCTCGGCAATCTGGAATCCGTCATTCGTCTTTTCGAGCACGCCGAGGCGCTCGGCCGTGTTCTCTCCGACGCGCGGATGGGTGAACAGGTAGCAGTGCGACTGCGCGGCACCACGACCCACGCGACCGCGAAGCTGGTGGAGCTGCGAGAGTCCGAAGCGTTCGGCATGCTCAATGACCATCACCGTGGCATTCGGAACGTCCACACCGACTTCCACGACGGTCGTCGAGACGAGGATGTGGAGTTCTCCGCGCTTGAAGCGCTCCATGATGTCGGTCTTGTCATCCGGCTTCATCTGCCCATGAAGGAGCCCCACCTTGAACTCCGGAAAGACCTCGCGCTGGAGCGTCTCGGCTTCGGTGATGGCCGACTTCAGGCTCGTGAAGCCTTCGGCCTCGGAATCCTGCACGAGCGGATAGATGAAGTAGACCTGGTGCCCGGCGCTGAGCTCCGTGCGGATCTTTTCGTAGGCTCTTCCGCGCTGGTTGCTGCTGACGACTTCGGTGCGGACCGGAGAGCGACCCGGAGGAAGCTCCTTGATGGTCGTCGTCGAGAGGTCGCCGTAGGCGGTCAGCGCCAGCGTGCGCGGAATCGGAGTGGCGGTCAGGAGCAGCGAGTGCGGTTGTCCGTCGTGACGCTTGCGACGAAGCGTGCGCCGCTGCTCGACGCCGAAGCGATGCTGCTCGTCGATCATGACGAGCCCCAGATTCGCGAACTGGACCGGATCCTCGAGCAGCGCGTGCGTGCCGATGAGGAGCGCCGGCTCTCCGGCCGCGAGGCGCGGCAGCATGCGGTTGCGTTCGGAGTCAGGTGTTTTTCCGGTCAGGAGCTCCACGCGAAGTCTTCCGCCAAAGAGCTTCACGGCGTTCCTGTAGTGCTGTTCGGCGAGGATTTCGGTCGGAGCCATGAGGGCGGCCTGGAATCCTTCGGCGAGCGCTGCCGCCGCAGACAAAAGTGCCACGACCGTCTTGCCGCTGCCGACGTCTCCCTGCACGAGGCGATTCATGGGATGCGGCTCCTTCATGTCCTGAAGAATATCCGCGAGAGCCTTCGTCTGGTCGCCGGTCAGGCGGAACGGCAGCAGGGCTTCCAGGTCCTGCGCCGCCTTGGCGCCGCCTTCGCGTCCGATCGAAGGCGCACGTTCGCGCGCGACACCGAGCTTCTGCATCAGGACGAAATACTCGAACTTGAAGAACTCCTCGTAGATGAAGCGCGCGTGCCAGCGAGTGTCGAAATCGAGGAGGTGCTGGATCTCGGTCTCGGACCCTGGAAAATGAATCTCCTTTGCCGCTTCATGCGCGCTGGGAAGGGCATATTTGTCGAGTACGTGGCGAGGCAGGTCGTTCGGAAGTGCGGGCCCGTACTTGTGGATGGCTTCCCACAGCACCTTTCTGAACGTGCGGCTCGGAATGCCTTCGAGTTCGGTGTAGACCGGAACGACCCGACCCACATTCAGTTCGTCTTCCTTCGACACCACGTCGGAGGTCCTGTTCCAGACGATCTCGGGATGGATGATCTCGGACTTTCCGAGGTACTTCTTCATCGCACCCGTGACGACGATGGGCGTTCCCGGAACGAGCCGCTGCTCGAGCCCCTTCGGTGCATGGAACCACTTGAGCATCAGGATGCCGCTGTCATCGGTGCAGCGGGCTTCGAGCATGGAGCGTCCCATGCGCATGCCGATCTTCCGCGAGGACAGCACTCGCACGGCGACGGTGGCGCGCGCTCCTTCCTCGAGCTCATCGACGGTCTTGAGGCGCGTCCGGTCTTCATAGGCGCGAGGAAAAAAGGTCAGCAGGTCGCGAACCGTGGTGATTCCACGGCTTTCGAAGATGGCGCCCAGTCGAGGGCCGACGCCCTTGACGTACTGGACGGCAACGTCATTCGTAGCGGACTTTGAGGACTTCGTAATGCACTTCTCCCTTGGGAGCGTGGACGACCACTTCGTCACCTTCCGTCTTGCCGATCAGGGCACGAGCGATGGGCGAGGTGATGCCCACCTTGCCACTCTTGATGTCGGCTTCATCGACTCCGACGATCTGGTAGGTGAGCTTCCTGTCCGTTTCGGTCTCGAGCACGACGACCGTTGCCCCGAAGACGATCTTCTCGGACTTGATCGTGGAAGGATCAATGACCTGCGCGCGGGCAAGCTTGCCATTGATGTCCTGGATGCGGCCCTCGATGAAACCCTGGCGCTCTTTGGCGGCCGAATAATCAGCATTCTCGGAGAGGTCACCATGACCACGCGCCACCTCGATCGCTTTCACGATCGTGGGGCGTTCGACGGTCATGAGGTGCTTGAGTTCCTCATCGAGCATCTTCTTGCCGCGGACGGTCATTGGAAACTTTTCTTCAGCCATATGCCTGAAATCGTTAACACATGACCGGGGGGCTAGGTCACGATTTTTTTCGGAACAGGGCCTCGGCAGCGGCCTTCATGGCGTCTCTTGAAGTGGCTCCGTCCGCCTTGAGTGCCGAGTTTGCCTTGAAATAATCGCAGAAATTCGAGCGCTCCTTGTCCACGACCCGATCCGCCTGGTTTTCGTGGCACTCGTTATTCGCCGTTCGATCGTAATGGATGCACGCCCTGCACGTTCGGGTATCCCGACCGCAGGACCGGCAGGTGTCCTGCCGTCCGAAGTCCAGCGGAGTGAGTGACGTGCCACAATGCCAGCAGAGGAGGGTGCTCATAGCGGAAGAATCTCGATCGGGCCTTTTCGGGCCTGGCGGATGGATTGAAGCATCGCACGCGCTGACGACAGCACGGTGGCGTAGGGAATCTTCCGCTCGAGCGCGGCACGCCTCATGGATTTGCTGTCGTGGATGGCCCGGTCGCCATAGACCGTATTGATGACCAGCTGGAACCGGCCCTCATGGATCGCCTCGACGCAGTGAGGAGATCCGTCCTTGACCTTGTTGATCGACTGAACCGACAGATCGTAGCCATTGAGGAACTTCGCCGTTCCCGGAGTGGCCCAGAGTTCGAATCCCATCGCCTTGAGTTCCATCGCGAGCGGAAGGACCGCCGCCTTGTCATGATCTCGAATCGAGAGGAATGCGCGGCCATCGAAGGGCAGATGCACGCCTGCGCCGGCCATCGCCTTCGAGTACGCTGCAGCAAAGCTGTGCGCGCGTCCCATGACTTCTCCAGTGGATTTCATTTCGGGGCCGAGAAGCACGTCGACGGCGGGAAATTTATTGAACGGAAAGACCGGCGCCTTCACGTGGAAGGTGTCGAGCTCGAGGTCGAGATCCTGCCGGATGCCGAGATCATGGAGCGACTTGCCCATCATCACCTGCACCGCGAGCGGAACCAGCGCCTTTCCGATGGCCTTGCTGACAAAGGGCACCGTGCGCGAAGCGCGCGGGTTGACTTCGAGCAGGTAGATGTCATCGCCGCTGATCGCGAACTGGCAGTTCATCAGCCCGATCACGCGAAGCCGGCGCGCCAGCTCGCGTGTGTAGGTGCGGATGCGGTCCGTCGTTTCAGGGCTCAGGGTGACCGCCGGCAAACTGCAGGCGCTGTCACCACTGTGGATTCCGGCTTCTTCGATGTGCTCCATCAGCCCGGCGATGAAGCAGTCCTTTCCGTCGCTGATCGCATCGACATCGACTTCGGTGGCGCGGTCGAGGAAGCGGTCGATGAGCAGCGGATGCTTGTCGGTCACGCTCATCGTTTCTTCGATCGAGGCTCGGAGCGAGGTCTCGCTATGGACGATTTTCATTCCCCTGCCCCCGAGCACATAGGACGGACGAATGAGGACGGGATAGCCCAGCCGATTGGCGGCAGCGACGGCCTCTTCGGCGGTGCGCGCCGTGGCAGAGGGGGGTTCCTTGAGTCCCAGAGGTTCAAGCTCCTTGACGAGTGCGCTGCACTTTTCGCGATCTTCTGCCAGATCGATGCTGGCCGTCGATGTGCCGAGCACGCGCAGGCCTCCCGCTTCGAGTGCCTTCGCAATCTTGAGGGGAGTCTGGCCGCCGAGCTGGACGATGACGCCCAGGGGCTTTTCGATCTGGGCGATGCGGAGCACGTGCTCCGGAGTCAGCGGTTCGAAGAAGAGCTTGTCGGAGGTGTCGTAGTCAGTGCTGACGGTCTCGGGATTCGAGTTCACCATCAGGCTTTCGACGCCCATCTTTCGGAGCGCCTTCGAGGCATGAACGCAGCAGTAATCGAATTCGATGCCTTGGCCGATGCGGTTCGGGCCACCGCCCAGGATCATGACCTTCTTCGGGTTGGTGTTGGGTCGGCACTCCTCGTTGCGGCTGCGATAGGTGCTGTAAAGATAGGGAGTCTTTGCCTCGAATTCGGCAGCGCAGGTGTCGACCTGGTGGAAGACGGCGACCACTCCCAGGTGTTCGCGAGCAATGCGGACCTGCTCTTCGCCCACTGGCGAGGGTCCGTTCAGCGTCAGGAAGCCCGCGATGCCGCGATCAGTCCATCCGAGAGTCTTGATCGTCTCGAAGGTTTTTGCAGAGAACGGAAACTCTTCGGCGCGCATCAGCTTTTCGGCGTCGAGGTGCTTGCGAATTCGGCTCAGGAACCAGGGGTCGATGCCGCTACGGCCGTAGATCTCCTCGTTCATGGCACCAGAGCGGATGGCGTCGGCTACCGCCCAGATGCGCCTCGGATGCGATTGCTCGATCCAGTCCCAGCGAACATCCTTGCCGAGGGGCTTGAGCCAGGGCGAATCCGTCTCGAGCCCGGCGATGGCCTTCCCGAAGGATTCTTCGAAGGTGCGGCCGAGAGCCATGACTTCACCGACCGATTTCATCTGGGTGGTGAGGACCTCAGGGGTCGGGCGGAATTTTTCGAAGTCAAAACGCGGAATCTTCGTGACGACGTAATCGAGAGCGGGCTCGAAACTCGCGGGAGTCGTTCCGGTGATCTCGTTCGTGAGCTCATCCAGGCGATAGCCGATGGCGAGCTTGGCCGCTACGCGAGCGATTGGAAAACCGGTGGCCTTCGAGGCCAGCGCGCTTGAACGCGAGACGCGCGGATTCATCTCGATGACGACCACGCGGCCGTCCTTCGGATTGACGGCGTACTGAATGTTCGATCCGCCGGTCTCGACGCCGATGGCCCGGATGATTCGGATGGACTGGTCGCGCAGGTTCTGGAACTCGCGATCCGTGAGCGTCTGTGCCGGGGCAATCGTGATGCTGTCACCGGTGTGCACGCCCATCGGATCGAGGTTTTCGATCGAACAGACGATGACGACATTGTCGGCGGTGTCGCGCACGACCTCGAGCTCGAATTCCTTCCATCCGAGCAGGCTCTCCTCGACGAGGCATTCCTTCGTGGGCGAAAGAAAGAGCGCGCGTTCGAGCTGCTTCAGGAACTCCTCTTCCGAGCGAACAATGCCGCCGCCTTCGCCGCCCAGCGTGAAGGAGGGGCGTAGGATGAGTGGAAGGCCGAACTCTTTCAGGATCTTGCTAGAGTCCTCCATCGAGCGCGCGAGGCGGCTTCGGGCGCTGTGGAGTCCGAGCTCGTCCATCTTCGCCTTGAAGAGCTCTCGGTCTTCCGCGAGGCGAATCGCCTCAGGCTTCGCACCGAGGAGTTCAATGCCGAGGCGCTTGAGGACGCCCCGGCTCTCGAGGGCCAGCGCGAGATTGAGTGCGGTCTGTCCGCCCATGGTCGGCAGCACCGCCTGCGGGCGTTCGATTTCAAGGATTCGTTCCACGAACTCAGGGGTGAGCGGCTCGACGTAGACTTTGTCCGCCGTCTCCGGATCGGTCATGATCGTCGCAGGATTGGAATTCACGAGGACGACTTCGATTCCTTCCTCGCGAAGCGCCTTGACGGCCTGGGTTCCGGAGTAATCAAACTCACAGGCCTGGCCGATGACGATGGGGCCGCTTCCGATGATGAGAACTTTCCTTAGGTCCTTTCGTAGCGGCATCGTCGTTTACCTCGATGGTTCAGGAATGGGTGGCGCCCCCGCTGGAAGGAGCGTGATCGGATCGCCCGGATTCGATCGGTTGAAATGCTGCACGGCTCGGTCGAGATGAACTTCATTGGTGGCAAGTCGCGATCGACCGAATGCAAAGCTGCCGAGCGCGAGCGTCAGGCCAATCGAAACGGTGATGTTCTTGGAGCCGCGGTCTTCGAGCAGCCTCGGGCCGAGGATGGCAGCGAGCAGGCCCGCCATTCCGGTGTACGCCAGCATTTCGGTGCTGCGCCGATTGGCCTGGTAGAGGTCCAGCTCGGCTCGAGATTCGGGCACCGAATCCAGCAGCGGACGAAGTCCTTCTCCGTCGGCGCCCAGCGGACTGTCGCAGGAGATTCGCTTGCGTCGATACTCGTACTGGCGTTCACAGTGGAGGACATCTTGTGGGGCAGCCTGCGGGCCGAGCTGGGGTAGCGAAGTCACGGGAGATGGCGGGGCGGCCAGGCTGGCGCTGGCGACTCCCAGCAGGGCAAGGATGGCGGGCACGGGGTTGCGGGCGCGTCGGCTCATCTGCAGAAACTTCTAGCGGGTACCGGGTGGATTTGACAATCTGGATCGCGAAGTCGCACACAAAAGATGACCACCCGTTCGTCCGCGCACCTGCTCCGGCCTTTTCTGGATCAGCTCTTCGATGCCTATCATCGAACCGAGCATCTGGGGTCCGACCCGCTTGAGTTTGTCCATCGATTCCAGGATCCGTGGGACCAGGAAGTCGTGGCGCTGATTGCTGCGCAGCTGGCCTATGGAAATGTCCGACAAATCCGTTCTTCCGTGGAGCGCTGGCTGGCGGGAATGATCAGCCATTCGGGTTCCCCGTCATACTTTGTTCGCGAAGGGCTGGCTGATCTCGAAATCCGTGCCCAGATGCTGGATTTTGTTCATCGGCTGCATACCGGTGCGGATCTGCTCCTGCTGCTCGATCTATTGGCGGAGAGCTGGCGCAGACATGGATCGTTGGGAGCGCACCTCTGCATGCACCTCGAAACCCGCGCGCCGGACTTCTCCCAGGCGCTCGATGTCGTTCTCATGGAGTGGAAGAACTGGGTCAGAGAGAAGACCGGTGCCCTACCTTCGAGGTCGGTTGCTCATTTTCTTGCCGCCCCGGCATCCGGAAGTTGCTGCAAGCGTTGGTGCATGCTTCTGCGATGGATGGGAAGGAAAGATGCGCTCGATCCGGGGCTCTGGCAGCCGGGCTCTCGGCTCCTGAAGCAGCTTCCTGAAGGAAGCGGGCTCCTTCCTCGACAGCTCGTGATTCCTCTCGACACCCATGTGGGCCAGATCTGCCAGTTTCTCGGACTAACTCGACGGAAGGCACTGAACTGGAAGGCGGCCCTCGAGATCACCTCGCGGCTGCGCGAGTGCGATCCGGAAGATCCGGTCCGCCATGACTTTGCGCTGGCAAGGCTCGGAATCCTGGACAAGTGCAGGAAGCGATTTGTTGCGGAGGTTTGCGGAAACTGCGAGCTCAGGCCGGGATGCCGGCATGCGGCCAGGAGCCTGGTGCGAACTGGATCATGATTCAGTAGGCGTTCCGGTTGACGAATCCTCGCCAGATCGTCAGCCAGAGGATCTTCCAGTCGAGCCAGTACGACCAGTGGCGGATGTAATACAGGTCGCATTCGATTCGTCGTTCGAGCGATGTATCTCCGCGCCAGCCATGGATCTGTGCCCAGCCGGTGATGCCCGCCTTGACCTTGTGGCGAAGCATGTAGCCGGGAATCTCGTTTCGGAACTTGTGCACGAAGAACGGGCGCTCGGGCCTCGGGCCCACGAGCGACATGTCTCCCCGGAGCACGTTCCAGAGCTGCGGGAGTTCATCGAGGCTGGTGGCTCGAAGGATCGCGCCGACCTGGGTCTTGCGGTTGTCTCCCTCGGTGGCCCATACCGGACCCGTCTTCGCCTCGGCATCGATCGGCATGGAGCGAAACTTCAGCATCTCAAAAACGCGGCCATCGAGCCCCATCCGCTCCTGGCGATAAAAGACCGGGCCGGGCGACGAGAGTCTCACGGCAACGGCGGCTACCAGGAAGACCGGGCTCAAGAGGATCAATCCGAACAGTGCGAGTGCGAAATCAGTCGCACGCTTGAACGTGGTGCCCCAGCCTTCGAGGGGCGATTCATTCACGCCAACGACGGGAAGTCCGTCGAAGTCTTCGATCAGGCAGCCCAGGCGCACGTATTCGTGCAGATCCGGAATGATTCTGAGGTCGATGGTTTCATCGCGAACCTGGAGGAGGAGTTCGTCGAGGCGGCCGCTCTCGCTTCGCGACAGAACGAACCAGATCTCATCAAACTTGCCGCTCGACAGGACGCCCGAGAGATCTGAAAAAGTTCCGATCACGGGAACTCCCGGAACTCGCGTCTTATCCGCGTCTTCTCCGGAAATCAGCCGCCCGGCGATGGAGACGCCCAGCTCCGGATGCCGCTCGAGTCGCGAGACCAAGAGCTCTGAAGAGGGGCCGTCGCCGACCAGCAGGGCGCGGGCAGTGCCGAAACCGGAAGCGCGCATGGCGCGAAGGGCGTGCCGAAGGAACATGCGGCTTGCCACCAGGCCGACGCCGCCGAGCACGGTAAAAATACTGAGAGTGGCACGCGAGTACCGGTACTCCGAAATGAAGGTGGTGAGTGCCACCATCAACAGCAGAGCCAGTGCGTGCGACTTCAGGAGCTGAAAGACTTCTTCCGTGCGGCGAGGCAGTCGCGTTGAGGCGTAGGCGCCGAAGGCGGTAAGCGAGAGATCCCAGAGGATGACCACGAGTGGAAGCAAGGCCAGGTACGTGCTGAACGGCGGAATTCCGAAACGCACCTCGATCAGGTCGGCGTGGAATCGAACCCAGTACGAAGCCAGCCACAATCCGGCGACGATGATCGCGTCGGCGAGGCGTAAAAGGACTCCGAACTGAGAGTAATACCGCTTCAACATGGTTTTGCGTTATGGTACCGGATTTTCTGGACTTAACTAAAGATCCCCTGAAAAACCAAGCGAAAGAAATGCCCATCCTTCTCGCGATCTATGCAGCCTCAACCCTGGTTTCGATGGCGATCATGAGCCTCGGGACCGCCGCTGTGGTGGTCGGACTTGCCGTGGTTGCCTATCGCAGCCGTCATTCGAGCCTTCATTCAAAGGATGAGCGGTGGCCTAGCAAACTCCTGATCGGCGGCTGGAGGTCGTATGCAGCCTGGTCGGTGCTTCTCGCGCTGGCTTGCCTGCTGAGCCTGATTGTCGCGCGCTGGAGTCCGATCGACGGGTTGGATCCTGCATCAGTCCGCTGGGGAAAGGATCTTTTCAAACTCTGGTACTTTCTTTGGCCTCCGGTTCTGGCGCTCACGCTGTGGCGTCTGTCTCCTCGAGATCAGGGACGAATTCTCAGGATCTGGCTCCTGGTCTTCGGCGTGATCTCGATCGTGGGAATCCAGCAGTTCTGGACGGGCTGGCCACGGCCGCAGGGCATACCGAGCCTGCCGGGGTTTTTTCACTCCACGCTGTTTCTCGGGCACCACCTGTCGGTGGCGAGCATCTGGATTTTTCCGTTCTTCGTGGCTCTTTCGGCGCTGGTATCGCCGGAGCGCGATGGACTTGCAGCGCATCTGGGGCTCTCGCGACGAATGCTGCTGTTCCTGGTGGCCGCGGGCGCGCTCGCGCTCTTTCTTGGTTTCAGTCGCATGCTCTGGCTTGCCCTGCCCGCCGGCGTGATGGCGCTGGTTTTTTTGAAGACTGCTCCCTCCTTGCGCCTGCGTTACACGTTTTTCGCTGCCGGTATCCTGGCTGCCCTCTGCGTGGTTCTTTTCCAGGTGCCGATGATTCGCGAGCGCCTGATCCATTCGATTGGCACCACGGATCGCTTCGATCTCTGGAAGGCAAACTGGGAGCTCTTCCTGCTGCGACCCTTCACGGGTGCGGGATGGCATCACAATCTGGATCTGGCCGGCCAGCTGCTTCGACGCTGGAGCGCCGGACAGGACGTTTTCGTGAGCCATGCCCACAACAACCTGATCGAGGTCCTCGGTGGCACGGGCCTGATGGGGCTTGCTGGCTGGCTCGGCTGGAACATCTGGCTTTTCCGTTTGCTGTGGCAGCAGGCAAACGACGAGTCGAAATTGCCAGGCTGGTTTCGTGAGCTCGCCCAAGGAACCCTCGCCGCATTCGTGGTGTTCCATCTCAATGGACTGACCCAGGTCAATTTCTGGGAAGGCAAGGTCCAGCACCAGCTTTCGTGGATGGTGGCGTGGTCGCTCCTGGCCATCCTGCACCAGAGGTCGAAGGCGGGTCAGTCGTGAGCACTGCTCCTTCGCCCAGGGTGGCCCTGGTCCATGACTGGCTCACGGGGATGCGTGGTGGCGAGGCCGTGCTGGAGGCGATTGCCGAACTTTTTCCGGATGCCCCGATCTACACGCTTCTGGCGTATCCCGAGAAGCTCTCTCCTGCGTTGCGTGGGCGCGATCTCCGATCGAGCTGGATGCAGCGGCTTCCAGGCGTCGAGAAGAAGTATCGTCACTACCTGCCGCTGATGCCGGCTGCGATCGAGTCGCTCGATCTCCGCGGGTATGACCTCATCATCAGCTCGTCGCACTGCGTGGCAAAGGGCATCCGAAAAAAGTCCGGAGCATTTCATCTGAGCTACGTCCACGCTCCGATGCGCTACATGTGGGACCGTTTTGAGGACTACTTTGGTCCGGGCCGCGCGGGCTGGATCACCCGCTCCGCGGCACTCTCGCTGCGTCCGGTGCTCCAGTCCTGGGATCGCCGCTCGAGCCTCGGCGTGGACGCCTTCATTTCCAATAGCGCCTTCATCGGATCGCAGGTGGAGCGGATTTATGGTCGCACTTCAGCCGTCGTGCATCCTTTTGCCGATCTGTCGAGATTCGCGAAGCGTGAGCGCAGGCCCGAAGGCTTCTACCTGATGGTCGGTGCGTTCGCTCCCTACAAGCGGGTCGATCTCGCGATTGAGGCGTGCCAGAGGCTGGGACTGCCCTTGAAAATCGTCGGTTCGGGGCAGGACGAAAAGCGGCTTCGATCTCTTGCCGGACCCGCCGTGGAGTTCCTGGGCTCGTGCTCGGATGATGAAGTCGCGCAGCTTTATTCGAGGGCGAAGGCGTTTCTTTTTCCGGGCATCGAGGATTTCGGCATCACTCCGGTGGAGGCGATGTCCAGCGGAGTTCCAGTCATTGCCTTCGGCCAGGGCGGCGCGCTCGAGACGGTGACTCCGGAAACGGGGCGCTTCTTTTTCGAGCCCACCGTCGATGCACTGGTGCAGTGCCTGGAGCAGTTCGAAGCCGAGGAGCGGACGCGTGGTTCTTCCGGGCACGAGGCACTCTGGCGAGCCTGCCGCGAGCGAGCGGGACATTTCACGCGCCGGCGTTTTCAGGAGGAGTTCGTGTCGGTCCTGCGCAACCAGGTGCGTGACAAGTCCGTCCTCGCCTCCTTGAAATCGGGGTGGTAATCGTTCAGCAAAGGAACCCGGCATGAGCTTCAAACGTCACGTCTTGATCACCGGCGGCGCCGGATTCATTGGATCACACCTCTGCGAGGCTTTCCTTTCACGAGGCATCGCAGTCACCGCAGTCGACAACCTGGTCACCGGTCGGCGTTCGAATCTGGATGAAGCGATTCGTCAGCATGATTCCTCGAAGTTCCAGTTCATCGAGCACGATGTCAGCGAGCCGCTGCCCGAGGAGCGCTTCGAACTCGTCTCGAAACTGGGCCTGCATGGAGTCCTGCACTTTGCCTGTCCGGCGAGTCCGGTCGATTTCGATCGGATTCCCGAAGTCATCCTGAAGGTCGATTCGCTGGGCACGCTCCATACGGTCGATCTGGCGCTGAAGCACCGTGCGCGGTATCTCCTCGCCTCAACGTCCGAAATCTACGGTGATCCACTCGAGCATCCTCAGAAGGAAAGCTACTGGGGTAACGTCAATACGCTGGGTCCGCGAGCCTGCTATGACGAGGTGAAGCGTTTTGCGGAAGCAATCGTGTCGACCTACACCCGGATTCGCGGACTCAATGGTGGAATGGTTCGAATCTTCAACACCTATGGTCCTCGGATGCGCCTGGATGATGGACGAATCGTTCCTGAGCTCGCGCGCCAGGCGCTTTCAGGAATGCCCCTGACGGTGCACGGAACCGGCCAGCAGACGCGAAGCTTCTGTTACGTGTCGGATCTGGTGGACGGCATCATCCGGCTCTTTGAGAGCTCACTCACCGAGCCCGTCAACTGCGGCAATCCGGTCGAGAGGACCGTCCTGGAGTTTGCCAGCGAACTTCAGAAAATCACTGGATCGACATCCCCGATCGAATTCCTGCCGGCCCGTCAGGATGACCCGAGGCGCCGCTGCCCCGACATCACGCGTGCCCGAACCCTTCTGGGATGGGAGCCGAAGGTGGATCTGGCTGAAGGCCTCTCGCGAACAGTTGAGTCCTTTCGCGCAGAGCTGATGGGCTGAATTCAAAAGGCGGAAACCCGAGCCATCCCGGGCGCAGATTTCCGCCGTGAAACTCAGATCGAATCGAACGTGGAATCGACGATCAGCGGAAGGACGTCTTGTCCTTGGCGTAGTCGCCCTTCTGCGAGCCCTTCTGTTCTCCGTGCTGTGGGCGGAGCATCTTCAGGCGTGATGAAGTCATGTCCTTCTGCTGGCCCTTGTAGGCCGTGCTGCTGGACTTCTGTTCGGCCTTTTGTTGAGCCTTTTCGGACTTCTGCTCTTCCTTGTATTCGGCCTTGCTGTCCTCGGCCTTCTTTTCTTCGGACTTCTTCTCTTCGTACTTCTGTTCCGACTTCTGGTCGGAGTGGCCGTTACCATTGCCATTGCCATGACCAGGGCGTGCGTGGACGTTGCCCATCGTCAGGGCGACGGCGCCGATGGCCATCAGGGATTTCAGTGCCAGGGATTTTTTGATCGAGGATTTCATGTCGGTTCTCCGTTTGGTTCGCGGATACCGAGCGAGCAATCCTAATGCCAAGTCGGCCGGTTTTCTTACTGGATCCGGATCATCTTCATCAGCGCGGTCTGGCGCGAGACGAGCTCGGGAGTCGACAGGCGCATCAAGCGATGCAGGCTGAAATCCTCCACTGTGAAGCTGGCCATGACACAGCCGGCGAGCACTGCGCGGCGCAGCAGATTTTCGAATTGATCCGGATCATTCTGCGCCATCTCGCGCGAAGCGTGCGCTTCGGCGAGGTACCCCATGAAGGCGCCTGCGAAGCTGTCGCCAGCACCCGTAGGATCCACCACCTTGTCGACCAGGAAAGCAGGGGCGAGGAACGTGTTGTTGCGCGTGAACAGGGCGGCTCCGTATTCGCCGCGCTTGATGATGATGACCGAGGGTCCCATGGCGTGAATTTTTTCTGCAGCGCGCGCCAGCTGCTTCTCTCCGGAAAGGAGGTAGGCCTCGCCATCATTGATCGAAAGGATATCGACGCGTGACAGGGTCTTTCGGACTTCATCCGGCTTGCCGGTGATCCAGAAGTTCATGCTGTCGCAGGCAACGAGTTTCGGCGTCCTGACCTGGTCCAGCACGCTCTGCTGCAGGACCGGATCGATGTTCGCGAGAAAGACATACGGGGTCTCGACGTGGTGGTCGGCGAGTTTCGGATTGAAGTGTTCGAAAACGTTCAACGAGGTGTTGAGCGTCTTGGCCTCATTCATGTTGCCGTCATAGGAACCGACCCAGTGGAAGGTCTTGCCTGGGGCAACCTGGACACCCGAGACATCGATTCGTTTTTCGGAGAGCCACTGGAGGTGGGTCTTTGGAAAGTCCTCGCCGACGACTCCGACGATCTTGATCGGGGCGAAGAAAGATGCCGCCACGGAGAAGTAATTGACCGATCCGCCCAGGACGGATTCCGCCTTGCCGGCGGGAGTCTGAACGGTGTCGAAAGCCATGGAGCCCACTGCGAGAATCGAATTCTGTGACATGGCGCGCAGCCTACGCTTATCCGGTCGAGCCAGTCAATTTGTGGCTTTAGAAATTCCACTCTCGCGGATCCCGAGCGGGTCTGGCAGCGGCCTTCCGTTCCGGCGGTGGAGCTCGGCGGATGGGCACGGATTCAAACTCCTCCAGTGCGGCCCATCCTGCGCCAAGCGGCTTCAGCAGGGTCTCGTCCTTGCCGGGTTGCGGATTCAGCGTAAAGAGCTGCAGGGCCGATTCGTCCGAGCCATCCGGAAGGATCCACAGCGCCTGATGACCTTGATCCCACCACACGGTGCCGGGAGTGGTGTCGCGGGGCATGTGGCGCATCCATTTCTGAAAGTCGTAATCCTGGTTTACGGGCCGGAGTCCGTGGCTTGCAGCCATGGCGCGCCAAACCTGAGGTTGTGGAGGGTGTTTGATCTGCCAGTCGATGATCGCCTTTTCGCGAAGCGTTTCGGTCGAGGTCAGTCCGAGCGTGGCGGCAACTGCGAGAAGGAGGGTTCCGTAAAGCCGCCTGCGGACCGCAGGACCTGGCGATAGCGGGAGTACTGGTAGCGAAAGGTGCTTCCGCAGCCGATCAAGAAAACGGTGATCCAGCCAATCCATATCAGGGTCTCCAACAGTGCCTGCCCGTCCTTGCGTGATTTCATTTCGGAGGACTCCAGCTTGCGCTCCAGCGTTCGTCCGCCCCGGAAAAGATAAAGCTTTCGGAACGTCTTCCGTTCCGTCGAACGCGAATCGAAAAGCGTCGGGGCGCAGGTGATTGCCACTGCAGGAGCCGCTCTCCCCAGAGGTCCGGCGGGGGTCTTCGGAAGGGCAGGTCTGGGAGCGCGGTTGCCGGTGGCGAGGATCGGCATTCGGGCCCGAGGATCCAGCGAAGCTGCCGCTGCTTCCAGGACAAAAGCTCGAGATCCTGAAGGCGTGCTGCTGCCGTGGTTGCAGCACGGGCGGCCGAAATGGCCCCGGGATTTCCTGTCGCGAGCGAAGCGGCCACGGCAGCACGAAGGACCCCGAGTGTCTCGTTCGAGCGTTCGATCGAACCGAGATGATTGCGGAGCTCCAGGGCCGCGCGTCCCGTGCAGCGATCGATCTCGAGCTGGATTCGGACCGTGCGAGTCCAGTGCTGGGCAATGGCAAGGCACCCGAGTGTCGCGATCGCGGCAACGGCCAGGGCGGTTCCGAGCGCAAGCTGAAGGGCGCCGTCCCGTGTGCGGATCAGGGCTGCCGTGGGGTTCATGGCCACTCCCGAAGCTTCTCGAGCTTGCGGAAACCGACACGTTCAATGGCTGGTCGACGGGCACCGCATCGTGCTTCCCCGACCAACGCCTCATCCGATTCTGAAATCGAAAGCTCCACTGCCAGGGGGCGATGCTCTCGCGAGAGGGCACCTCGTGTCGCCTCGAAGACGAGGGCGGCGCATTTTCCTCTCTCCCATGCAGCCCGGAGAACCCAGCCGGCTCCTGCAAACACCACCAGAACCAGAGTGCTCGACACCAGCACTTCCAGGGTGGCCTGACCGGATTGCCGCACCATCGGCTCAGCCGTCCCGATCACGCGACTTGTCCGACGCGCTCACGCCTTCGATGTGACTTCGGACCATCGAAAGTTTTCGCTGGATCGTACCGCCCAGCGAGCGAACGGCAGCGATCGAGACCAGCGAGATGAGCACCAGGAGAATCAGGTACTCCGTCAGGCCCTGGCCGGAGTTCGAGTGCCGCGGTTGAGGCGAGCGTTGAGGTGAGTGTTCAGGCAGATGTTTCATGGCAGTTCTCCTTGCTGCCGGTCCGTTTTGCCTGAAGCGTGCCGTTGACTTCGTGAGCCCGCGCTCGCTATCACTGAACTATGAGCCAACGATCGCGCCTCATGATCTATGAACGCAAGGAAGTGATATTGCTGGGAGTGCTCTCCCTGCTGGTCGCGGTCTTCGCGTTCACTTTCGGAATCCATCTCGGAAAGCGGGTTCCACCCAAGGGCAAGCCTGCGGCCCATGAGGGTTCGTCCGTGGGACAGGTGAACCAGATTTCGGACCAGGAACCCACTCGTGCCGAGGCCCAGGAAAAGGTGGCGGAAGCCACTGCGGGTGCGGGCCAGATCCTCGACCAAACGCTGAAGGAAGAAGTGGGCGCTGCGGGACTGCAGCTCGAGAAGCCCGTTCAGGTCGAACTTCCGAAAAAGACGATTGCTGAAAAGAAGGCCGTTTCGGAGAAGAAGGGCACGACTGAAAAGAAAGTCATTCCGCAAAAGACCCCGGCGACCGGAGATCTTGCTTCCGCACTCGCTCGGAACGCCCCTGCAGGAGCGTTCACCGTCCAGATCCTGGCCGCTCCGGCTTCGGAGTCGGAGAGCCTGGGAAAGTCGCTGGCTCGATTCTCTGCGGCCGGACTCGAGCCGTGGGCTCGTCGCGCGGAAATTGTTGGAAAAGGAAGCTGGATCCGGCTCTACCAGGGCGGATTTGCCTCTCGAGAGCTGGCCGAAAAAAGTGCCGCCGGCTGGAAGGCGGCAGGAACGATCGACTCGTATGTGGTGACGAAATCTCCTGTCGAGACGAAGGCGCCCGCATCGGGAGACCATCATGAGTAAGCAGCAGATCACCAAAGTCGACAAGCCGTGGGGCCATGAGCTCATCTGGGGTCGCACCAAGGATTACGTCGGCAAGCTGCTGTTCATCAAGAAGGGGCACAAGCTTTCGCTCCAGTACCATCAGGTCAAGGAAG
Organism: Bacteriovorax stolpii; assembly: GCA_945860415.1. Taxonomy (GTDB): domain Bacteria; phylum Bdellovibrionota; class UBA1018; order UBA1018; family UBA1018; genus CAIOHW01. The sequence goes on from CAMAQA010000019.1 coordinate 24,663, forward strand.
AGACGATCTTCGTCCAGTCCGGCCGGATGACGTTCGTTTTCGAGAATGACCTCGGCGTGATGGAGGAAATCACGCTGATGCCCGGAGAAGGGCATCACATTCCCACGGGCCGCAAGCATCGGATGATTGCCGATGAAGATTGCACCGTGTTCGAAGTCTCGACGCCGCACCTCGACGATGTCGTGCGCCTGGAAGACGGCTACGGCCGCGCCGGAACCTCGAAGGCCTGATCGACATGTCGACTCATCTGGTGGTGATGGCCGGAGGAAGCGGTACACGGTTCTGGCCGAAGAGCACGTCGCGAAATCCCAAGCAGCTTCTGGCCTTCGAAGGGCTTTCCGAGCTCACGCTGCTTCAGCAGACGCTCGATCGCTTTCGTCCGGCGGTTCCGTCGTCGCAACAGTGGATCGTGACCACGACCCTTCTCGGTGAGGCTGTGTCAGCGCAGGCGTCGGGTGCCCAGGTCCTTCGTGAGCCGCAGGGAAGGAACACCGCTCCGTGCATCTACTGGGCAGCTCGCGAAATCGAGAAGATCGATCCACAGGGCATCATGATGGTGATGCCCGCCGACCATTTCATGAAGGACGTTCCTGCCTTCCGGTCCACGGTGGAGCGTGCCGTGGCGTGGGCGTCGACGCATGACGACCTGGTGACCCTGGGCATCCGTCCTTCTCGCCCGGAGACCGGTTACGGGTACCTGAAGACCGGGGTCGAAGTGGCGGGTGGCGGACCTCTCCGAGTGGACGCCTTTGTCGAGAAGCCGGACCTGGTTCGCGCAGAGCAGTTCGTGAAGGCTGGAAATTACCTCTGGAACGGCGGCATGTTCGTGTGGAAGGTCTCGACGATCCTCCAGGAATTCGACCGGCTGATGCCGGAGATGCGCGCCGCCTGGGAGTCGAGCTCCGGCAACCTCGCCACGGCCTACCCGAAAATGACGGCCACCTCGATCGACTTCGGCATCATGGAAAGGGCCCGTTCCGTCGTGACGTTTCCTCTGGAGTGCGGATGGGATGACCTCGGTAGCTGGACTTCGGTCGAGCTTCTGGCGAATGAGCAGGGAAGGTCGCGCGCCTGGGGAACGGCTCTTGGCGGCGAGGTGATCGCCGTGGAATCGGCGGGGCTGGTCGTGGATGCTCCCGGGCGCACGATCGCGGCGCTCGGAGTTCAGGACCTGATCATCGTGGATTCCGGAAAGGTCATCCTGGTCGCCGACAAGTCACGCGCCCAGGACATCAAGAAGCTCGTTGATGCGGTGAAGGCATCGAAGCCCGAGCTGGCCTGACCCTCATTTTCCGGATTTGCGTTTCTGGTCGTTCACGGCCTCGATCGACTTGAGCGCCCTCTGGATCCTGGCAGACAGCAGGAAGTGATCGCTTCGCATGGAGCTGAGCACCTCATCTGCTGATTTTGCCGTGACATTCGAGGCGTAGCCCAGCTTGACGAGCTCCGCAAAATCATCGAGTCGAAACGGCGCGCGTCCGCCTTCCGGAGTTTCGAGCTTCAGCACCTCGGCCACATTCACGAGCGAGATTCCTTCGGCGTCCTTCGCGTATCTCGAGAGATGCTTCGAAATCAGGCTCATGATCACGAAGCCCCGGTTGGAGATGTCGTGGCGCTTCGAGGGCTCGGTCAGGTTTTCTTCGTTCATGTAGTGGATCAGCTTTTCGAGGAACTCGATGTCCAGCAGGACGATCGCGCCGCTCGTGTCGTCGGTCTTCATGAAGCCCGCCACCGTGAAGGCATCGAGGACGCTCGTCATCTTGGAGGAGGGCACCTGGAGGATCTGGTTCGAGTAGCGCTGCAGGAGTCCTGCCGGCACCTCCGTTCCAGTCCGGTCACCGAGCTGCACGGACTTGCCCCACCGATTGGCCACGAGCAGGATGGCCGTCGACACCTTCATCACATCCGGTGCGGAAAGGTACACGTTCTGTGCGACCCGCTTTCCTTCCTTCTCGTTGTAGACGAACTCCGTGCTCGAGCTCTCGAGCTGGCGGATCTTCGTGCTGGCCGCGCGAAGCCGGGTGACCAGGGTTCGCAGCAGGATTTTCAGCCATTCCGGAATCTTGTCGAGCACCTGCTGGAAGGCAGGGCCGGAAATCTCGACGAGCTCGCAGTCGCTCAGGGCCTCGCCCGATGCAGACCGTGGATTGCCGTCGAGGAAGGCCAGCTCGCCGATGATCTGCCCAGCGCGAATGCTCTCGATCTCGATGTCCGCCTCGCCCTTCTTCTTGAATACGCGGATCGTGCCCTGGCGGATCAGGTACATGGCACCTGCGTTTTCGCCTTCGCGGAACAGCATCTGTCCCTTCTTGATCCGGATCGATGGCACTGCTGTCGAAGCGGGTGGCGGTGATTTGGCTGCTTCACTCATGGTCCGTCCTCATTTCGTGGTCATCATTTTGTATTCATCTTCCAGCTTCCGTCCCATCCCTCTTCGGGAGGACTCGAGCGGAAGTAGTCACAGCGTTCGATGTACATGCGGCAGGGGCCGTCTTCCTGGGCTTCGCCGCGAAGTTTCTCTTCGGCCTTTTTGAACAGCTCGGTTGCCTCGTCCCAGCGCTGTCGCGAATAGAGCGTTCGAGCATCCTCAAAGAGGCGGAGACCTTCAGTATCTGGATCCGACTCAAAGACCTGCACGAGCTCGACCGCCTCGTTCTTTCCTTTCACCTTCACGAAATCCAGGGTGCGGTGCGGAGGCAGCGGCTTGCCGCATTTCGCGATGTCCTCCAGCGTGAAGCGCGTCGTGAGGATGCTGGCTCGGTACTCCTTCGTGAGGCCTTCGATGCGAGAAGCGAGGTTCACGTGGTCGCCGATGACGGTGTATTCGAAGATTCGCTCCGAACCCATGTTACCGACGTTCACCGCGCCTGAGTTGATGCCGATGCCGATGTCCACGTGCACGCCGTACTGCTCCAGGAAGCGGGCCCGGTTCTCGCCGAGCTTTCTCATCATGATTCGGGCCGCGTTGCAGGAGTTGTAGGCATGATCGGCCTGGTCGAGGGGTGCTCCCCAGAACGCCATGACGGCGTCGCCGATGTACTTGTCGAGGGTTCCGTTGGTGTCGAAGACCACGTCGGTCATGATGCCGAGATAATCGTTCAGGAACGTGGCGAGCTGCTTCGGCGGCATCTTCTCGGACATGGTCGTGAAGCCCCGGATGTCGGAAAAGAGGATCGAGAGTTCACGCCGCTCGCCGCCCACGGAGAGCTTCGTCGGATCCTTCAGGATCGAGTCCACGATCGCCGGGGCCACGTACTTCGAGAACGCCCCCTTGATGAATTTCTTGTTTCGTTCCTCGAGGACATACTTCGCGGCGGTCGTGAGCACGAATATCATGCCGAGCTCGGCATAGAGGAAGGAGAAGTCCCAGTGGATGTTCTTGGAGAAAAGCATCTGGAAATCGATGAATCCGAGGCCCGAAAACACGATCGCTCCGAGCAGGAGCGCCGGAATCGACTCCAGCCTCTCGGTGGCGATGGCAAACGCGATGCCCATCACGAGCATCGTCACGAGCATGATCACGGCGTAGGTTTCATGCCGGATTCCACCGATCGAGAGGAAATCATTTGAGAGCAGGTTGTCGAGGATCGTGGCGTGGCCCTCGGTGCCGGGCACGTTGGAATCAAGCGGAAACGCACGCATGTCGAAGACGCCCAGGGCGCTGACGCCGACGAGGACGTAGGCATCCTTGAACACATCGCGGAGCGATTCAGAGGCGGGGCCGCGGAATGTTTCGGTCTGGACGGATTGATCGGGCGACTGTGCATTCAGTACTTCTGAAATGCTGACGTACTTGAAGGTGCGCCGGGGTCCACGGAAATTGATCAGCGTGCCCGCGAGTGGAGTGACGGGAAGCCGAGTGCCGGATTTCTGGAGCTGGATCGAGGCGATCTTGCTGCCCGGCGCTGTCCGCACTTCGAGGGTTTCATCGAGGCCTGCCCGCGCCATTTCGAGAGGCAGCGAGGGATAAAGCCGGCCCTCGAAGGCCTTGAGCAGGATGGCCTTGCGAATCACGGCATCCGGATCCGGATGCGCGTCGAAGAGTCCGGCACTTCGCGCGACGAACTGGAATTCTCCGTAGTTGGTGATCGGCATCACGCCGGTCAGCAGGGGCGTCTTTTTCCAGTCGACTCGAGGGCCCTGGAGCCACTCCTCGGGGATCGCGAAATTCGCCAGTCCAGTGAGCCGGCCGCCGTCCTTCTCGAGTTCGGCAAGCTGTTCCACTCGCGCGGGATCCTCGAGCTGGCAACGTTCCACGGTGTCGATTCCGGGCTGGCAGGCGCCCTCGAGCGCCCAGCCGAGCACGACCTTGGTGCTGGCTCCGAGGCTCTGGGCCAGCGAGTTCGTGAACTGGCCGTCTCCGTTGTACTTCTCGTCATGGAGCTTGCGCGCCCGGGCGTCGTTCAGTTCAGAGAGAAAATCCGAGCTCACGATCTGATCGCGCTCGGAGAACACGATATCGAAGCCCACCACCTTGGGCTGCAGCGCCACCAGATTGTCGATCAGATGCGCCATTCGGTCTCGGTGCCACGGCCAGCGTCCGAATTCCGCGAGGGATGGACTGTCGACCTCGACGATGACGATCTTGTTCTTTGGCTGCTGGGCGCCTCGGTAATGGAATTTCCAGTCAAGGAAGATGCTCGAATAACGTCTCAGGTGCTGGAATACCCGCTCACGCAGGAAGGGACTGGAAAGATCGCCCTCCGTGCCCTGCTGCGTGATCCAGAACGCGGCAGCCAGGGCGAAGACGATCGGAATTTGAAAAAGCCAGACGCGGTTTTTCATTTTGAGAGCTCTCTTCTGGTCGTATCGGCTGGAAGCGGGGTAAACTTTGAGGGTGAAGACCGAGACCTGCCGAGTGCTGATCGTCGATGACATGCCTGCCGTCCGGGCCATTGTCCGCGACATGCTCATGGAGCTGGGGTTCCGGCACTTCCAGGAAGCGGACGATGGAGAATCCGCCTGGCGCGTCCTGCAGGACACGGCTGAAAAGGAGCATCTTCGTCCGCATCTGGTCGTCTCCGACTGGCTGATGCCCGGAATGGATGGGCTGGAGCTCGTCTCGAGCGTCAGAAAGCTGCCGGCGACTCAGGGCCTGCCTTTCCTGATGATCACCTCGCAAAGCGACCGCGAGCACTGGCTGCGGGCCGAAGAGGCGGGAGTTTCCGGATTTGTCGTGAAGCCGTTTGACCCCCAGCAGTTGAAGGAGCAGTTGCTGCGCGTCCTGTCTTCCTCGATTTAGCGATCGCGCCTGGAGCCGGCAATGCCGCGAGCGGCCGGTCTTTCTCTCAGTTCCTCTTTCGTTGCCTCTCGAAAGAGCGACACTCGACCGCTGCGCTCATTCGAGTGAGGAGGAGTGGTCCTACCGATCAGCGGAACATGGATGAACCAGCTTCCGACGATCAGCAGGAGCAGGCTCCAGAAGCCCAGCCAGAACCCGGTCAGGAGCGGACTGCTTTCGTCTTCGCTCGCGGGAGTGGCCTGATCTTTTCTGCCGGATTCCATACCCCCCTGTCGGATTTATGGCGGTAATTCTTGAGTTGAAAAATCAGGAAATGGTGACGGCCCAAAGCTCGCTAAGAGAGATGTCGTGGCCACGACGACGACATTGTCTCCCGGGTTTCCTTCGCTCGTCAGCCGGGCAGCCGACGATACTGCCTCGCTGTTTCGTGGTGTTCGCGACTGGCCGCGGACCGATCGAGAGATTGAGGAATTCATCTGCCGTCCGCTCCAGCTTCTCACTTCTGCCGACTGGGCGGGGGGGTTGCTACACCCTTTTTCTCGTCAGGGCTGGCCGGTGCACCTGCCGGAGGGCCTCGAGCCGCTCCTCACTGCTCTGTCGCTTCGCACGACGATCAGCCGGGTGGAGGCTCCTCGAACGCGCCAGGTCTGGAGCGAATCGCACCTCCTGCTCTGGGTTCCCCTCCATTCCGAGGTGATGAACGGCAGGTCGAACCTCGGCTGGCTCGCGCTCGCCTTTCCTCGTTCGAAGATTCCCGCCGAGCAGGACTGGATGACGAGCCAGGAGATCCTGCTCGAGGGGCTTGCGCTCCACCTCGATCATCTTTTTTTGGAAACCGAGCTTCGACAGCAGGTCAAGGTTCGAGAGCAGTTCTTATCCATTGCCAGCCACGAGCTGAAGACTCCGCTCACGTCGATCTATGGCATCCTCCAGCTCCAGGAGCGCATGATGAAGTCGATGAGCTGGCCCATCGAGATGAGAGTGGACCAGGAGCGGCATCTTTCATTCCTGCGGCTGGTGCTTCGGCAGACTGAGCGGATGACGGAGCTGATCGATGGACTCCTGGACGTTTCACGTATCCAGGCGGGACGCTTTGCCGTCGAGCCGATGATCTCGGAAGTCGGAAAGACCGTCGAAGAAGTGGTGAGCGGACGCCTCGGACTCCTGGCGCGTGAGGCGGGAGTGCAGGTTCTCGTGGATGCTCAAGAGTCGCTGACGGCCTGGGTGGATCCGGTGAGATTCGAAGAGGTGGTCAGCAACCTCACGATGAACGCGCTGCGAATGTCGCCGGAGGGCGGAGTGATCTGGGTGCGTCTTCGGCAGGAAGGCAATGACATGGTATTGAACGTCCGCGACCAGGGAGCGGTGATCCCACCTGAAGATCGCGAACGTGTCTTTGAACCCTTCGAGCGTGCGCGCGCCGTGGCACGGATGGGGGGGCTGGGTCTCGGCTTGTTCATCTCGCGGCAGATCGCGCGCCTTCATGGCGGCGATGTCGTCCTGCTGCCTTCCGTGGGTGCGCGAGGCAATGTCTTCGAAGCGCGCTTTCCAGTCCGGAAGCCCTTGGTCTAACTCTCAAGGTCGGGCCCACCTTTTGGTTCAGGACTGCGTCATTTTCTTGCGCGAACCGGTCAGGCCCACCGAGATGAAGCCCAGCATGAGGCTCCAGAAGATCCAGGCGGCGGGGCTCGAGGCCGAGTGGAAGTCCACTCCTGGAAGGTGCGCGGCATCGACGATGAGCTTCGAGCCGATCAATGTGACGAGCAGGTAGGCGGTGACCTCCATGCGCGGAAAACGATCGATCAGCACGATGAACACGTTCGCTGCAAAGCGCATCAGGATCACGCCCATCAGTCCGCCGGTGAAAACGACCCAGAATTTCTTCGAGAGTGCGACTGCTGCAAGGATCGAATCGACGGCAAAGGCGATGTCGGTGAGCTCGATCACGAGAACCGTCTTCCAGAAGCTGGCGTACTTCTTCGGCTTCTTTTCCGTTCCCTCAGTCTCCGCTTTTTTGGCGGCGCGCTGATCCCAGAAGTGCTTGAGGCCGACATACAGGAGGTAGATACCTCCGACCCACTTCACCCAGGTCCAGCGCATCAGGTACGAGGTGAGTCCAAGGGCGATGAGGCGGAAGCCGACGGCACCGATCAAGCCATAAGTCAGCGCCTTCTTTTGCTGCTCTTTCGGCAGCGGCTTGGCGAGAAGCGCGAGGACAAGAGCGTTATCAATGGAAAGAATGCCTTCAAGGAAGGCCAGTAGACCGATGACTGCGAAATCCTGCGAGGTGAACGGCATAGGAAAACGATTTAAACCGACTGAAGCAAGTTGGGAAGGCCCTTGGAGGGGGCGAGGGGAAGAGTGGTGAGTCATGATGGATTCGAACCATCGACCCTCACATTAAAAGTGTGATGCTCTACCGACTGAGCTAATGACTCACGCTTCCCTGTGGAAATTTGGTGTGTACCAAACCCCCGGTGTCACCGCAAGGCGCTGGGCACCCGAATTTCATGGGTTTGCTCACGGCCAGGGCCGGTGCTGACCAGGACCACCGGAATTTGCGTGAACTCCTCGATCATCCGGATGTAGGCGCGGAACGTCTCCGGCCACTGCTCGGGCGACAAGCCGTCGAGGGGCTCCTGCCAGCCACGAACCTTGCGCGTGATGGGGCGGACGCGTGAAAGCTGGGCCGCACTGGGTGGAAAGTGCTGGATTCGCTTTCCATCGAGCTCATATTCGGTGGCCACTTCGAGCTCTTCGATGCCGCTCAGGACGTCGGACTTCATCAGCGCCCAGCCGGTCACGCCATTGAGCTCGGCCGAGTAGCGAAGCGCCACGAGATCGAGCCATCCCACGCGCCTCATTCGGCCGGTGGTGGCTCCAAACTCGGCGCCGACCTTGCGGATCTGCTGCGCCAGCGCCGGATTCGTGTTCTCGATTTCGGTCGGAAACGGACCCGTGCCAACACGAGTCGTGTAGGCCTTGGTGATGCCGATCACTTCGGTTTTGCCGTGCCCGAGGCCGAGGCCGGTTCCAGTCAGTGCGCCGCCCGAGCAGGTGCTCGATGACGTCACGTACGGATACGTGCCGTGGTCAATGTCGAGGAGCGCGCCCTGAGCGCCTTCGAGCAGGATGGTTTCGTTCTTCCGGCGGGCTTCTTCGATCAAAAGCCGCACATCGGTGATGAAGGGATTCAGCTTCTTTCCGAGATCGAGGCAGAGCTGGTAGAGCGGCTCGAATTCCACCGGCTTTTCGCCAAAATGGTGCTGAAAGAGCACATTTTTTTCTTCTAGGGCCGAGCGCAGGCGCTTGGCGAGCCACTCCGGATCGAGCAGGTCTCCGACGACGATTCCTCGGCGGGCGGCCTTGTCTTCATACGCTGGGCCGATGCCGCGGCCGGTGGTGCCGATCTTCTCGTGGCTCTTTTCGCCGGAAGCGCGGGCTTCACGAAGCACGTCGAGCTGCCGATGGTAGGGCAGGATCAGGTGCGCGCGGTCGCTGATCTTGATTCGTTCGGAGGCGTTTTCGCCGAGCACTCCCGCCTTCTTCAGGCCTTCGACTTCCTCGAAGAAGACGAGTGGATCAATGACTACGCCGTTGCCGAGCAGGCAGAGCTTTTCGGCATGCAGGATGCCGCTCGGGATGAGGTGAAGCACCGTCTTCTTGCCGTTCACCACGAGGGTGTGCCCGGCATTGTTTCCACCCTGGAAGCGGACGATCAGGTCGGCTCGAGAGCTGAACAGATCCACGACCTTGCCTTTGCCTTCGTCACCCCACTGGGCTCCGACTACGACGATGTTCATGATGAACCTTCTAATGGTCGGGCCCACCTTTTGGTAGAGGGCTGCGTCATTTTTGTCATCGGAGAGCAGCCGGCGAGGCGGGTTCCGCCTGCGGCCTCGAGCGCATTTCCTTGAGGAAAAACAGCCGGTTCTTCTGGGTGGCGTCGATTTCCGAGAGCCAGGCGGCAAAGGCCATCCGCGACCAGTCGATCACCTGCTGCAGGAGCTGTCTCTGCTCCTCGAGCAGCTCGGGAGGGATCGTGACATCGCGACCGTTTTCCTGATCAGCCTTCCGGATCGGAATGCCGTAGCCGTCATTGGCGATATTGGCCGGAAGGCTGAGCTGCTGGATCTCGCGGAGTCGAGCGAGCGCTGCCTGGATTCGTCCCGCGGAGTCGATGGCTTCTCGCGGCAGTCCGTCGAATTTTCCTGCCTCGATCACCCGTGCCAGTTGCTGAGAGTAGGCCGCATTGGCCTTTCTCTGGACATAGGATTCAAGAAGGAAAAAGCGCGAGGCCAGTACCTGGCGCGATTCGCCGGAGCTGGAGAGCAGCGAGTCGTACCAGCTGCGACGATCGGAGGATCTCGTGCGGACGAGGTAATCATCCGAGGTTTTCGGAAGTGGAAGCGAACAGTTGGCACCGCCGCAGTTCTTCACGATTCCCGCAAACGCCTGGTCCACCTCCGGCTTCTTGGAAGCGTAGAAGTAACCCCGTTCGACGGCCTTTTGTCGATCGGCGAGGACAGAGGCATCGACGATGCCGAGCTTCTGCAGGGTTTCGTGAAGTCCGAGCGGCGAGAGGGGATGCTTTCGGTTCAGCCGGGTTTCGCCGAGCGTTCCTTTGAGGAAATTCAGCGCCTCGGTCGCGCAGTTGTTCGTGATGAACTTGTAGCGGCCGCCGTATTCCCAGTGCGCTTCGAGGGCACGGTGCAGGAAGAACGTCTTTTCGGCGGGAGTGAGGCGAAGCGGCAGGCTCGTGAGCTCGCGAAATTCGCTCTTGTTGTACTCTTCGATCACTCCGAGGAATGGTTGCGCGAAGAGCATCGAGGGATACTCGCCCCGGAGGCCCTTCCAGTACGAAATGGAGGAGTCGCTGACGTTGGCGCGAAAGCTGATGGCGATGTGGTGGGCCACGTCGTTGAGGCATTCGGGGCCGACCTCGCGGCGCTCTGGAGCGCAGATGACGATGCGATAGAGCGAGTGTCCCCACCTGCTCATGAGCTGCGGGCCTTTTCCGGCAAACAGTGCGTGGATCTCGAGCACGCGGGCGGGGTTCAGGTCGGCCGTCAGGACCTGGCCACTTCCCATCGCGCCGGAAACGGCGATGGTGGTCTGCGGAGTGCAGTTCCGCGTGGCGAGGTGCGGATCGATGCCGAAGTGCTTCTGGTAGAACGAATGTACTGCCGGACGGCGGCACGCGAATTCCGGATCCAGCAGGAAGTACTCGAGGTTGACGGCAAAGGATTCCCTCCAGTTCTTGAACTCGTACGGATCCGGGCTTCGCAGCGTGAGTTGGTTGGATTGTCCGCGAGTGTGGAAGATCAGCCCGGTTTCGACCCATCCCATGAGGTCGAGGAAGTCCGCGCGATTCGAAACCGTCAGCCGATTCTTCAGGCGAATGCACTCCGGAGATGGGCCCGTCTGCGGGCCTTTTCCGGGAAGGGCTGTCTGCGCGCTGCACTGCTGAAGAAAGCGTTTTTCCTGCGGTGATTTCAGATCGGCGAAGTCGTAGAGATGTCCGATTTCGTGAAGGGTGGACGCGAGGGCCAGGCGATACAGGTTGCGATGACCGCAGCCATAAGTCGGAGCGGCGGATTCTCCGCCAACGATCAGTGGCTTGAGGTTTTCGTTCAGGTAGAGATCAGAAAGCTTCGAACGATCCTGAAGAAGGCCGCGACGAACATAGGCCAGGACCTGGCTCTTGGCATCCGGGTCCGGTTGATCTCCGATGCATTTAGGAATCTGGATCGGCCTCGAGTCCTCCAGTTTCACGAAGTGGACGGTGACCACCCGGTCGAGCGTGCTTTTCAGGCGTGACGGAAGATGTGACCGGGCCTGTTCGAGAAACTTCTCGATGGCGTGGGTCTCCATCGGAGCCACTCCGCGAGAGTTCAGGCGAAGCGAGAGCTCTCCGGCCTGTGTTGGCAGGCTGAAACCCAGAAGGAGGAGTCCTAGTGAGAGAGCGCCCTGGAGAGACCGGAAGGAGGGAGTCGTCATGGCGGGGGGACTACTAAATATGACTAAATCAGTCAATCATTAGAAGGGGTGGGGTCGTTTTGCGTCCAAGGTGCTTTCGGGGGCCTCGATTCGTCGTTGGGAATTGCTAAGTAATTGAAACTACGAAGGTTAAATAACCTGATGCAGCTGCCGGCCGGAGCTGTTAGATGGGCTTCAATCGCTCACAGATCATGAAGGAGAAGCTCATGAGAAAACTGATCATTGCATTGCTCGCATTCAGCTCGCTTTCGAGCACCATCGCTCTCGCTCACCGCGAATGCTACACGGAGTGCTGGTACGATCGCTGGGGTTCTCGCCGCTGCGAAACCCGCTGCCACAGCCACCATCATCCCGCACCGACGCCGATCGATGACCGAGACCTCGCCATTTCGGCAAGCCTTCTCGCCATCTCGGTGACGACTCTGGCCATGGATCATCACAAGGAGGTCGTCATGAACGCCGCTGAAGATGCTGCTGCGTACATTGAGGCCGGCCGCATGACCGGCACGCTCGCTGCGATGGTGCAGCTGGCTCGTGAACAGGCCGCGAAGATCGCCGGAGTCGAGAAGGCTGGTGAGCTCACCGAAGCTGAGCTCGTGGACGGAATCCTTGCCGCCGCCGAGCAGACGCTCGAAGAGCAGCAGTAAGTTTTTTGAGTTTTGAAACGAGGCGGCGCCCCGGGAAACCGAGGGCGCCGTTTTTATTTGCGACCCGGTGCGACGGTGTTTCAGGAGTTGTCGCCGGCTTGGGTTTGGCCATAAACTCGGCGGCATGAAGCGCATCTACAATTTCAACTCCGGTCCTGCCGTTCTTCCTGTCGAAGTGCTCGAAGAGGCGAGCCGCGGGGTCCTGGAGCTCGGAAAGTCGGGCGTTTCGGTGCTCGAAATCGGCCATCGTGGCAAGGATTATGAGGCGATCCACACGGAAGCGCGCGAGCGCCTGCTTCGCCTGATGGAGCTTTCTGCGGAAGAGTACGAAGTTTTCTTCCTGGGCGGTGGAGCGAGCATGCAGTTCGCGATGGTGCCGATGAATTTTCTTCCGGCGAATGGCACAGCCGAGTTTCTGCATACCGGCGAGTGGAGCACGAAGGCCATGGCCGAGGCCCGAAGGTTCGGGGGTGTTCGCATGGCTGGCGCGTCCGAGGCCACTCGCTTTGACCGCCTTCCTTCGGAGTGGAAGTTCACACGAGGAGCTTCCTACGCCCACATCACCACGAACAACACGATCGAAGGCACGCAGTGGAAAGCCATTCCTGAGGTACCCGCCGGCGTTCCATTTTTCGCGGACGCATCCTCCGATATTCTGGGAGTAAAGCGCGATTACTCGAAGTTCGACCTGATCTACGCGGGTGCGCAGAAAAATCTTGGACCTGCTGGCGCGACGGTCGTCGTGCTGCGCAAGTCGATGCTCGCTCGAGTGCCCTCGACGATTCCGTCGATCTGGAGCTTTGCCACCCACGCCAAGGCCGGCGCGCTCTACAACACGCCGCCCGTTTTCGCGGTCTATGTGCTGGGGCTGAACTTGAAGTGGCTGGAGTCGGTGGGCGGAGTGTCGGCGATTGTCGAAAAGAACGAGCGCAAGGCGGCGTTGGTTTATGAGGCGCTGGATGAGTTTCCGGGAGTCTATGATCCGACCGTGAAGGTGAAGGAAGATCGCTCGACGATGAACATCACCTTCCGACTCCTCGACGCCAATCGCGAAGCGGATTTCCTGGGCGGATCTCGCGCGCTCGGCATGGATGGACTGCAGGGGCATCGCTCGGTCGGCGGGTTCCGTGCGAGCCTCTACAACGCCTTTCCGGAAGAGGGCGCGCAGGTACTGGCAGATTATCTCCGGCGATTTGCAGGGCGCTGAAAATCAAAAAGGCCGGGGGTTTCTCCCTCGGCCTTTTCTTCAATTCTGTCTGGCTTGGATCAGCGCTTCGTAGCGACAGGCTTCTTGACGGCCTTCTCGGCCTGCTTCTGCTGCACCATCTGGTTCATGATCGCGAGCGCTTCATGGCGGAGGTCGTTCTCAAAGATGAAGCGATAGAAGTTCTCCATGTCCGGATGATGGCGGAAGTTCTTGAACGATGCGGACATTTCGCCGGAGCCGGCGGCAGCCAGTGCGGCTGCGTTTCCGCCGCCACCACCGCCGCTGGAGGCGGCAGCTTCGTCCTCGTCGATGTCCTCGTCGCCCTCTTCACCGGTCTTCGGCGCTGGTGGGGCTTCTTCTTCGACGGCAGCCTTCGCGGCCTTTGCAGACTTGGCAGGCTTTTCGGCCTTGGGGGCCTTGGCGGGCTTCGATGCCTTTGCGGGGGCGGCTTTCTTCTTGGTCATAGGTTCATTCTCCTAACGCGGTTTCGGAGGCTTCTGCAAGAGGCGTCCTGATCGCTCCGTAGCGGTGGAGCTTGTTATAGAGTGTCTTGATCGTGATGCCGAGCTGCTGGGCCGCCCGGGTCTTGTTGCCCCGGCAGGAGTCGAGCGTGCTCAGGATATGGGCTTTTTCCACGTCTTCCAGCAGCATTCCCGCCGAATGGCTGATGGTCAGGCCCGGAAGGACGCCCTGGGAAGCCGAATCCTGCAAGTCAGGCCGGGCGGCATGGGGCAGCCGGATATTGAAGGGAAGGTCTTCGAGCCGGATTTCGCTGTGTTCGGCAAGGATCTTCAGGCGCTCAACCGTGTTCTGGAGCTCGCGGATATTGCCGGGCCACTCGTAGCCCTGGAGGGCGTCCATGACTCGCGGGTCGACCCGGCGGATGGCGATGTGGCCGCCAAAGCGCGAGTTCTGCAGGAAGTACTGCACGAGCGAGGTGATGTCCTCCTTGCGCTTGCGAAGCGGCGGCATCCGCAGGGTGATCGTGTTCAGGCGGTAGTAGAGGTCTTCGCGGAAGCGTCCTTCGCGCACTTCGACCTCGAGATCGCGGTTCGTGGCACTGATCACGCGCACGTTGACCTGGATGGGGCGCTTGCCGCCGACGCGGTAGAATTCGCCTTCCTGCAGGAAGCGCAGGAGCTTGGCCTGGATCGGCAGCGACAGCTCGCCGATTTCATCGAGGAAGATCGTGCCGTTGTCGGCGGTTTCGCAGAGGCCCATCTTCTGGGCCATGGCGCCCGTGAAGGCTCCCTTTTCGTGTCCGAAGAGCTCGCTCTCGAGGAGTGATTCCTGGAGTGCGCCGCAGTTCACGACGACGTACGGCTGCTCGGCGCGATCGCTCTGGAAGTGGAGCTTGCGGGCGATGAGCTCCTTGCCCGTGCCGCTCTCGCCCTGGATGAGAACGGTGGCCGAGGTGGGAGCGATCTTGTCCACCATCGTGAGCAGGCTCGACAGAGCCGGGCTTTTACCGATGATTTCGAAGGATTTCTGGTCGTGCTGAACGAGGCTTTTTAGGGCCTTGTTCTCCTTCTGGAGCAGGCGCTGCTGCTCGAGGATGCGCTCGTGCGCCGCGCGGAGCTCGACGGTTTTTTCCTCGACCGCCGACTGGAGCTTCTTGTTGAAGCTTCGGGCATCGGCGTAGAGGCGCTGGTTCGTCATGGCGACCGCAACCTGCGCGGAAACGGATTCGAGCGTGATGACGTCATCTTCGTCGAACGCGTTCAGCTCGGCGCTTTCGACGTTGAGCACGGCGATGAGCTGGCCTTCCTTGAGGATCGGCACCGAAAGCTCCGACTGGGTACGGATCTGGAGCGAGAGGTCGGTGTAGTTCGGGTCCTGGCTGATGTCGTTCGTGAGGTAGCTTTTCCGGGTGCGAATGACCTGTCCGACGATGCCGACGCTGCCTCCGTTTTCGGAGGACTTCAGGATGTGGCCGATCTGCAGGTGTCCCTGGTACGCGCCGCTCTGGGCTTCGAGTCGGGCAGTGCCGGAGGAGTCAACGCTCCAGATGTGCATCGCGTGATATGAAAATTTGGACTGAACCAGGTCGACCACTTCCTGGTAAAAATTTTCGCTCTCGAGCAGTCCTTGTAAATTGGTGGACAGCTCGTTGAGGAGTCGGAGTCGGATGGCTTGTTTTTTCAGGGAAGAGACTTCGTTTGCCATAAGTTTTACCGGGCGGCACCCTATCCTTTTTACAGGGCGATGGCGAGCGAATTGTTTCGGTGCGTTATGTTGGCGCGGAGTTCGGG
Organism: Bacteriovorax stolpii; assembly: GCA_945860415.1. Lineage (GTDB taxonomy): Bacteria > Bdellovibrionota > UBA1018 > UBA1018 > UBA1018 > CAIOHW01. The sequence continues at coordinate 40,011 of CAMAQA010000019.1, forward strand.
CTAAGTCACTAAAATGACGCAGCTTCTACGTCGGAGCAGCTTCTACGTCGGAGCAGCTTCTACGTCGGAGCAGCTTCCTTAATGGTTGACGCATTGCAGCACGCCGTGACAGAAGCGTCTCGCTGAAAGGAACCCTCCCATGAAATCCCCAACCCTGTTCCAGAACTGTCTTTCGCTCGCCGCACTGCTCACCACTGCCAGCGCTCACGCGCTGACGCCCACCCCGGTGGGCTGCTTCAAGTTCTCGAACGACTCGCAGACTGAGATCGTCAAATACAAGAAGAAGCACCGATTCCAGGCCTGTCCGACCAATGTGGTGATTCCGGTGTCCGTCACCCGGATCGGCGCTGATGCCTTCGCGCACAGTGGCCTCGAGAGTGTGGTGATTCCCGGCTCCGTTATCCGAATCGGTGACCGGGCGTTTTTTTACAACAACCTGAGGCGGGTGGAGATTCCTGATTCCGTGACCGCAATCGGCGACGGGGCATTTGCGATCAATCGCCTCAGGAGCGTCGAGATTCCGCACTCCGTTTCGGAAATTGGAATTCAGGCCTTCATGGAAAACCACCTCTCGAGCCTGGTGATTTCAGACTCCGTGGACCGCATCGGCGCCTGGGCGTTCAAGGGCAATTGCCTGGGTCGAGATGACCAGCGCGTGCCGGCGGGTGCAGAGCGTGGCCGCGAAATTTTCGCGGACCAGGGCGACGCCGATCGCTGCCGCAGGTAAGGAGCTGCTTCTACGTCGGAGTAGCGGCCGCTCAATAAAGATCGACCGGAGTCTTGTTGGGGAGGTTTTCTGTGATGGTGCCGATCTCGCTGAAGTCCGACTTCCACTTGGCGAAAGCCACTTGAAGCGAAGACTTTCCTTGCAGGAAAAAGTAGCCTTTGCGCAGCTCACCCGATTCGCGAAGCTTCACGGTCACGTCGACGCGAACGGAAGATTCAATAGCGCATTCAGACTGCGTCAGATTCTGAACCTGTCCTTCGAGCGTGGAGAGCAGGGTGCTGATTTCGCCCTCGTCAACGTGGACAGCGTGCCGACCCACGACGGCGGTGACGACCTCGGAGACATCGACCGCGTCGCTCATGAACGGGTGGTAGTTGTACTTCTGAAAAGGAACCGGCGGCACATTGAGGCTGCGGGTATAGCAGCGTGACCAGCGGCCGAATGACTTGGGATTCGACTCCGAAGTCCGTGCCTGGGCGGTGGCTTCCACCGAGACCACGTCATAGTTCTTGCTGCGGATCAGCTGGTGCATGTCGACGGCGTCGCCCAGGTGAACCCTGTTGGCAAAAGCCGGGGTGCTGCACAGGACGAGAGACAGAATCTTCAGACCGTTAGTCACTTTCATGAGTGGCTCCTTTGTTGGAGCCGTAAAGTAGGCGCGAATCTAACGCGGCGCACCTGAGATGTTCTAAGGTGTCGGGCTGTAGTGGCCTAAATATCTGATCTCTCGACTGAAGCTGTGATGCGTTGCGGGATTGATCCGATCGTAAGTAGCCCTTCGGACGTGCGGATCAGTAGTCATGAGGTTCTCGACTCTTTCGATGCTGGTGGCACTGATCTTCACGGCCGCGGGCTGCGAGCCCCTCGCTTCGCTCCAGCCGCGCACTCGCGAGACACCGCTCACTTCGCCCGAGCCATCGCAGACCCAAGGATGCAATCACTGTTTTAATGGCTGCAACACGTGCGAGTCCAGCTCCGCCGATCCATCAGCGATCACTTGCACCACCTTGAGCTGTACGCTTCAAGACCCTCCGGTGCCACCGCGCTGCCTCGAGCTTCGAAGAGACTAGCTCAGCCAGCGCCGCTTCTCATCGTATTGCCTCAAAAGTGAATCACACCGGAGCTGAATGATCTGGACT
>CAMAQA010000020.1 GCA_945860415.1 Bacteriovorax stolpii
ACACGTTCGGCACCAATTCGCCGCACGGCCTCGCCGATGATTTCGGCGGGCTGCCATGAAGTATCCACGACGAGGTTCGAGTAGAGCTCGCACATCTCGAGTGCCTTCATCGGCTCATGAAAGTTCATGTGCGCCAGCACGAAGGTGACATCTCGATACGCCTCGAACCACGGGGCAAAGCTCTCGACTTTTCCCCAGCTCGGATCCTTGTAGAACAGACGATTCTGGATGCAGCCCGTGTGCAGGATGACCGGAATTCGGCGCTCCTGCGCCACTTCGAGTAGCGCGCGGTAGCGGGCGCTGTCGACTCCTTCGCCATCGGCTGCGGCGTGGATCTTGAGCACCTTGGCGCCCTGGTCGAGGTACTTGCGGAACTTCGCGGCAGGATCGTCTTCGCCCTTCGCGATATTCACCACAGGAATGAGCCGGTCCGGATTCATCGAGCAGGCCTCGAGCACCATTTCGTTGGTGGCAAACGGCGGGTGCGCAATCACGAGTGCCTGGTCAACCCCGGCCTCGTCCATGGCTTCGATCAGGTCATCGGCCGTGGATTCGACCAGCAGGCGTGGCAGCGAGGCAACGCCTCCCACGGAATCGAGCCCGTGGCGAACCGCGCTCGGCAGGTGGCGCATCCAGACCTGGGCGGTGTGCATTTTCTCCGAGACGGGCTGAAGAAACTGGCGGGCCATGCGGCGGCCGAGGCCGAGTCCCATGCGCAGGCTCATTTCACTAAGGTAGGGACGGATCTTGTCTCCGGCCGCCCCTTTCGGAACGAGCTTCGGAATGTGCGGCAGCACTTTTTCGATCGGATTCGGAAAAATATGGGCGTGAAAATCGATGACGGGCATGACTCGAATTCTAGCACGGAGAGTGGTGGGCGAAGGTCGCGGATTGCTCGAAAATCGGAGGGTCCTCGACCTCGGGGGGATTGACGCGGTTGCGAAACCAAAAGGTGGGCCCGACCAATTTTTGACGCATTTGCGAAACCAAAAGGTGGGCCCGACCATTGTGCGGCCCGGTGAGTTATGCGACAACCGAGGCATGGAAAAAGACTCGGATATGGTTGCCATTTGGCTCAAGAAAGACCCCAAGCGCTGGTTTGCAGGAGCCCTTGCCGGCGCGTTCGCCGGCCTGATGGCCCTCATCTTCGCTTCCGTGCTGGCTACTCTGGCCGGTTATGAAATCTGGTTCGCCGCCAAGATCCTCGCCCTGCCGTTCCTCGGCGGCACCGCCACGGAGCTTGGCCTTTCGGGAGCCGGCTTCAAGGCCTTCCTCATTGGCTTCATCGCTTTTGAACTCCTGACCGCCTTTTGGGGAATGATCTACGCCCACTTCACCGGCACGAACTCGCTCGGTGCGCTGCTCGGCATGGGACTGACCTGGGGCGCCTTCAGCTGGATCTTCCTCAACAACCTGTTCAGCCCGTCCTTTCTCGACATCCGCGCGCTCAAGATTCCGAACAGCGCCGCGTTTTTCGTGTGGATGGTCTACGGTGTTGCCCTGACCTCGGTGGCCTATTTCGACAAGGCCGTTCGCGCGAACAAGTAGGTTTTTGACAAAAACTTCAAATTTGCGTGATTGTCCGGAATACCGGTCAGCGTTACAAGCCGCCTCGCTGTGCGGATACTGGTGCTTGAAGATCATGCAGGAATTCGGTCTGCCCTCGAGCTGATGCTCGACTGGGAGGGCCATGCGGTAGTGGGTTTTGAGCGAGGCGATCTGGCTCTCGATTTTCTGCGAACGCAGACAGTCGATTTCGTGTTGATGGACTGGAATACGCCTGGAATACGCGGAGTTCAGTTCCTCGAGGGGCTGGAGGAGGTCTGCCTGCCGCTTTTCCGTCCCCGCGTGGGCGTGCTTTCGGGCGATCCCGAAGGAAGGATCGCAGTCCGGGACTACGGGGCCGAATTCTTCTTCATGAAGCCGTTCACGCCGATCGACGTGGTCGAGAATCTCAAGCTGAGCGCCTAAGGCGCGCCTCACAGGCTCTGGATTTTTTTCAGGATGCCGGTCGTGCTCTTTCCATGGACGAACTTCAGGCTCTTGACCTTGCCTCCCCACGAGAGCACTTCCTTGCTGCCCACGATCTGCTCGGGCTTCCAGTCTCCACCCTTCACCAGCACGCGGATCCGAGAGCCGAGGAGTTGGATGAGCTCCAGTGGGGTGTCTTCCTCGAACGAGGTGACGAAGTCCACGCACTGAAGTCCTGCCATCACGCGCATGCGGTCGACCAGCGTATTGACCGGGCGATCAGTTCCTTTAAGGCGCTTGACGGAGGCATCGGAGTTCAGTGCGACCACGAGATGTCGTCCCTGGCGGCGCGCCTCTTCAAGGTACTCGACATGGCCAGGGTGCAGGATATCGAAGCAGCCATTGGTGAACACCACGGCTGACTTGCCGGCGAGCGCGCGCCGGAGTGCGGCCGGAGACTTGATCTTGGTCGCGGTGCGAAGGCTGGATCCGGCCATTAGAGCTGGGTGATCCGAGTGGGCTGAAGATTGATCGCCACGTCATGCCAGCAGCGCTTGTCGCGGTCGAAAAGCGCCCAGAGGATGCCTGCTCCCGCGAAGCCGATGCTCGGCAGGAAGAAGAACGACCGCAGGAAAATCTCGGTGGCTGTGCCTCGGAGTTTGAGCCCCATCACGCGCTTGCCGATGGTCGTCTTGAACAGGATTTCCTGCGCGGTCATGAGAGCCCAGCTGAACGCCACGAGAAAGAACAGGGTCATGCCCGCAAGGTTACCTTCGAGCAGGAACCAGGGCTCGAGGTCTGCGAATGCTAGCGCCACCGTCACCACGGTGGCCGTGACCAGGACATTGAACGTGACATCCAGAAGGAAGGCAAAGCTCCGGGCCAACGGGTAGGTCCAGCCGAAGTTCTTTTCGATGTTCGGGGCGGCCTCGAGTGCAGGCGCCTGCTGAGCCGTGTGCTGAATGGGCTGCTGAATCGTCAGCTGGTTCGGCTGGTGGCGAAGAAACGCGTCCGGGCGCGGCAGCGTGGGGCCGGGCACTCGAATCGACGGCGGAATCATCACAGGACTTCGCGGCATCGGCATCGGTTGCGCCAGCGGCCTCGAAATTACCGGGCGAGCCGGGCCCGCAGCAATCGCACCGGTTCCCGTCGTCGGGGTCGACGGGGCCTGATTCGTTCGCGTCGGGACGGCAGGAGCGTAGGGCAGGCCATCCGAGAACGGATGAAACCCCACTCCCTGATGGAGCGGACGGAACTGCAGCGGTGTCGACTGGTTCGATCCAGGAGCGCGAGGTTCGGTCATAGCTTGGTTGTCGCCGCGGCCAAGCGGCTAGTCAATTGCCAAACGCGTCGAGAGTGCGCAGCTCATCGTGAAAACCGCCGCCGTTTCGGCTCGTAGCACGAGTGGTCCGAGGTCGGCCGCGCGCAGACGCATCGCGCGCGCTTCGATTCGGAAAAGATCAATCTCGTGCGTGCTCCATCCCCCTTCTGGACCAATGAGCACGTGCTTGTCCTGATCTCCTCGAAAAAATCCGCCCGAAAGCGCCTCTGCGGCAACGGGCCAGTCTTCGCGAGCCTTGGGCTCGATGGCCACCGTACGCACGGCTCCCGTCGGGAGAGGCCTTCTCAGCAGCTCTTCCACGGAAAGCGGCGCTTCGACAAGCAATCGGTTCAGCCGCTCGCATTGCTTCAGGGCCTGATCCGCAATCCGCTGCCAGCGTTCGACAAAGTGCTCACTGCCCTTCTTGTCGACTTGGACCACGGCGTGATCCGAAAGCACTGGAACCACGCGGCGGGCGCCCAGCTCGACGGCCTTTTCAATCACCCAGCTCATGGCATCACCCTTGATGACGGATACCTCGAGCACGAGCGAGCCCTGCTCGTCTGCCGGCGAGCGTGATTCGGTGGGAGTCTTTTCCGACGTCCGGATGAAGGGCTTCTTGTCCACGATCGTGTACTGCCCTGGAATCGCGCGACCGCGGCCATCGAGCGCAATCACCGGAGAGCCGTCCGACAGGCGGAGCACCTGCTTCAGGTGGGCTGCTTCTTCGGCATCGACCGCCACGGGCCGTTGCGGCGTGGGTAGCTCGCGGCACAAGACTCGGGGAATACGGAGCGATCTTTTGGATTGCATGGGCTACTCCTTGCGAATGTCCATCAGGGGACGAAGTGCGCCGCTCAACGAAATCTGCGAGGGTTCGATTCCGGTCAGGCCCTTTCGCAGTAGCACGGCGTTTTTCCAGAACCACAGCGGAAAATACGGAAGATCTTGGGCCATCTTGAGCTGAACTTTCTTCCAGTCTCCTCGATCCAGCAGATGATCCATCACAGGATCGGAGTACCCGGCGCGATTCGTGGCCGAGGCGCTGCGGAGCGTGCGCTCGAGGATGGACGGGTCGGCCACTCCCACCCAGCGTCCGAGAGCCACCTCATACGAGCCCTTGCGAATGGCCGCCATGAAGACGGCGGGCTCGACGACTTCGAGCCGAACGTCGATGCCGATTTTTCGGAAGGCTTCCTGGAGCACTCGCGCGGGTTCGTGTCCTTCTCGAACCGGAGTCGTCTTGAAAACGAGAGCGAACCTCGGACCCTTGCTCCGTCGCGGAAATCCCGCAGCATCGAGCAGGCGTTCGGCCTCTTCCGGATTTTCACGTGCCACGGGCGGGGTGGCGCCCTCTTCGAGCAGCGGCGACAGAAAGCTTGCCGCCGGCTCGACCATGTTGGTGAACTTGCCCTGCACGAGCTCGCGAACCGGAACGGCCAGCGAGAGTGCCCGCCGGACGGCCGCGTTTCGGAGCACGGAATGACGGACATTGAAGGACAGGTAGCTGACGTTGACTCCGGAGGCCTCGATCAGTTGCAGGCGGTCGGAGTACTGCGAGGCCAGCCATCGAAAGCGAATCGGAGAAAAGGAGTTTTGCGCGATGTCGGCATCGCCTCTCATCATTCGGATCACGCGCGTGTTCTCGTCGCGCACAAAGATCAGTCGGGCATGGGGCTGGAAGCTGCCGTTCTCCAGGCGTCGTTCAATCACGAGCTCCTGCTCGGGGGGCCGTCCGCCGAGGAGCTCCGCTCGAAACTCTCCTGCACCAATCAGGGCCTTGCCACTCACTGGATCTTCGCAGGGTTTTCGGCCCACCTGGCGAAAGTATCGAAGCAGGGTGACGTTCCTCGAGAAGTACGGGTCGGGCTTTTCGAGTTCAAAGACGAGCGAATGGCTGTCGATTCGAAGCACCTTCCAGGGAGCGAGGGCCTGGGTGACGAGGGCCAGGGGCTTTTGATCTCGGTAATTGCGGTAGCACTCGAGCAGTTCTGCCGGACCGATCGGGGCCTGTGCATGGTCGCGGAGACCGGATCGAATCCGAAAGCGCCAGATTCGCGAGGTCGAGTCCGAGCGAATATCATCGGCCAGATCACTCTCGACACGCAGGCGAGAGTCCTGGCGGGTGAGTGCCGGAAACAGCAGTGCGGCGATTCGTTGGCCCGTGGCATCCTGGGTCATCCGAGGATTCAGGGTCTGCGGCGGAGCGTCCATCAGGATTCGGAGTGGGGAGTGGACTCGCGCGTGTTCCTGTGTCGACGCGAGAGCGGCCAGGCACAAAAGGAGTGGAGTCAAAAAAACAGCGGCTTGTCGAAGCCGCGCGTGACGCCTACGATCTGGGGTCATGCGTTCTCCTGCCCGCGCACTGTTTTTTTCCGTAGCACTCGCACTCTGTACTTCCGCTGCAGGGGCAAACCCTGCGCCGACGCCCGAAGTCTCGCCCAGTCCTGAATCGAGGCATCCCGAATTTTTGGTCACGCCGGAGTTTCGGCGGCAGGTGGAGTTTTGGAAGCGCATCTATGGTGAGTATGGCACCAATCAATCGCTGATTCACGATGCTCGTCAGATCGATGTGATTTACGAAGTCGTGGGCTTCGAACCGGGTGAATCGAATCGGGCCTATTTTCGTCGGGTGCGGACGCTCAAGGACAAGTGGCGCAAGGTGCTCCTCTCGGTCCATCGAAAGAACCAGGCCCTTGTCTCCGGAGAGCTGACCCCGGATCTGCCTTCGCTCACCGAGGATGAGCGCCACGTGGTTCGCCTGTTCGATCAGGTGAATGAGCCCAACAAGTACCTCAATGCCAGCCATCGCCGGAGGCTGAGATCGCAGCTCGGCCAAAAAAACCGATTTTTGGAAGGGGTCGTGGCCTCGGGCCGGTACCTGCCGGCGATGGAAAGGATCTTTGCTGCCGCGGGGCTTCCGCGAGAACTGACTCGTCTGCCCTTCGTCGAGAGCAGCTTCAACCTCAAGGCTCGCTCCAAGGTGGGCGCGAGCGGCATCTGGCAGTTCATGCGCTCGACCGGACGCCTGTACCTGAAAATCCGGCCGGACTTGGATGAGCGCAATGACCCGATTCGAGCGACCGAGGCCGCAGCCAGGCTCTTGAAAACCAACTTTGAGGCATTAGGCAACTGGCCCCTGGCGGTAACGGCCTACAATCACGGCCGGATGGGACTCATGCGCGCCACTCGACAGGTGGGTTCGAACCGCCTGGAGGAGTTGATTGTCGGCTACCGAGCGCGCACCTTCGGCTTTGCCAGCCAGAACTTCTTCACCTGCCTGGTGGCGGCGATCGAGGTGGAACGCGAGGCCGAACGCTACTTCGGCCCGGTCACCCGGGATGCTCCCCTGCAGTTCTTCGAGGTTGAGTTGACACGTCCGATCCGGACCCGTGATCTCGTCTGGTACTTTGAGTGGGACTCTCCCACGTTGGCTCAAATCCGCGAACTGAACCCTGCTCTCTCTCATGGCCATTGGAAGAGCCATCAGCGGTTGCCGAAGGGCTACGTTCTTCGGCTTCCCCTGAAGCCTGAGACCCCGGCCGAGGAACAGACTCGTGTATTTCTCACGGGATACGAGAAGATGGACAAGGCCCTCACCTCGCGACAGTGATCGTGACGACCTGCGAAAAGTGTGTTACCAGCCCCTCCCAGCATGTTCTTAGTTGGGATCGCCGGCGGCTCCGGATCAGGTAAAACCACGTTTGCGCAGAAAATCATTCAGCGAGTTGCCGACCCGTCGGTTGCCCTGCTGCACCAGGATTCCTACTACCTGCCGACCCCTCCGCAGGACCTGGCCATGACGGGTGGGGGTTTCAACTTCGACCACCCCGAAGCGTTCGACTGGCCCCTGCTTCGCTCGCACTTTGAGCAGCTCAAGGCCGAGGGCCGGGTCAATGTACCCGTCTATGACTACCGTACCAACCAGAGGACCGCCGAAGTCGAGCCTGTCGGGCCCTGCAAGGTCATCATCCTTGAGGGAATTTTCACGTTGTGGGACGCCGCACTTCGCGAGCTTTTTGACCTGAAAGTCTTCCTGGACGTCGAAGCCGACATTCGTTTCATCCGCCGCCTGCACCGCGACGTTCGCGAGCGCGGACGAAGCCTCGATGGCATAATCCGGCAGTATTACGATACAGTTCGGCCCATGCACCATGAGTTCCTCGAACCGACCCGCCAGTATGCCGACCTCACCGTGGGCGAAGAGACGGACATTGCCGCTGAAGTGATCGCGGCGCGCATTCGACACGCGCTCGGAACCACGCGATGAGCTCCTTGGCCAAGTCCTCGAAGGGCTCGTCCAGAAATTCTCCGCTTCGCATCCTGCCGCTCGGAGGGCTCGGTGAAATCGGGATGAACTGCATGGTGATGGAGATCGAGGACGAGATCATCGTCATCGACTGCGGCATCCTGTTCTCGGATCTCGATCATTTCGGCGTCGAATTCGTCATTCCGGATTTTCAGTGGCTGGTCGAACGCAAGGACAAGGTTCGTGCGATCATCCTGACCCACGGGCACGAAGACCACATTGGAGCACTGCCTTTCCTGCTGAAGTCGGGCGTGCGCGCGCCGCTGTACGCCTCGAACTTCACCTCATTGATGATTCGAAAGCGGCTCGATGAGTACGGGCTCACCGACTCCGTCGACCTGCGCGTCATGCGCATGCGCGAGAAGATCGAACTCGGTGCCTTCTCGATCACGCCCGAATCGGTGAATCACAGCATCGTCGATGCCGTCGCGCTGCTGATCGACACCCCGCTCGGGCGCGTGGTGCACACGGGCGATTTCAAGATCGATCCGACGCCCTTTTATGGATCGATGATGGATCTTTCGCGCTTCAAGCAGGCCGGAGAAGAGGGCGTGCTGCTGCTGCTTTCGGACTCGACGAACGTCGAGCGCTGCGAACACTCCATGAGCGAGAGCCGGATCTACGAGCGCTTCGAGGCGCTCTTTTCGGCTGCAGAAGGCCTGACGGTCGTGGCAATGTTTGCGTCGAATATCGGCCGCATGGGGCAGATCTTTGAAATCGCCTCGAAGCTCGGCAAGAAGGTCATCCTCACGGGCCGCAGCATGGAGGCGAATTCGAAGCTGGGCTTTGAAGCCGGCTACCTCAAGCACTACCAGTCCGTGCTGGTGAGCATGGACGAGCTGCACCTGCACGACCGCAGCGAGGTCATCGTGATCTCGAGCGGCTCACAGGCGGAGACGGGTGCCGCGCTCCAGCGCATGGCGCTGGGCGAACACAAGCAGATCCAGCTCGGCAAGGGCGACCTCGTGCTGATGAGCTCGCGCTACATTCCGGGCAACGAAAAGGCCATCGGCCGCATGATCAACCAGCTCTTCAAGCAGGGTGCGGAAGTCTTGTACGAGGCAATCCACGACATCCATGTTTCGGGGCACGCCACCAAACCCGAGCTTCGGCAGATGATCGAAGCCGTGAACCCGAAGTTCTTCGTGCCGATCCACGGCGAGTACCGCCATCTCGTTCACCACGCCCGGCTGGCCGCGGATTGCGGCATTGGCGAGGATCGCCAGGTGGTGGCCACCAACGGAAACATCCTCGAGATCACGCCTGATTCGATTGCCGTCGTGGAGAAGCTCGATGAGCCGCGAGTACTCGTCGAGGGCCGCGAAGGCAACGACGTGTCGAAACTCGTGCTGAAGGATCGTCGACAGCTGGGTGAAAAAGGCGTCGTTTTTTCGCTGTTAGTACGCAACCGAGAAAGCCGCCGCATCATTGCGGGGCCGGACATCATCGCCCGCGGACTGGCGAGCGAGCAGGTGGAGTCCTGGCTTCTCGAAGAGGCAAAGAACCGGGTGCGGCACCTGGTGCAGGAGCACGAGCTCAAAATGGCCACGACCGGCGTGGAGCCGGATCTTCAGGAAAACATCCGCATCGAGCTGCGTCGGTTCTTTCTTGCCAACCTGGGCAAGAAGCCGACCGTGATGCCGATCATTTTGGATCTGTGAGCGATCAGCGCGTGGCCTGCATCGTCTGGGTGATCCAGTCGTTCACTGAATCAATCTTCGAATAGACACCGTACTTGTTCGGGCGCGCGCAACCGTGGCCCCAGCTCACGACACCAACCAGAAGTGCACGATCCTGGTTGTCGCGAACGAACAGCGGACCACCGCTGTCACCCTGGCACGAGTCTTTTCCACCCTGGTCGAGGCCGGCGCAGATCATCCGATTCGTGATCTGTCCGGGATAGGCCTTGCTGCACTTCTTGGCGCTGACCAGTGGGACGGTGACTTTCTGCAGGATGTTTGGAAGCCGTCCCCCCTCGCGAGTGGCACCCCAGCCTGCCGTGATCGACGGCACGGCCAGCATCTGGTCATCTTCCGGAATATCGAGCGAGCTCGTGTTCAGCGCGATCGGATCGTGGACGGCATCATTCTCGAGCTCGACGAGCGAGAAGTCGTAGTCCATGTCGACTGGAGCGTTGCCGTAGAGCGGATGGTTCACGATGCGAACAGCCTTGATGGTCTGGGATCCCGCCGTGTCGCTCCTGTCGTGGACTCCGACGACGATCTGGACGCTCGACTCTTCTCCAGGAGTCAGGCAGTGGGCTGCAGTCAGGACCCAGCGCTTGTCGATGAGTGATCCTCCGCAAAAGTGGCTTCCGGTCCGCGTCTGCACGGAAACGAGAAACGGAAACTCTCCGGGTGTGGCGTTTTCTCCACCCACGATCAGGCCCGACACAGGCCTGGTGGATGCGGCGCGAACTCCTGCATTCGCCGGGGTGGTGCTTCCGATCACTGCCAGGGCCAAAACCGAGAGCTGGACGAAAACTCGTGCGTGTACCATTCGATCGCCTCCGTGTATCTCTACAGGTTAGGCAACCGTTCGATGGGGGTTCAATCGGCAGTATTTGCCGAAGTTTTGTGTTCGTGATTTCGCTGACTTGCTTTCGCGAAGGCTATTTCGAATCCGTGAGGATCTCGCCCAGGATTCGTCCCTCCGACATCGCCGGGGGAGTCAGCCCGAGTAGAAATGAGAGCGTGGGCGCGATGTCCACGACGTCTGCCTTCTCGGAGTACACGCCGGGCTTGATGCGTTTTCCGAAGATCAGGATCGGTACCGTCCGGTCATACGCATAACCGGTGAGGTGGCTTGCGGCTGCTCCGGCAGTTTGGAAGTGCGGCTTCGGAATCAGGACGACATCTCCGCTGCGGCCCAGCTTGTACTGCTTGAGCACCTGTCGCCCGAAGAGTTCAGGAGGCAGCCTGCGTTCGAGGTAATCGGTCTTGGTGAACGCGGTGAGGATGCCTTCGGTCTTCAGGAGTTCCTTCTTGAGCTCGGCTTCCGCCTTCGAAGGATCGATGCCCTTGCTGTGGAGTACTTCGGGATTGAGGAAGAAGTTCAGGTCAGCGACGAAGGCCACGTACGGCTTTTCCTTCGAAGTACTGCCGAAAACCTCCTGCAATCTCGCGTTGCCGCGGGTGGCGAGAGCGGCCTCATCGATGTTCCCGGCATGGATCCTCTGAGTCTTGAGCCACTCCGGATCATACGGACCACCGTGGTCTGCAGTGAGCACGATGACGACGTCGTCGAGGCTGCCGAGTTCCTTTTTCAGGAAGCCCAAAAACTCAGAGAGCTGCCGGTCTTCAGAGACCGTCATCTCTTCCATCTCTCTCGCATTGGCGCCATGGGCATGCGCCAGGTAATCATGTGATGAAAAGCTCATCGCCAGCAGATCGGTGTGGCGACCGCGTCCGAGCTTGAGGCTCTTCACGGCAGCCTTGGCCGCATCCACGACCAGTTCGACTCCCATCGGATAGGCAAACGAGGCGTAGCTTCCGTATTCGGTCGAATGCGAGAAAGAGCTCTTGTTGCTCGAGGAAAGTCCGGTGCCTGCGCCTTCCGACTTCCAGTGGTAGGTCATGCCCTTGCGCGACTGGGCTTCGCGCGAGAGGGCATCGACCCAGGGGGGCATGGGTCCTTCCGGAAGGTAGTGTCGGCTCGTCGTCCACTGCATGGTCTTGGAGTCGAACCACAGGGCAAGGTCGGCGCGATGTCCACCCATCAGGATTGCTGCCCGATCCTTGAGCGCCATCGTCACCACGCGCGAGGAATATCCGGCGTTTTTGAGCTCGTCTCCGACCGTCGTCCCCAGGAAGTTTCTTGGAGACAGGCCGCTCCAGAGGCTTTGACCGACGACCAGGGGGCTCGAGTCATCGCGAACGCAGTAGACCTGTCCCTTTCCGGGTTCGTACCAGTCGTTGAGCGTGATGCCCATCTGGTAGGGATACGATCCGCTCAGGATCATGGCATGGCCCGGGCCCGTCATGTTTTGCAGCAAGTCGTATTGCCCGTAGGGGTAGTAGGCCCCGCGCGACATCAGGAATCGAAAGCCGCCCGGCCTTCCTCCTGCCAGCTCCGGCTCGAGGAAGCGCGAGCGAAAGCGGGTAAGGGTGTCGGCGCGCATCTGGTCGACCGCGATGACCACGACGAGCCTGGGCATCACGCCGAAATTTTTTTCGGCGAGCGGCGCCGAGAACGCCGACGTGAAGCCGAGCGCAAGGGCAGCGGCTGCCACAAGAAACAGGAGTTTTTTCATCCCTGAATTTTGTGGCAGCCGCGACCCTTTGCAAAGTCAAAAGCCCGTCAGGATTTCGTCAGGCTCACTCGCCTTGGCCTGGAGCCTTGAGTTTGACCGTACCGACGCGCTTTTGTTCGGCCTGGAGCAGGTCGATGTAATGCCTTGCCGCCGGCATGTCGCTCTTTTCGAACTCACGGACGCGTCCGTTCTCGACGACGTAAGGCTTCATCTTGAGGTTGCGACGGGCGGCCGCCGGAAGGAACGGCGTGAGATCGGTCACGATGAACAGGCCTCCCGGAACCGTGACCTTTCCGTTTTCCTTGCGCGGAGGAAAGAAGAGACCTCCCATCACGATGTTTCCTTGGGCGTCGTAGTAGTTCGCACCGATGCCAATGGCGGTGTCGTCCGACTTGATGAAGGACCACGCAATGCCGAGTGCCTTCTGGTCGCGCACGCCGAGGTAGGCGGAAAAATCATCGGAGAGCGGAACCTGGACCAGGGGCGAGGTGATGTACGGCGGAAAGTAGGCGCCCGTTGGAAGCCGCGTCACTTCGCCGTACTGCCAGCCGTCAGGCAGGAAAGCCTTCAGGTCGAGGCGTCCTCCGAAGGTGAATCCGCGCTGCGGACTTGCTGGCAGGAAGTAGACGTCGCCATGCGGCGGGAGCAGAATCTGTCCATCGAGTGCGAAGTTGGATTCCCTGGTAAGTTCCGCCTGGAACTGAAGCGTCTGCTGATCGGGGAAGGTGACGGCCATTTTTCCACCGGCGGATCCGCAGGCGCTGAGCGTGGCCGCTGACGCAAGCGCGAGGCTTGCGGTGAAGACGTGACGAAGAGAGTGGGCGAATGATACAAGTGCTCCTGGTGTTTGGGGTTCCGGCCTCAAGGACCGAGAACGTGAGGAGCAAGAACCGGGCGAGTGGTCAGGAGCAGTAAAGATCTTTCACGGTCTGAAGCAGCGTGGCGAGATGCGGATCGGCGATCGAGTAGAGGACTCGATTGCCGTTTCGGCGCGATTGCACGAGGTTCTCCTTTTTCATGCGAGAGAGAAACTGCGACATCTCGGGCTGGCTGATCGCGCAGAATTCGGTGAGCTCCGAGACCGACTGCTCTCCTGCTCCTCCGCTCTTTTGTGCTTCCATGAGGCAGCAGAGAATCTGGAGGCGAACCGGATGAGAGAGGCCGCCCAACAGTGCGGCGACCTCCCTGCTCTTTTCGATCAACTTGCGCGTGGATGCCGTAGGCTTCATGGCTCGGGATTATCTCTCGACTGGAAGTCCTGCCGCCATCCAATCGCCCATGCCGCCACCGCTGATGCAGATGATATTGCTCAGGCCGAGCTTCGCGAGAGCGTCGGCGGCCATTCCGGCGCGACGCCCCGCCTGACAGTGGATGTAGATGGCCTTGAACTTCTTGAGCTCCACGGCGTGCTGCGCCACCTGGTCATGCGGAATGTTTCGGGCGCCCGGCAGGTGTCCGTCCCTAAACTCATCTGCGCCCCGCACATCGAGAATGATCTCGTCTTCGGCGAGCTTTCCAAGAACGTTCTTCATGTCCAACATGGCAATGGTCTTCATATAGCTTTAATCCTATGTTACGGTAATGAGAGATGCAAGCCGCATCCCCAATACCCTCAGGAGGCCATCATGGCAGGCGCCCACACCATCGACATCACGCGTTCCAATCTGGACGCCACCCTCGACAACAACGACATCGTGCTTCTCGATTTTTGGGCAAGCTGGTGCGGCCCCTGCCGCATGTTTGCTCCGATCTTTGAGAAGGTCGCCGCGAAACACCTCGGCATCGTGTTCGGAAAGATCGACACCGAGGCCGAGCAGGAGCTTGCCGCCGAATTCCGCATCCGATCGATTCCGACGATCATGGCCTTCCGCCAGAACATCCTGGTGTTTGCGCAGCCTGGAGCGCTTCCGGAGGCGGCGCTCGAAGAGTTGATCGGAAAGCTCCAGGCGCTCGACATGGACCAGGTCCGGAAAGAAATCGAAGCGCAGGAAGCCAAGGAGCAGGGCTGAGCGGCGCGTTTCGCGATCCTGAATCAAAAGGGCCCGCCGTCCCTCTCGGGAGGCAGGCCCTTTTTTTGTGCTTGAAAGCCTCATCCCGCTCGCGCGGGACCGGTGATCAGTTCCAGAAGTGCTCGGGCGCGAGGCTCGGAGCCACGTAGTTCTGCAGGAAGATCGACGGACGATTCGTGGTCGCACGCGCCGGATCATCCGTCAGGTCCAGAAGGTACAGACAGGGCCTGAGGTTGTCCTGAAACGCCTTGTCGATCATTCCAGCGCCGGGATAGAAGCCGCCGGCTCCGCCCGTGTTCGCTGGCGACAGCTCGAACGTAAACGAAATCAGTCCGCGGTCTCCATAGGCCCAGTCGGTCGTGTCGCCGCTGGCGATGTAGAGGTCGCTCGATTGCTGGGGCTTGTACTTGTTCCAGCCGGCCATCGTCTTGGCCATTTTTTCGTGGATGGCGCGGTCCTTCGGATCGGCGATCGGATCATACTTGCCACCCCAAGGATACAGGATGAGCTCGCTGAAGGTGTGGAACGAGAGCAGGATCTTCAGGTTCGTCTGCGATTCGACGAAGGTCTTGATGGCCTGGGTCTCGGGCTCGGAGAACGGGGTCGGGCCCATGTAGACGTCGCTGGACGTGTCCTTCGACGAGCCGCCGGTTCCCCAGCCGAAGCTGTAGTTGCGGTTTAGGTCGACGCCGAAGGTGCCGTCGCGGTTGTTCCTGCGGTTCTTGCGCCAGTACTTGTAGCTGCCGGTGGCGATGTCGAATTCAGAGCCATCCGGATTCAGCATCGGAATGATCCAGATGTCGCGTGAGTCGAGAAGCGCCCAGATTTTCGGATCATCGCGGTTCTTGAGGAGGTGCTGCGCGAACATCAGCGGCACCTCGACCGAGAGGTGCTCTCGGGCGTGGTGGTTGCCGACGTACAGGATGCCCGGCTTCGAGCTCGAGTTCGACATCAGGGCGTCAGGATTCGTGTTGATGTGGATGGCCCAGATGTCGCGGCGTTCAATCGTCTTTCCAATCGAGATCGTGCGAGCGATATCGGCATGGCTCGAGGCCAGCATGCGAAGCGCGCTCGTCGCTTCGGCGTAATTGTGGAACTTGGCGTCCTTGGCAGGAAAATCAAAGCCGCCCTGGTGTCCGCCACGGCCGGTCGTGAAATCAAAGCTGCCGAGAATCCGGAACCCCTTGCCCTTCAGGGCCTGAAGCTGGTCGGGAGTTGCGAATCCCCAGACGCTGTCGCTGCGGACCGCTTCGATGCTCACGCCCTCGTTGGCGATGGCCGTGCGTTCCGTCTTGTCCTTGGCGTGGATCTGGACCCAGCGTGAGGCGCGGATTTCTTCACTCCCATGGCGGTGATGGTGGTCGGTCTGGGCCGAGGCCGGGAGCGAAAACGAAAGTGTGGCCAGTGCGGCCAGGGTCCATCGTGGAAACACGGTCATAAGACTCCTTCATCCCCATCCGGGGGATGCTGACTCTGAATTGTTAAGACAGCCTTTGATCCGCCCAGAGTAGGGGGAGCGGTCTAAGAGTGCAAGACGACGGGCGAAAATCCGTTGACGAAAGCGCCAAAAAAATACCTGACTTAACCGTTAAAGTTTCGACGGTCTGCGCCGATAGGTCCTGTGTAGAGAGTGAGGAAAATCAATGGGTAAGACAGGCGCAGCTCCTACGGAGCACAAGGAACAGAAAGACATTCAGGCCCCGAAAAAGGCCACGGCTTCCGCCACTGGCGGCTGCATCGCGAAAGGGTGCAGGCATCATGAAGACCGCTTCGGCTTCTGCACGGAGCATTACGACCAATTCAAATTCGGACTGATCAAGAGAACCGGCGAAGAGGTTCCGGATTACGAGAAAAAGTTTGAGCACTACCAGGCCTTCCGGGCCCGGCAGCGTGCTCACCAGGTAGCCTGAGCAAGCGCTCAGGCTGAAGTGCTGTACCCACCCCTCCTCGGGCCCTGGGGATCCTTCCCGGATCTCTGGGGCCTTCCTTTTCGAGAGGGGGGCTTTCGCTAGCTGCGCGGCATGCTGGTGATGCCGAGCTTTCGGAATGTTTCGAGCTGAGCCTGCTTGAGCGTCGCGTTAGCGCGCATGGCTGCAGTCGTGAGTTCCATCAGTTTTTCCGGCGAAAACGGCGCCTGTTCAGCGGTGCCCTGCACTTCGACGAGCTTTCCGCTGCCCGTCACGACGAAGTTCGTGTCGGCATCGCACCCGGAGTCTTCGTTGTAGTCGAGATCGGTCAGCACTTCGCCCTTCACGATGCCGAGGCTGATGGCTGAAACCGTATCGAGCCAGGCAGACGCGGGAATCTTTCCTTCGACGATGAGCCTGTTGAGCGCGATGCCCAGCGCCACGCATGCGCCTGTGATCGAAGCGGTGCGCGTGCCGCCGTCCGCCTGGATGACGTCGCAGTCGATCAGGATCGAGCGTTCGCCCAACTTTGCGAGATCCACGGTGACGCGCAGGGCGCGACCGATCAGGCGCTGGATTTCATGGGTACGTCCTGAGATCTTTTCGCGATCGCGCTTGCTGCGCGTGTGGGTCGAGCGCGGCAGCATCGAGTATTCCGCCGTCACCCAGCCCTGTCCCTTGCCCTTGAGCCATCCTGGAACGGACTCTTCCACAGAAGCGGTGCAGAGCACGTGCGTGTGGCCTGCCTGGATCAGCACCGAGCCCTCGGCATAACGGTTGACGTTCGTCTCGATCATCAGGGGACGGATCTGGTCAGCGGCGCGGCCGGCGGGTTCACGTGGAAACATGTGATTTTCTCCGAAAATTTCGTTAATCAAGGGGCCATGCAGGACTATCACGAGCTGTCAGAGTTCTGGAAGAGGTCGCTTGAAGAAGGCCTTCGTGAAGATGGCTGGCCCTGGGACTGGACCGCTCGCGGCAGTGTTCCTCATCGCGTGATCCGTGCACGCATTGTCGCGAAGTCTTCCGGAATCTGGGTGGGACAGGCTCTCGCCTCTGCCGTGGCGCGAATCTCTGGGGCGAATCTCGTCACGGAAATTCTTCCTGATGGATCACCCATCGGCCCAGGTGCGATCGTGGCGCGCTGGGAAGGACCGGCGCACTGGGTACTGGCGCTCGAGCGGCCCGCTTTGAACCTTGCGGCGTTCGTCAGCGGCATCGCCACCCAGACCTCGGAGCTCGTCGAGATCGTTCGCTCTGCCGGCCTGAAAAATCCTCCGCGAGTGACGAGCACTCGAAAGACCCTTCCCGGTTACCGCGACCTGTCGATTGCTGGCGTGATCGCAGGGGGTGGTCATCCCCACCGCGTGAGCCTTTCGGGGGGAGTGCTGATCAAGGAAAACCACATTGCTGCAGCGGGTGGAATCGGTGGAGCTGTTCGTGGCGCACGCGCCGTGGCGCCGCATGGTTTGCGTGTCGAAATCGAAGTGCGGAATCTGGTCGAGCTCCAGCAGGCGCTCGACGCCTCGGTTGATGCCGTCCTTCTCGATAACTTCAGTCCATCCCTGGTCGGAGATGCCGTCCGGGCAATCGCCCTGCACGCGAACTCACGCGTGACCGTCGAGGTTTCGGGAGGAATTTCTCAGGCCAACATTTCGGGATACGTGCAGGAGGGCGTGCACGTCATCTCCGTCGGCTCGCTCACGCACACGGTGAAGCCGCTGGACTTGTCGCTTCTGGTCGAGGGCGCGTGAGCCCTCGTGGAGAGCTGCTCGAGAGCTGTGGCTCGACCAATGATCTTGCCAAGCAAAAGGGCGCGCTCGGTCCGGATGCGGCTCCGCACGGCACTTGGATTTCCGCTCGCATGCAGACGGCAGGACGCGGCCGCATGGGGCGAACCTGGCAGTCGGAAGCTGGAAATCTCTTTTTATCGATCATTCTCCGGCCGCGTGAAACAACGCACTGGACGTGGATTCCGCTGCTGGGTGCGGTGGGTGTCGTGGAGCTTCTTTCCTCCGGTCGTTTTGGAAGCATGGATAGCTCGCGCTTCTCGATCAAATGGCCGAATGACCTCTGGCTCGATGGCAGAAAGTTTGGCGGGATCCTCTGCGAGTCAGTGTCGTCTGCCGGGGGAAAGTCGTTCATCGTGCTGGGGCTTGGCCTCAACGGCGCACTCGCACCCGAAGGGCTCGACCAACCGACCGCATCATTGAGTGATCCACACCTGGCGGATCAGATTCGCGAACCGCTTGTCGAGTGGATCGCCGAGGCGGTGCTGAAGCTCGACACCGAGGGTCCCGCCTTCCTTCGTGAGGCCTACGACCGCTGGGCCGCGTTTCCACGGGGAACCGAGATCAGCTGGAAATCCCATTCCGAATCGTTTCGCGCTCGTGTCCATGGACTGGGTTTGGCGGGCGAACTGCAGGTGTTCATGCAGGATGGACGGATTCAGTCACTCTATGCCGAAGAAGTGTCGCGAGTCAGGGACCTTCGCCCAGGAGGCGATGAATCTCCTGCTTGATGAGGCGTTCGGCAATCTGCGGAAGCATCTCGCGCGAGATCTTGGAGAGTGCCGCCTCGACCTGCTGCTGGACGAGGCTTTCGATCGCCATCGAATCGAGAGCAGTTTTGGGTTCCTCGGTTGGAAGCTCAAATCCACTCAGCACCAATGACGCGGTAGTGGATGCAACCTCGGCCTCTTTCGGCGCCTGCGAAGGCGCTCCTCCGAGCGACATGTTCGGCAGCGGTGGAAGCGAAGGTTCGAAGTCAAAAGGCTGGAAGGCTGGCTCGGCCTTTTTTGCGCCTTCGTTGACGGTCCACCCGAAGTCATCGAGCCCCGCCATCTGAAGCGTCGACTGCGTCAGCTCGCGAATGTCGGCCTCTCCTCCGCCAAATTCGATGGCGGGAGTGCTGGCCGGTGGCGCTGCCGGCGCCACGGCAGCCTGAGTCGGGTGAAACGGTGGCGGAGTGATTGGAGCGGCCGGTACATCGATCGAGACCACCGGAATAGACGGCGGAGCGACAGGCGCGATCGAAGGCATGTCCAGCGAATCGATCAGCACTTTGCGAAGGTGTGCGGGATCAAAGGGCTTCGTGAGCCGTCCGTGAAAGCCGGCGCGCTCGACTGCCGCCTCATCCACCTGTTCGAACGCACTCGACATCAGGACGAAACGGACATCACGAAGCTCAGGCTTCTCGTCGGCGAATGCCTTGACCTCGGTCGCGGATTTACCAGGAAGAGAAACATCGATCAGCACGACATTCGGCCGGAAGAGCATGAGCTGTTCGAGAGCCTCGGCACCGTCGGAAACGGCCTGGATGTCGTAGCCTTCATGCGAAAGGGCAAGACGAATGACTTTCTGGATAGTCAAGCTGTCGTCTGCGACGAGAAGTTTTTTACCGGACATTGGAAACAGTGTGGCATCGGAATAAGGAGCTGTAAAGCCACAGGATTTCTGACGAGAGCGAACCGGTTGAGTGATCGACCAGCTGCGGGAAAAAATTTTTCTCTGAATCCGCTTCAACGCGCGCGTTTTTGCTATACTGGATCTTGCCTCCGGGTCCGCGAATTTATCATGTGGACCCGACAGTCAATGACCCAGGGGGCTGTCACTGCGCAGTGGTGAGCATGCCTGGCTTGGTATCAGGAAGCCTAAAGCTGCCATACGGCGCCCACGTTTCGATTCTGGGTTCCATTTGACTTCGCTGCCCGGAGGTTCTTTAATTTCCCCGAGGGCATCTGCCCTCACTTTGTTCGAGATTTTCGGGGGAATTCACCATGTCCAGCTCCTTGGGAAGTTCGTCGTCTTTTGCTGCCGGTCCGACGGTTTCGGCTGCGTTGAACGCTGATTTTTCCTGGATCCACTTGCTCGCCAAGGGCGAGCAGAATCCCGAGGCCGATCGGCTGCTCCAGGCAGCCTCGGGCGGACTGGATCCGCAGCAGCGCATCGAGGAGGCGACCGTCGACTTTCTGACGCGCCTTCGTGAGCAGTTCACCGAGTATTGCCGGATCTTCAATGGATATTCAGAAGCGGGATCACGCTTCCAGGAAATTAAAGTCTATAGCGTGGCGCAGACGGCCGCTGATTTCATGATCTATCGGAATCAGATCAAGCTCGTCGCTTCGAACGCCGCCCACGGCGTGATCCAGATTTCTTTCTCGCAACACCAGCCTGCCGGCACTAACGTTTCCTCATCGACGAGCGCGCAGGAGCTCCTGGCACAGGTCGGTCCGTTCGGAGACGTCACCTGGACGTACCAGGGCGAAAAGGTTCAGCCCTCGCAGGTGGCGCGCTTCTACTTCACCGAGTTTGTCCGCGCCACGCGTGACCAGCGAAAGTCACGCCCGGGCAGCCAGCAGCTGCTTCTCGAGCAGATCAAGGCCCTGCTCCAGGAGCAGGGGCTCCATCTTTAAGAGCTTCGACATCCTCGCTCCATCGAGCGTGTAGTCTCGCGTTCGATCCGGTTTCGACTCGGCCATTGGCCGCAGCAGATTTTCGGGCAGCTTGAAGCGTGCAGCGATTCTCCTGCCCAGTTCCAGCATCGTGCAGGCCTCTCCTCCTGAGTGATGCAGGATTCCTTTCACGCCTTCATCCATGCACGCGCGCGCCAGGCCTTCGACCAGAGTTTCGATCGGTCCAAAGCGGTGTACTTCGTGGTCATCCAGCTCGACGGACCTTCCGAGGGCAAGTTCGCGGATGATTCGATCCGAAACGGAAGGGTTATCCGCAGGTCCGAGCCCATACACCGGAGACGAACGCACGATTGCAAAGTGGAGCGCACGATTCCTCGCCCCGTTTTCCGCAGTCAGGTTGGCCTTGCCGATTCCATCCGTGGGTATCGGTGGATCTGTTTCGCCGTACCCGCATCTCGAGCCGTCGAATACCCGGCTGGTCGACAGGAGCACGAACTTGGATCCCAGCATCCCCGATGCACCGAGGACCGCAAGCGGACCCTCCGAGTGCATGAGCTCGATCTCCTGGGGTTCCGCCCCTGGGCGGGCACCGGCGGCGTACACCACCACGTCCGCCTGGGCCGTGAGCACCGCCGCCTTGATGGAGTCAGGCTGCGAGAGCGAAACCGGAATCATACTGACGCCCGCAATCCTTCGCGGATGGCGGAAGCAGGTCGTGAACACCTTGCATTCATCCCGCAATCGGATTGCGAGATGGGTTTCCACGAACCCGCTTCCACCGATGATCAGTACCGATCGTGCACTCATTCCTCACCTCACGCTGTGGATTTACCCGAGCAGCTTCAGTGCCATCTGCGAGCTGCTGTTGGCCTGCGAGAGGACCGAAACACCCGCCTGCATCAGGATGTTCTGCTTCGTCAGCTCGGAGGTTTCTTCGGCCATATCCGCATCACGGATGCGGCTGTTGGCTGCCGAGAGGTTCTCGTCACTGATCGACAGGTTGGAAATCGTCGACTGCATGCGGTTCTGGATCGCACCCAGGTCGGCTCGGATCGAGTTCACCCGGTTGAGGGCATCATCGAGCACCCCGAGCGTCATCTGCGCTCCGGGCTTCGACGACACCGATTCACCGGCGATCTTCAGCGACTCCAACGAAGAGTTCGCCCGTTCTCCGTTGTAGGAGATTCGATCGAGCAGCGGGTTGTTCTGTGTTCCCACCTGGAACTCGAGAACTCCCGCGCGACCGTTCAACAGCGGCGTGCCGTTGAACTGGGTGGCGTTCGAGATACGATCGATCTCCGCCTTGAGCGATTGGAATTCACGATCCGTGAACTGTCGCTCGTTGTCGCCGATCGTGTCGGATGCCGCCTGGATCGCCAGTTCGCGCATGCGAATCAGGATGTTTCCCACCTCGTTCAGTCCACCTTCGCTGACCTGGATCAGCGAGATGCCGTCCTGAGCGTTTCGCTTGGCCTGCCTCAGTCCTCGGATCTGCGCCCTCAGGTTTTCGGAAATCGCCAACCCCGCCGCGTCATCGCCTGCGTGGTTGATTCGAGAGCCGCTGGCCAGGCGTTCGAGCGCCTTGTCCAGGTTCATCCGGGTCGCACCCATCGTTCGCAACGAGTTCAGCGAAGTCACATTCGTATTGATTCTCAATCCCATACTAGCCTCCATTCATGAGCGTCTTCCTCCATGATGACCCGCAGCTATCCCTAGCTGGGCGGCTTCCTTGCCGGCTTGGTTCAATCGAGCGGAACCCATTTCCGCCCGAAACTTTTTTCGTCCACTCCCAACCGCCCGGGCCTCCCGTTCCCATTTTATGGGGAGGCCCGGGGGGCGGCTCGCACACTGTTATCCCGAACACCGCGCAGCCTTGATTTTCGAAGCTACTGCCATGCTGTCGCTACTTCCTGAGTCGCTCCTGATCAGCCCAGGAGCTTCAGCGCATGCTGGTTCATCTGGTTCGCCTGTCCAAGGACTGAGACACCTGCCTGCATCAGGATGTTGTTCTTGGTCATCTCCGAGACCTCCTCGGCCATGTCGGTGTCGCGGATTCGGCTGTTCGCGGCCGAGAGATTCTCGTCGGTGATCGACAGGTTCTGGATCGTTGACTGAATTCGGTTCTGGATCGCGCCAAGATCGGCTCGGATCGAGTTGACCCGGTTGAGCGCGTCGTCGATCACTGCGAGTCCCATCTGGGCTCCCGCCTTGGTCGCCACCGATTCACCGGCCATGCTCAAGGATTCCACCGTCGTGTCCGAGCGCTCACCGTTGTAGACCACGCGGTCGAGCACCGGGTTATTTTGGATTCCGACCTGGATCTCGAAGACCCCCGCCCGCCCGTTCAGCAGGGGCGTGCCGTTGAAGTTCGTCGAGTTCGCAATTCGGTCGATCTCCTGTTTCAGCGACTGGAACTCCCGGTCGGCGAACTGCCGCTCGGTGTTTCCGATCGTGTCCGACGCGGCTTGGATTCCGAGTTCACGCATGCGGATCAGCATATTCGCGATTTCGTTCAGGCCGCCTTCGCTGACCTGGATCAGCGAGATGCCGTCCTGCGCGTTTCGCTTCGCCTGCCGGATGCCCCGAATCTGGGCGCGCAGGTTCTCTGAAATCGCCAACCCTGCGGCGTCATCGCCGGCGTGGTTGATTCGGTTGCCGCTCGCGAGTTTCTCGAGCGACTTGTCGAGGTTTCCGCGTGTTGCTGCAAGAGTACGAAGCGCATTAATCGAGCTAGTATTGGTAGAAATTCGAAGTCCCATCTCAGCCTCCCGTGGTCATATTCGGCTCCTCCATGTTCCCACCGGCCTTCAATTGGCCGGAGACAGCATCCTGCTGGTTTGTGCTCCGCTCGTGTTCCCGCACGCTCGGTGCATTGCGGTTCTGCGTGAGGCGTCGCGGACCATCCGCGGACCCCTGCAGTCCCTCAATCCTTCGTCAACCCGCCTGGTGCATGCGCTTTTCAGCGGCACTCGGGGAGGGCCCACGCGCTTCCGCCATCCAGGCATCCACGCGCAGGCCCCGAACCCGCATCCAGGAAACAAGCTCAGGCGATGGCCTTTGCTTCGGGCAAAAATCGTTCATTCAGCTCAGAAGAGTTCCTTACGCATTCCCTCCCAGAAGGCTCAGGGTGCTCTTCAGTGCAGAGTTGGCCTGCGACAGGACCGAGACGCCAGCCTGCATGAGGATCTGGTTCTTGGTGAGGTCGCTGACTTCCTCCGCCAGATCCGTGTCGCGGATCCGGCTGTTGGCCGCCGAGAGGTTCTCTCGGTTGACCATGATGTTGTTGATGACCGACTGGAGTCGGTTCTGGACCGCGCCGAACTCGGCTCGGACCTTGTTGACCTGTGCAAGCGCGCCGTCGAGCGCACTGAGGCTGTTCTGGGCGCTGACCTTGTCAGCCATGCCCGTGAGGTTGATGCCGAGGGCCACGACATTCGAATCCGTTGCACTAGCATCAAAGAGCTTCACTCGGTCGATGAGCGGATTGTTCTTCGTGCCGATCTGGATTTCGAAGACCGGAGCTGAGCCGTTCAGCAGCTTCACGCCGTTGTAGTCGGTGCTGTTGGCGATGCGGTCGATTTCCTCCATGGCCTGCTTGTATTCGACATCCATGAAGCGACGTTCATTCGGTCCGACAGTATCCGAAGAGGCCTGCACGGCGAGTTCACGCATGCGGATGAGCAGGTTGGCGACTTCAGAAAGCGCACCTTCGGCAACCTGGACCATCGAAATGCCGTCCTGGGCATTGCGTTCGGCCTGCGAGATGCCGCGAATTTGTGCACGGAGAGATTCGGAGATGGCGAGACCGGCGGCGTCGTCGCCTGCACGGTTGATCCTGGAGCCGGAGCTCAGGCGCTCGAGGTTTCGATCGAGTGAGAACCTGTTTGCGCGCAGGTTTCGCTGGGCTGTCAGCGAAGGCACATTGGTGTTGATTCTCAAGCCCATGACAACCTTCCTCCATGAAGGTCATTTGTCCACTTTCGTGGCCGGCCATCCTTGGCCTCTTCTTTCGTCTGCCGAAACTCCTGTCTCAGCTTCCATAGGACTGATCGGAGGCGCGGGCGAATCCTTGAGAAAAAAAAAGAGGCAGGGGCTCCGATTTCTTCTCGGAGTCCTGCCTCTCTGAGTTTTCAACGAGTTAGGCCGCTTGGAGCGGTCCTGCAACAGCGTTAGGCCGCTTCGACGTAGTCGTCCGCGTGCCAGAATTCATACAGCGTCTTGCCGGCCGAAGTGCGAAACCACTTCGATGCGTGATCCGGCGGCTCGACGCCCAGGCATTTCTGGGCAAAGGCGTGGATCGTCATGGTTTCGCCCTTGGCGACCACCTTGTACTCTCCGTTGGGCTGCTTCGTGACCACGCAAGTCATCTTGGGGTCACTGACAAAAAAGAGAGTTTCTCCATTCTTGATGAAATCGCGATGGACCAAGGCGGTCAGGTCGAACTTGTGCTTTTTGGACATTTGATGGGTCTCCTCCTACCAAGTTGCCTATCGGCAAATGCTGCCGGATCATGAGCTGCCTGGTGAAATTGTCGGCAGTGACGCAGCCGCGGAAGCCAGCCATACTGGAGATGCAATGAGCGACCCGAACACCGAACGTCGTTTGCCCCGTGCCCTGCCGGTTGATCCATCGAGGATCGAGCCTCTGCTGAATGAGTGTTTTCCGGTTGAACAGGGAGGCAGTTTTTTTGACGACTTCCCTGCGTGGAACTCCGAGCGGGCGCTCTGGCTCGCGCTGGTCGATTCGGAGGGACGGCCTGCTGCAGCAGCTGGGGCGCTTCCTGGAGAATGGCTTCTCGGTGGTGAAGGCGGATCGATCACGATTGTTCGCATTGGTGGGGTTGTCACGCATGAGGCTTGGCGCGGCCATGGCCTGGCGTCCGAACTCGTCGGGGTACTCGCGGAGCACTCGAGGAATGCCGGGGCGCGCGCCTGCGTTTTATGGGGAAGCGACTCTCCGTTGTATCGACGACTCGGATTCGAGCCACTCGGAAGGCAGATTCGAGCTCCTTTGGCTGCTCTGGTTGGCGCTGAAGAGAGAGCACCAGGGCTTTTGCGACTGGAAGAAGGTTTCACGGGCGACGTGTTTCGCGCGATGGGCGAGAGCCGCAGGTTGTGCGGGGGTGTCGGGCTCTCC
This sequence comes from Bacteriovorax stolpii, assembly GCA_945860415.1. Lineage (GTDB taxonomy): Bacteria > Bdellovibrionota > UBA1018 > UBA1018 > UBA1018 > CAIOHW01. The sequence continues at coordinate 25,320 of CAMAQA010000020.1, forward strand.
TCTGCTGAAGAAGAAGAGGTATTGCGCTATCGCAACACGCGCTGGGCGCGTGTCCTCGATTCGGAGGGAACGCTCCGCGGATACGGGGCCTTTGGAAAAGGAATTGATCTCGGCTTTCAGCTCCACGAGTGGGGCGGTTCGCCCGAGGCGGTTCGAATGATCGGGCGCTGGGCGCATGCGCTTGATGCGCGCGCCGAAATCATGGGCACCCAGGCTGGGCTCGAGAAGATTTTCGGTGAGCTTCCTGGCGAGTCGGTGGTCGAGTCGCTCTGCCTGGCGAAGGTCTTCGACCCGGAGACCCGTGCACTTCTGTCCGAGCGTGAAGACCAGCTCTGGTTCTGGGGTCTCGACGGGGTTTGATTTCAGCACCATGATCGCTCTTTTTGCTCTCGTTTTCTTCCTGACCCTCGGAGTCTCGCTTGCAGCGTTTGTTCTCGAGACGGCGCGTGCCGCGCAGGTCTCGCGCATCCTGAATCGCTGGGTGATTCGAGCTGCCCTTCCCGCGCTCGTTCTACAGAAAATTCACGCGCTTCCGGAGTTCTCGTTTTCATCGCCCGAAATCCTGCTTCCAGTCTCGCAGCCGTGGATTCATTTTTTTCTGTCGATGGCGGTCGTGACGGCTGCAGCGCGGCTGCTGGGATGGTCTCGATCGACCTGGGGTGCACTCGTCCTCACGCTCGGCCTCGGCAACACCTCGTTCGTGGGAATTCCCCTGCTTCGGGCGATCCTCGGTCCTGAAACTCTCGGAACGGCCGTGCTCATCGATCAGCTCGGAAGCTTCCTGATTCTTTCGGCCGTCGGTGCGCCGCTTGCGCAGGCCATTGCACCACGCGATGACGAAGAAGGAGAAGGTCGGCATCGCAGCGCCTCGGCCTCGACCTTTCTCTTGAGGCCATTGAAGTTTCCGCCGTTCCTGGCCCTTCTCCTGGCACTGGCAACCCGTCACTTGGTTTATCCGGAATGGATGGGATCAGTGCTTGGTGCGTTTGCCTCCACGCTGGGGCCAGTGGCCCTGGTTTCAGTCGGGCTGTCGATGAAGTGGAAGGCGCTATCGCGCCCTGAGGTGCGCCAGCCCCTCGCGCTGGCGCTGGCGTTCAAGCTCTTGATCCTTCCAACGCTCTACTGGGCGGTGTACTCGCGATGGGCCGCTCTTTATCCGGAGTTCTCGCCGATGGTGCTGAAGACCCTGCTGCTGGAATCCGCCATGGCATCCATGATCACGGCGGGCGTGGTGGCGGCGGATAACAGGCTCGACCCTGACCTAGCACAGCTCATGGTGGGCGTGAGCATTCCGCTGTCGCTCGTGACAGTGCCGCTCTGGGCGATGGTGATCTAGAAATAGAAAAGGTATCCGGTACCTTTTGGCGTCTAGGCGGTCTTTACTGTCAGCTCATCTTGATCTACCTGCATCTCCATGAACCAGACCTGGACCGACCTCTTCGTGAAAGACCTGCGATCAGAGTATCCCCGTACAGAGATCGATCGACTGCTGGCCGAACGTCCGCCCGAATTGAAGAAGCAGCTTCTGGTCTGGCTCGATGAGCTTGGCCAAAACGGAACGCGAGCGCCGCGCGAAGCAGTCGATGCCGCATCGTATCTCTGCCTGCTTCTGGCGGGCTGGAGAACGCCCGAGGCGCTACCCGGACTTCTGGCGCTCGAAAAACTCTCCGACAGCCAGACCGACCAGATCTTTGGCGACTTTTTCACCGAAACCTACCCATGGCTGCTCTCTCAGTGCGCGGATGGTGGCGAGGCCTTGCTCCTCGAAAGGATCCGCAACCCCAAGGCGCGAGACTTTGTGATTGATTCGGCGGCTATCGCCCTGACGGCGCGCGTGATTCAGGGTCGGTACTCGAAGGCCGAGTGGAAGGAGCAACTGCGGGCCGCAATCGAGCTTCATGCCAAAAACGAGTACTTCCAGGCAGTGAGTACGCTATTGTGGCTTGCTGCAAATCCGGAGTGGGGGTTTGAGCGCGAGTGGATCCAGGGATTTTTTGATCGGAAGCTGGTCGACTCCTCTTCCGCCGACTGGACGGATCTGCTGGAGCTCGTCTTGGATCGTCCTGAATCTAAAAGAAAGCATCGCGAAGCTGAAATCGATTCGGCAGTGAACGAGGATGTGCATTATCAGACCCGCTGGTGGTCGATTCGTGCTGCTGAATTTGAGAACGGCAGCGAATTCAAGCATGCCGCCCACTTCAAGCTTGACACAAGCTGGGCTGAATTCGACCGATCGCACTTCGAGAACCAGTGGAGAGCGCATCGACAACTCTCCAAGGACGCCGAGGTGCCCACCGAAGTCATGAATCTTTACCTCAGATTTCAAGAGGAGAAGGCCTCGATCAACCACTTTGAATTCTTCTCGTATTGTCTCGGCGCCTATTTGTCGCCCGAGAAGAATTCAACCGCGCTGGTGATCAACTTTCTCGGGCGAGGTCGCACGGAGCGTCCTGGTGCGATCTCTCGGGCCGAGTCGAATCAGAAGGCACCGCTCGTTGGCGTGATTGAGGATTACTGGCGCTGGCTCGAGGGCCACTTTCAGCTCGAGATGAGGGCCCTGATGGATCCGCGGCTGCGCGAAGCGAGTGGCCCGGGTACGGTGCATCGGCTCGAGTTGCAGGTTCGGTTCCTGAGGTATTTTGTTGCTGGACTACACGAGGGGGGGCTTTCACCCGATCGCGTTCGTGATGCCTGGCTCATGAATGGAATGGCGTGGCTGACACGAACCATGGATGAGGCCGATGCGCTCGTCGAGATTTCCAGGCCCGCGCGTCGGCCCAAACACTACGATTCGCCGCCCACTCCGAACCAGAAGAAGGTCTATCGGCAGGCTCTTGCCTTGATTGAAAAGTGGACCGGCGAATGGAGCGATCAATCGGCGATCCTGGCGCGAGCGCTCCGCGAGTTCCAGCAGTCTCGAGGAATGTCCTACGACGGAGGAACGGTCCTGCCCTTCGTGAGGCCCGAACCCAAGGCCGGACGCAATGATCCGTGTCCGTGTGGTAGTGGGCGCAAGGCCAAGAAGTGCTGCCGATAGGATCACGGCTTCATCTGAGGAGTTTTCCGGACGCAAGTTCTTGGAGAAAGTGTCGCCACGGAAGGATCTCAATATTGTCTTCCGTGATTCGTGGCCTGGACTCACAGCAAACGACCATCCGTCTGCGCACCTGGGGATAGTCCTTCGCGACCTCTTTCAGGCCTCGAAGATGGTCGGATCGAATACGATCGGTTCCCTTGACCTCAATCGCGCAATCCATTTTTCCGACGATGAAGTCCACTTCCAGCTGTGTCGAAGTTCTCCAGTAGGAGAGTTCGAGATCGGGATTGCGATAGGCCTGGTAGGCGCGAAGTTCGTGATGAATCCACCCCTCCAGGCTCTTGCCGAAAAGCTCTGAACCCCGTGCGACATGTCCCCTGCGCGCCAGATAGCCGGCAACACCGACATCGAAAAAGTAGAATTTTGGTGTCAGCTCCAGTCGACGCTTCGGTCGGTGGCGATACGCCGGCAGCATTTTTCCAAGGAGCGTGTCCTCGAGGATTTCAAAGTAACTCTTGACCGTCGGGCCCGATACTCCCAGATCACGAGCCATGGTGGCGAAATTGAGCTGTTCGGTGTCGCTGATCGCGGCACCTTCGAGAAAGCGATGGAATGCCGGCAGGTTTCGGACCAATCCTTCAGCCGCAATTTCTTCCTTGAGGTAGTCCGCGCAGTAAGAGCGCAGCTTGTCGCGGGGGTTCTCCGAGGAGTAAATCGCCGGAAGTCCTCCCTGGTTGAGTGCGCGCTCGAGGTCAAATTCGGAGCCGACTTCTTGAGCGGTCAGGCTCAGGAGTTCGCGACGTAGCGCTCGGCCACCCAGCAGGTTGGCGTGACCGCGTCTGAGCTTTCTGGCGCTGGATCCGCAAAGCGCGAAGCGCAGTCGTCGGCTTTCGATCAGTCCGTGCACCTCGTCCAGAAGGGCAGGAACCTTCTGAACCTCATCGATGACCACCCACTTGTCCTTGGGCCACCGGGCCAGTTCCTCGCGCAGGCGATGAGGCTCGGTGGAGTATTTCATGAATTCATCGGCTCGGAGCAGATCCACCCAGAATGCATCGGGCAGCTGTTTGCGAAGCAGGCTGCTTTTTCCCACCTGCCTCGGTCCCCAGAGGAAGAAGCTTTCAGAAAGACGGCTTAAATCAGTACTTCTTTTATACATGTAAATATAAAGTATCACTTTTTCGTCTCGGGCGCTATCGCCTTCTGGTTTACTCGTTTTCATGAGCAAATCCTCAGGCCCCATCCTGGTCACCGGCGGCGCCGGCTATATCGGTTCGCACACCCACCACGCGCTGATCGAGCGGGGGTATGAGGTCATCGTCTACGACAACCTCTCGACCGGATTTCGTGAGGCGATCCATCCGCAGGCGAGACTCATTCAGGGAGAGCTTTCGGATGAGGCACGCGTCGCCGAGCTTGCCAGGTCCGTCCCGCTTGCAGGAGTGATCCACTTCGCCGCATCGATTCGAGTGGAAGAGAGCGTCGCCAGGCCCCTCGATTACTACTGGAACAATACCTCGGGCTTGATGTCGGTGCTTCGCGCCCTGCGGAATGCGGGTTCATGCGCGCCTGTGGTGTTTTCATCGACTGCGGCCGTCTACGGCCAGCCGGAACGCTCGCCTGCCTCGGAAGAGACCCCGACGGCCCCGATCAATCCGTACGGCCGAAGCAAGCTCTTCTCGGAATCGATCCTTCGCGAGCACACCGAAGTGAGCGGAATTCCGCACATGATCCTGCGCTACTTCAATGTGGCGGGAGCCCGTCGCGATGGTCGACTGGGCCAGCGCACGGCCAATGCCACGCACCTCATCAAGCTGGCGTGCGAGGTGGCACTCGGCAAGCGTGCAGAGCTTGCGGTCTTTGGAACGGATTATCCAACGAGGGACGGAACGGGAGTTCGCGATTACATCCACGTCGAGGACCTCGCTCAGGCTCATATCGTGGCGCTCGAGCACCTGTGGAACGGAGGCTCGTCGGGAACCTTCAACTGCGGCTATGGCCACGGTTCCTCCGTTCTGGAAGTGATCCGTACTTTCGAGAAGATCCTGGGTCGCGCCCTGCCTCATCGCCTCGAGGGACGTCGCGCGGGAGATCCGGCCGAGCTGATTGCTGACTCGCGCCGGCTCCGGGACCTGCTGGGCTGGAAGCCTGAAGTCGATGATCTCGACACCATCTGCCGCACGGCGCTGGAGTGGGAGAGGAATCTTTAAAAAAAGGTATCCGGTACGTTTTGGCGCGAAAACGACCGAATCCCGGACTAGAGCGGGATGTGAAGAGCCGGTGTCATCCCCGCGCCGACTGCACCGCAAAGACCGTCCATGCCGCAATCAAGAGCGAGCCGCCGATCGGCGTGATGGCTCCGAGCCAGCGAGGGCCGCCCAGGGCCATGGCGTAGAGTGTTCCTGAGAAGATCAGCACCCCGAAGAAAAAGCCCCAGCCCGGAAACTGCCCCGGAATCGCCCCACCCGTCCGCGCGCGCATCTGCGCCCACACGGCCCATCCCAAAAGCGCCAGCGCGTGGATCATCTGGTACTGCGCGCCGGTGCGAATCCATTCGATGGCCTTTTCTTCCACGCGGCCCTGGAGACCATGCGCGCCGAAGGCGCCCATCATCACACCGAGTGCGCCGAGTCCTGCCGAAATCGAGATCCAGAAGTTGCCCATGAACCCGGATATCTCCTGATACGTCGGCCCGGTCCAGTCGCAATATGGATGGCTTTGCTACCTTGGTCGGCCAATCAGGTCGCGGGCATGCTCGAGTGCAAGGGATGGATCCTCTCCGAATCGCCGCGAGAGAATCTGAATCACTTCTTCAGCGGCAAAGACGCGGTTTCGTTTGAATCCGGTGCGTTCGCGGAGAATTCCAGCGTCTCTCAGTTGCGAGATGGCGCGTTGGGCTGCAACAGGGCTCACCTCGAGCGAGTCTTGAAGCATCTTTGCCGTCAGGATCGGGCGGCCCAGCAGTAGGGCGAGAGAGCGATCGGCTGCGGAACCTTGTCGAAACTGGCCTCGAGCGCGCCAATCATCTGGAAGAGACAGGATCAGCTTTCGCGTGATCTGAGCTTCGCGGTGCGATGCCGAGATGGCGTCACAGATGAATTCAACCATGGGTCCGTAATTCAGCTTCTTCTGGCCGGACTCGAGGGCACGAATGTAATCTCGTTTCTCAGCCTCGATGAAGCCAGAGAGATAAAGCGGAATCCGCCCAGTATAGGCCATCTGTAAGCTCATGATCATTCGGCCGACGCGACCATTGCCGTCCGAGAAGGGGTGTACCGCTTCAAAATGACTGTGGCCCAGGGCCAGACGAACAGGGAGTGGAATTCCCATTCCAGCATCACCCAGAGCGGCCAGCTCGTCGTCAGACAGCCACTCCATGACTTCGGTGAGGCAGCGCTCCACGTGACGAGGAGGAGTCGGATTATAAACGGCATCCTCTCGGCGACGGGTTCCACCGATGAACACGATTTCACCGGGTCTGCCCGGCCGCCGGATTTTTCCTGCGCGGCCCTGGTAACCAGGATCGCGACTCATGACCTCACGATGCAGTCGGCAGACGAGTGTCGGTGTCAACGAGCGTACCCCAACAGGAATCGAGGTCTTGAGTTCCGCTTCGAGGGCATGAGCATAGCCAAGAACGGACGCGCGTTCGGTTCGCCCCTCGTTCTCGTCGTAAAGCTCACCGGGAGTCAGCACGTGGTCCATCGTCGACCAGGTTCCCTCCATTCTTGACGATTCGACGGCTTCGCGACGGAGAAAAAGAAAAGCAATGCGCTGATCGAGCTCGTCGGTGCTGTCGATCGCAGGAAGCTGCTCGAGAACCCGCATCGCCCTGGCGATCGCCGCCACCGGCAACCCCCGCGGCATGATTCGAGGTGGAGATGGGGGTACGACAAACCAGAGGTTCTCGAGGCCCGGAGAATCCACCCTCTCGACCCCGCAGGGCCGACCGGGCTGGTAGAGCTGCCTGAGAAGGGGGGCGAGATCACTGCGTTTCAAAGTGAATTTTAAAACCTCTTAATTAACTATAAATTATTAAAGTTAATTATAAAACCTCTCAGTTCACCTTCTGATTTTTCGTGGGGTCGCTCGGCTTCGGCATGCTAAACCGAAAGCATGGCCGATATTTCTTCAGGCATTCCGGTAGGTTCCAAAGTAGCGCTCATCACCGGCGGTTCGCGCGGCATGGGGCTGGCCATGGTCAAGCGTTTCCAGAAGGACGGGTACCGGGTCGCCACCTGCGCCACCAGCCTCGAGAACGCCCAAAAGAGCGGGGCGGATTTCGCGTTCGCGTGCGACGTTTCGAAGCGCGACCAGGTGAAGGCCGGCATCGCCGCCGTCATCCAGGCACTGGGACGCCTCGATGTGCTGGTCAACAACGCAGGCCTTGCGGGAACGAACCAGCTCGACCCTTCGGATGACGATTCGTTCTGGGAACAGATCATCGATGTGAACCTGAACGGCTCCTATTACATGGCAAAGTACGCACTCCCCCACCTGCCCGATCGTTCGGGCCGGATCATTCACATTGCTTCAGTGCTCGCGCTCAAGGGAGTTCCCGACCAGACGGCCTACTGCGCCGCCAAGCACGGCGTGCTCGGATTCACGCGCGCGCTCGCGCACTTCACCGCCCCGCGCGGCATCACGGTCAATGTCATCTGCCCGGGATGGACGCGAACCGACATGGCGTTTCAGCGTTTTGGCGAGCTCGGCATGACGGAAGAGTCACTCAAGAGCGGAGTGCCGCTCGGAAGATTCATCGAGCCGGAAGAAATTGCTGCAGCCGTGGCCTACCTTGCTTCGGATGCCGCAAGCGGCATCACCGGACAGAGCCTGACGATCGATGGAGGAGTTCTCGCATGAGCACGCGCCCCAAGAAGCATCGCATTTATGTTGGCAAGGACGCGCACAAGTTTTCTGCCGCGCACATGACCGTTTTTCCGGACGGCACCAAAGAGCGCCTGCACGGGCATAACTTTCAGGTGACGGTGGCGCTCGACCTTTCGGAGATCGGGTTCCAGTCATTCCTCGATTTCTCGGTCGTCAAGACAGCACTCAACGCGCAGTGCAAGGAGTGGGATGACCGTCTGATCCTCGCCTCGCGCTGCCCGTTTTTTAAGGTCATCGCCAGCACGCCGACCGAGCTGGAGTTCACTCTCTGCGGCAAGCGCTACGTCATTCCGCAGGATGAGCTCGTGATGCTCGATCTGGAAAACATCGCCACTGAAACGCTTGCGGTCGACTTCTGCCACCGGTTTAAGGACCGGCTCGATCCGAAGCTGCTCGAGGGGCTCGTGCTCGGCATCGAAGTGCACATCACCGAGTCGCGCGGGCAGGGCGGGATGTACTACTGGGAAGCCGCGGAGGGGTGAGCGAGAGGCGCTGAGTTGAGGAGTATGACATTTTGAAAGTCGGACTTTCAAAATGTCATAGTCCGAAGTACCCTGTTTCCATGGCCCATCTGCGCAAGCGCCAGCTTCATGCGCGACGCCGTTCAGCGTGGACAGGCGCTGAGCAGCCTGCTCGACACGGTCATCGAGCGCGATTTTTATTTTGTTCGAAACTCGAAGATTCGCCCGCATGTTCTTCGAGAGATCCTCGTCTCGCTGGTGGTCCTTCAGGGCGAGCCACTTTCGGTCAGCCAGCTGGCGCGTCGCTTTCGCCTCAGCGCCCCGAGCATGAAGGCGATTCTACAGACCTTCGAAGACCTGTTTCTGGTGCGAAATCACGGAAGGGCACTCTACTTTGAAGATCTTGGGGTGGCCGAGATCCTGCGTGAGGAGTTCGGAGGCCGTGTTCCGGTTCGTGACGTCGAGGCGCTTCTATTTTCAGAGCTCAAGGCAATCCGTGCCTACACTTCAGACGAACGCGTGAAATTGAGCGACTACCGTTCGCGTGGCGGATCGACCGTGCCCTTCATTCTTCAGTCCAAGAGTGTCGGAGTGGTGGCCATCGCTGTTGATGAAGGCGATGAGCTGACCGAAAAAAGCCTGAAGGGCCTATATAGCTTCAAGCGCACCAGCCCCTCGGCCCGGCTCCTTCATGTACATGGTGGATCGCGGGCGTCGATTCACCACGACCGGGTCTTGAGTGTACCGGTGGGGTGGGTGGTGTGATCGGATCGATGCTTGAGGACATCACGATTCACTTCATGCGCATGAAGTGAGGAATCCCGAAGCACCTGGTGACGCCTCGAATGTCGGCCGAGACGAACCGACTGTAAAGCTCAGCCAAACGGAAGAAAGACTGAGACGGTCGTCCCTCACTGTTCGGCGGACTCAATCTCCACCCTTCCTTCGGCTCTCCACCTGTTTCTGCGGCGAGCTTTTCCGAAGCGAGGTTTCGGTCGGGAAAATCGTTCGGCGAGCTAGTCCTGATATAAGGGCGCCGCCAACGACACCCTCGTACCTTTCCCAAGCTCTGAATCCAGACGAAAAGTGCCACCGATGGACTCAAAGTACACTCGCGCGTGATACAGACCAAGGCCTGTGCCCCTCGGTTTTCCGAAGGTGGCGCCTGCGCATGCAAGCCGTGGAAGTATTTTGGGATCGATTCCACTACCGTTGTCTCGAACCTCGAAGAGTATTCGGTCTCGCGTGCTCGAAATCCGGAGCTCAATGACTCCGGCCGACTTCATGGATTCAACTGAGTTTTCGATCAAGTTTGAGAGAACTCGGCCTAGGCTCAAACAGTCGATAGCAACAAGTCGATTGGCTGATGGCTCCGAATGAAGTCGGAGTTGTATTTCGGGCCTATCTCGATGTTGAGAGCGCTTCTCTGCCACAATGCTTTCTATGAACTCACGAACCTGTTCCACGGGTACCAGCTTATCGGCGACTCGCTCTGGGGTGGGACCAGGCAATGGCCGGTACAGCTTCATCTCCAGTAGCCCGTCGGCGATTCCACGAATTCTTTGGGCTGCTGAGAGTAGCACCTGTCTCTCGTCCATCGCGTCTGGTCCGAGGGTGGATGCTGCGGCATTGAGTGCAGCCAAGGGCGACCTCACGTCATGTGCGATTTGAGTGAAAATATTTTGGATGAGCTGGAATCCTTCGATTTCTGCTTGTTGGTCGCGCAGTCGCTTTTGCACCAGTGCCCGATACCAGCCCAAGGCAGCACCCACGCAGGCGGCCAGTAGAAGGTTCGCCATCGCAAGACTCCAGAGTTGCGATCTCTTGAGTGTTGGCTGAAAGGACACCTTCCACGGTTGACCAGAGCTTGAAACCACTTCGACCGTACGGTTGGGCAGCAGTACCCTGCGCACTACGCCCCAACAATTGCCCCGAAACGACGAATTGTACACGACCACTCGCTGCTCCTTCTGCTGTCGCGAGGCGGTCGTGCAGTCGATCAGGTTGGAACTCTCCAGACCCTGAAGGTGTATCGCCAGCTGGTAAGGATCCTGAACGACCCGTCCGGACCCAAGCCCGACCTTCAGGGCCCCGATGACGGCTTGCTCTGCATCAGAGTAAAAGGCGGCCAGGAGCAGCCCGTTGGCCACACCCACGAGGGCGACGAGTACGGCGGCAATTTGGGTCCAATGGGGCCTTTCCCTCGTCTTCATGAGCACTTATTATCACACCAGTTTGGTCGGACAATGATATTGTGCACCGCGGCATGACGTGGTAGTCCGCCCCCATGCTCGACCCCATCGTGCCGCTCATTGTCGTCCTGATCCCCTCCGACACCCGGTCGCTCTAGGCCCCCTTCGACAGGCCGAACCCGCTGCGCCCCAGACCCTGCAACAACTTCATGTGGACGAGGAAATGCTCGATGCTGCTCTCATTCGTCGAGGAATGGATCTCAAGACGACAAGCCCCACGATTGAAATACATTCAGAGAATGGTCCGCTTGTCCTGCGTGGCTTTCATCGTCGGGTCATTATCGTTCCTCTGGATGAAATTACACGGGTACAACCCCATTTGGCAGTCGAACAGGGACGCTCAAAAGATGGTTCTACGGGTTGTACTGGTGGACAACCGGGTAGCCACCTCCTTCCTTCCTGAGGGAGGTGACGTGGTACCCAATGCCATCAAGCTCGAACAAACCATCGGTACCTTGGTCAAGGAGCAGCAGGGTAATTCAGGTACATCCGAGCCGTATCTGGCATCCTCTTGGACAGTCAGCGCCGATGGAAAAACCTACTCGTTTGAACTCCGACCAGATCTAGCCTGCGAGGACGGAAGTCCGATTGACGGAGAGTCCTTCAGGAGGAGCCTCCTTCGACTGCTGAAAGCTCGTGCTTCCGAGTTCGAAGTGCCTGTCTTCAACCAGCTAGTGGGCTGGACTGACTTTACTTCGAATCAGGGTCCGCTTCGGGGACTCCGCTCGGAACAGAGCGGCCGCAAGATCACCTTTGAGTTCGCCGCCCCCGTCAACGGTCTCCTGGAGTTTCTTGCCATGCCGCAGTTCGGGCACTACTGCGACGCCAACTACGACGCGCAAGGCCAGTGGGCCGATCCATTGAGACTGATCGCATCCGGCCCATACCGGGTTGAGGCGGCCAATGAAGATCAGGTCACGCTCGTCAGGCGAGAAAACTGGTTTTTTGGCAGCGAAAAGGCCCCCAGCAGGATCGAATTCATCAACCATTCATGGCCTCCCTCTGACATTGACCCATCGCAGCCCACAGCCGTACTCATTCGAGCGCCGAATGGTGACGAGGCGATTCCTGGATTCGTGCGAGTCGATGGATCGCCCTTATTTCTGAATGCTTTGGTGTTATCGCCATTCAAGAACGGACCTTTCTTCAGTCGTGAGTATCGCCGATCATTCGCGAACAGGTTCGCCCAAGCGCTCGATAAAAAGCCAGATAACAAGACCCCTTCGATTTATGAGCGATCATTTTATCTAGGCCACCGAGAGCTTCAGTTTCCGAAATCCAAAAACAGTCTGAAAGGATCCAGTGCTCCTCTCCGTATCCTGAAGATGAATTCCGGCTCCGGCCTTGATGTCGAGTACATCGAACGCATCATCGGACAACTCCTCGATGAGGATGGGCTCGAGTACGAATTCGTTGAGTTCGAACGATCCCCCGGGTTCATCAAGAAGGCTTTCTCGAACCGAGAGTTCGATATTCGGCTGGCACGGGTGGACGTCGGAATCGCGCCACAAACCTGGGTGCTGGACATGATGTTCTGTTCACAGCTCGGAATCAGCTTTCCAGACGCCTCTGGCCGAATCTGCTCCGAGGTTCGCTCTCTCAGACGACAGAACGTCACCCATCCCGACTCCAGTGATATGGAGCCGATTTTTCAAAGCCTGGAAGAGGAAGCTAGTGTCCTACCTGCCTATCACTCTGGGGCCATGTGGTTCTTTAGCAGGCATATCGACCTCACTCAGATCTCGAACCATCTGGTTGTTCCTCGCGTCGAGCTGTTGGAGATCCGGTGAATCTCTCATTCGATCAACTGAGATTGGTTGAGCCGCTCGCGCGATTCCTTGAGGATGCGCCCATTGTCGATGCTCATGGCATCACGATTGGCTGGCACAGCAACGTAGTGGGATCCAATGAGACCGCTCTCGGAAGCGGATTTCACGCGGATCGCGCGATTTCGCAACGAATTGCGGTCGCAGAGGTCATTGAGCGTGGGCTCTATCGAAGGATTTCCATCGACCCATCCTTATCGGCCCAGTTCTTAGCCGACGAGTTTCCGTCTTCTTGTGGCTTTGCTGCAGGATTCGATGGTCACAAGACGCAGGGACGCGCTGTCGCAGAGGCTCTCGAGCGATGGGCGTGGTCCAAATGGATTGATGAGGGATACACCATTCCATCCATCAGTCAGCCCAACGAGACCGTACGGCCACTTCGCGATCACATCCTGAAGAAGTTTGATTCGCACCGCATCTTCGAACGCGAGTTCAAGCTCGAAGGCGGCTTTGATCTTCCAACGGACTTCAAGCTGACCATCATTCTCGGGTTTAAGGACGGCGGAGCCTTTCCGGGCTCACGAGTCTCAGCAATTCATGAAGATGCGACGGAGCACGCAGCGATCGAGGCATGGCGTCATTGGATCATCTACAAGAATTTGCCTGATGTCGATCCGGGTGACCTTGTGAATGGGCGGATTCACTATTTTGGGAGCAATGCGAGCGCCGCCGAGAAGGCCGTTTCAATGGGTCGTCGGAGTGAATGGCCGCAACCCAGACTGCGCATCTTGAAAAGCATGGCTGTTGATCTTGGGGGAGGACTTCGGGTCAATCTTTCACGAGCACTGTGCTCTGACTACTCAGGTTGGCACGAGGGCGATGTGAATCGCTTTGTTTACTAGTGCCCTGAACGACCCTTCAACTTCAAGCTACCCCAGCCCGATCATCTGAATTCCGCGCTGCTAGGGCACGATCCAGGTGTCGCCCTGCTTGTGCTCCCAGGGGTCCTGCGACAACACGAAGCTTTCACAGGGGCCCAGGTCAGCGACGAGCTTCGTGAACGCCCGGGTTTTCGAGTCAAAATCGGTGATTCGGCGGGAGGATTTGATCTTAATCGCAACGGTTTTCATTCCGGGCCTTTCGATGATCAGATCGATTTCGGCATCGTCCTTGGTGCGCACGTACGACAGCCGCCAGTCGGGCTGGAAGTAATCACAGAGGCGCTTGATTTCGAGAATGACCCAGTGCTCGAAGGCATCTCCATAGGCGCTCGTGCCTGGTTCGAGCGCTACTTCGAGGCGCCTCGTCAGGGCACGCGTCACGCCGGTGTCGAAATAGTAGAACTTCGATGCGGCTCTCTGGCGCTTCCGAATCGACTGATGAAACGGCTCGAGATGAAAACCGACCAGAGTATCTTCAAGCACCTCGAAGTAGTTTTGAACAGTCACATGATCCACTCCCACATCGCGTGCAATCTTGTTCCTGTTCAGGATCTTGCCGTTCATCTGGGCGGCTACCTGCAGGAAATTCCGAAAAGGCTTCATCTTGCGAACGATCTGCTCGGCCACGATTTCTTCTCGGAAGTACGTGTCGACATAGGCCCGGAGGAAATCGCGCTTGTTGCCGTCGTCGAGGCCCGGAATGGGGGGCAGCGAGCCGTAGCGCAGAGCCTCGTCGATCGAGAAGCGCTCGCCCAGTTCGAGATGAGTTAATGGGTGACAAACGTAATTGAATGCGCGGCCGGCGAGGAGATTCGCACCCCCGCGTTTGAGCTTTCGGGCGCTCGACCCCGTCAGCGCGAACCGCGGCCCGTCGCTTCGTGAAAGCGAATGCACGACGTTCAAGAGTTCGGGCACTTTTTGAATTTCATCGATGACCACCCACCCCGGCTTTGAAGTGGCGACCAGCTGCTTGAGCTGGGCGGGATTGCTCGAAAGCCGCTCTTCGGTTTCCGGGTCGAGCAGGTCGATCCAAAGAGCCGACTGGTGGTTGAATTCCTGGTCCAGAAGCGTCGATTTACCAGTGGAGCGCGCCCCGAACAGAAAAAAACTGTGTGTTTTTGAGAGGGTTACCAGTCTTTTGAACATACTCACAAATTGTACGCCATTTTGTGAATGCGGTAAAAAAATGGCAAAGCGAGCGGCGACCCGAAGCCGAACCCGGGATTGAGTGTGCTCCGGAAAAAGCGTAATATTTCGGAGTATGATCCGAAGGCTTTTAAAACCTCTGAAATCAAACAGCTTTTTCATTTTCGGGGCACGAGCCACCGGAAAATCGACCTTCATCGAGCAGCAGTTCTTGGGAGAGGGGGCGAGTTGCTACCGAATCGACCTCTTGGATGCCGATGAAGAGGCGCGATTTTCGCGCCAGCCCTCCTTGCTGGAGCGGGTGCTCGACGGGCTACCCGTCAGGCCCGAGTGGGTTTTCATCGACGAGGTTCAGAAGGCACCTCGGCTCCTCGATCAGGTGCATCGTCTCATCGAGAAAACCGGCCAGAAGTTCATCCTTTCCGGGTCGAGTGCTCGAAAACTCAAGCGTGACGGGGCAAACCTGCTTGCCGGACGCGCGTTCGTGAACCACCTTCATCCGCTCACCGCCGAAGAGCTGCGAGAGGCATGGAGTCTCGAAAAGGCGCTGAACTGGGGCACTCTGCCGAGGTGCTGGTCGCTTCGCGATGACGACGAGCGCAGAGCTTATCTCAAAAGCTATGTGCATACCTATCTTCGAGAAGAGATTCAGATCGAGCAGCTCGTGCGTCGTCTCGACCCGTTTCGAAGTTTTCTTGAAGTTTCCGCACAGATGAACGGCAAAGTGGTCAACCACTCTCGAATCGCGCGCGAGGTGGGCGTCACCGACAAGACGATCCAGTCCTATTTTCAGATTCTTGAAGACACGCTCCTGGGGTTCGTCCTGCCCCCATTTCATCGACCGATCAGAAAGGCGCAGGCCAATCATCCCAAATTCTACTGGTTCGACACTGGCGTAAAGAGACAACTCGAGCGCTCGTTGTCGAGTCCGCTGGTGCCGTCGACGAGCGCCTACGGCGAGGCGTTTGAGCATCTGGTCATTCTCGAAACTCTTCGGCGCGCCGACTACCGGGGCAAGGACTGGACGTTCTCTTTCTTTCGCACCAAGGAGGGCAACGAAATCGACCTGGTGATCAGCCTCGACCGAAAGCGAGAGCTTCTGGTGGAAATCAAGTCGACCTCAAGCATCGACCCGACCGAAGTGCGTGCGCTCGAACGCCTCACCGCCGACTTTCATTCTCAAGGCACATTTTACCTGTCGCTCGACCCCCACCCGCAGGTGGTCGGCAAGGTGCGTTGTCTGCCGTGGCTGCAGGGTATTGATGAGATCCTCAGGATTCCGTGAGATTGGAAAGGGCCAGGGTTCTCCGACCCAGCCCACCTCAGTGGCCGACCTTGTGAGAGATTTCTGGTCCAGAGCCGACGCGATCGAAAGGAGTTTCAGATGAAAACCAAGAAAATCAGGATCAAGACCAAGGATGACTTCTTCAGCGACGTCCTCGATGCGGCAAAAACTTTGGATCGCGGGGGAAAGCCCAAACGTCTACGCGGAGAATATTTCGAGTCTTTGGAGGCCATTCGCAATGTCTTGACCGAGAAGCGCCTCACACTCTGGAGACTGATCCGCGACGAACGCCCCGAGTCGATTCTGGAGCTGTCCAAGATCGCAGGGCGTGACTTCAAGAGCGTCCACCGCGACGTGTCCGTGCTCGTTTCAGTGGGTTTGGTTGAGCTGACCAAAGGAAAAGGAAAGCGCGGAGATACGCAGAAGCCCACAAGTCTGGCTGTCACGTCCCAGCTAACCGATCCCGGGTTCGTCCCAGCAATCGGGACCCCCGGTGTCACGGGCTGAT
>CAMAQA010000021.1 GCA_945860415.1 Bacteriovorax stolpii
GCTCCTCCCGCGGCAGCCAGTCCTCCTGTAGCAGCCACCGCGGCTTCGCAGCTTTCGATCGATAGCCTCTCGGTTTCCACTCCGGCACCGAGCGCTGCACAAGTGGCGGCACGATCCCTTCTCCAGGGTTCGGCATCAACGCTCGCGGATGCTTCCAGACCGGCGCCGGCTCCTCACTTGTCCTTTTTCGCACCAACACTGACGTCGCTTTTGATTCGGATCCGCACCCAACTGGAGCTTTACCCCCAGCAGCTCATGGCCGTGAATCCGTCGCGTCGCGATGCGATCTGCCAGTACCTCGAATCTCTGGCTGGAAGCTCGCCTGTTCATCCCAACGCCGGCGCTCCGGCCCTTTCGTCATCCGACAAGCTGCGCGCCTGGACGGACTGGCGCGCGCTGGGAGCCGCCCACCAGCGTGCCATCCTGGTGTTCTTCGAAGAACTCGGCCTGTTCTCGCTGGCGCAGGCGATCGTTCTGAAAGCGTGGTCCGACCGCGGAATTCGAAAATGGAAGCGCGAAGACCTTTCGGATTTGAACGCCGTACTGAATGGTGCGCTGAGTCCGCTGGTTCCGATGGACCGCGAAGGATGGCAGGTCACTCGCCAGAATCTCTACTCGTGGTTCAAGCCACCGCACGAAATCCAGGAAGCCCTGTGGAATGAGTTCTCCGCCTGGAGAATCGTCGATGAAGGACCGGATCTCCTGATCGGACTGATCGAGGCCTGTCGCCAGAATCTTCCGGAGCGCGCGCGCCCCAAGGGTTTCGATGAAAAGGTCTATGCTTCACTCTGGAAGCACACTCCCGAGCCCGCGCAGGTTCCGGGCGTGGCGCGCAAGCGAATCGGCTTCAGCCCCACGCTTCGCGACGGCTCCATCGTCCGAAAGGGCCCGACCGATTGGGCGTGGTACGGGTGGGAAAACTCGGCATTCTCGCTGTACATGGCGGAGCTGAGCCTGCTCTGGTGGGGCCCTTCGCCTCCTCCTTTCTTCGGCGTGGGCAATGGCCTCGAGACGTCGATCCAGCCCCAGCTCTCGCTCAACATGCCTTTTCCGGGTCGTCCGGCCGTGTCGCAGAAAATCCAGGAAATGGAAGCCTGCGATGTGGCCTGGGTGCAGGAAGAGCTGGTCACGCGCGGACACCAGCGCTCCTTCGAGGCCCAGCTTTTTCGAGAAGCCGTGGAGGCAAATCCGTCGCTTCGCCGCCTGCGAACCGGAGGAACCAGCCTCGGGCATCTCCAGGCATGCATGGCCATCGCGAAACTTCGGCCGGGAGGCGTGCTGTGGTGGATCCGCCAGGAGCCGCTCCAGGCATCCGATGGATCCGAGGCGCTTCAATTTCTCCTCGATCGCGGCAAGCTGATCGGAGAATGGGATTTCTCGGGAGTATCGCTCGGATTTCCACAGACGGAAAAGCCCGCACTTCCACGCCATGTTTACCTGTTCCAACGCGACACCAGCGTGCAGTCGCGCCATGATCATCACCCGATGCGAATCTGGGCCAAGGGAAGCCTCCGAAGCCACGTCGAGATTCTGCCCCTTCTGGACGAAGCGCTCGAGCTTGCGTTCATGGATCAGGAACACGCTGCACGACCCTCGACGCGGTTGTCGTGCCAGCTGATCAGCCAGCGCCATCCCCAATGCCAGCGCGAGTGGGCCGATCATTGGCCCGAAGCGTCCGAGACTGAAGATCTGGCGGAGATTCAGTCCCTTCGCATTCAGGCGCAGCCACTGGCCTCGGTCGCCACCATTCGCAGCGGCGCCTGCGGCAATGAGGCCCGGAGAATGACCGAAGGTGGAGGCGCATTTCCAAGCTGGCGCCCACAGCCCCGGGGCTTCATCGTCCGAGCAGCGTTCGACGGCAAGAATCGCTTCCTGAAGACCGATTCACTGCCGAATCCGATGCTCGGACAGGCCCCGACAGGAGCTTCCGGTTCGGACCCGGACAGCTTCACGCTCATGCTTTCGGATGAATCCTTCGTGGCTCCGCTGCGCTGCTACCTCGAATCAGAAACCGTGCGCAGCTGGCTCGAGCACAAGGCCACCAGAAAGAACCAGCGCTGGGTGCTGCAGGAGCAGGATCTCCGGATTCTTCCGATTCCGAACAGCCTGCTCGAGCAGCTGGGACAGATTCCGGGAAGCATGGGCGCGAGCTTCGCGCTGCCTCTGCCCGGACGCTGGGAAACCCTTGCTGCAAATCTCCGGATTGCACCACAAAATGTCCGCCAGGCCCTCTCGAGCCTCGAACACGACGACTCCGGAAGCTCGATCCGTTGCGGGCTCTTTGTCCGCACCAGCCGCATCTATCACGAGCTCCTCGTCACCCAGTCGCAGATGGAATCGTACGTGCGGCCGGATGGGCAGATCATCTGGCGTTCGCTAGTCGGAAACTTCTCGCCCACGGATTTTGTGCCGCCCACGCTGCACTCGGGAGTCAGCATCCATGGACAGATGCCGCTGCATACTCCGATCACGCACCTCTCGGTGACCCGGGCGCCCCAGGCGATCCTCCTTGTGACGGAAGCCGGCCACCAGGTGCGGCTTGAAATTCCCCAGCGCTTTCTCTTCGACATCCTTTGGGACCAGATCCAGGCCCTCGATCGTCCCACCTGGAGCGAAATCGTGGAATTCGTCCGGGCACCGCGCCGGCTGGACCAGATGGAATCCTGCGCGGCCGACCTGCTTCGCGTCTATGGTGAGCAGCGCTCGGTGATGGAGCACCTCACCGCAATCCTTTCTGAAACCTCGCAGGCGCTCGTCAGATCATCTGGCGCTTGCTGACCGGAAGCCGTTGCGACGCCACGGCCGAGACCCACTCCCAATAGCGCACTTCTGCAGGACGCCAGCGGCGGTCCGACGCCTGCCAGGCAAGCTCGCGCACCTGTTCAATGGAAATGTCTCCCTGGAGCAGGGCGCGGTGAAGGAGCTTGCCCAGGATCTGCCCGAGATAGCGTGACGCCAGCCAGAGCGCGAGGCGCGAGTGCACCGAGCCGGCACCGCGCGAGCGAAGCACCTGCTCTGAAATGGCCGCCATTCCGAGCGAAGTCACCCGGTGATCGCGCGAGCGCGACTCAAGCTTTTGGGTCCGCTCGAGGAACCGAGCCTGCTCCTCGAGCCCGGCAAGCGTGTACAAACGCGCCTGGCGTTCATGCCACTCCTCGCCCGTGGCCTTGAGTTCGAGGAATTTCTGCAGGTGATCCTCCGGCAGATCGCATTTTCGCCGCGGGTTCACGAGCAGGCTGCCGAAGAATCCAAACGCCTGGTCCATGACCGACTGGAAAAACGAGTCCGCGGTCTCGCCGAAAAAGGGCGCACGCGGGGAGGTGCCTTTGGCGAGCACGATTGCCGCAAGCTCAGCCGCTCCATTGGACGAGGGCGTGCCGAGGTAAACCAGCCCGGTGCGCGGAACGAAGAACCGGGCATTGTGCAGCACGAGCTGGCAGATCAGCTTCTTCTCGCCGGGGCCCAGCCGCTCCTCCAGCCGAAGCGAATCCACGAAATCAGCGCTATAGACGCTCTGCACGCTCAGGCGCTCGAACTCCGGCGGAGGAAGCTTCAGGAAGTCGGCCATGGCATCGCCATAGGCCTGCATTCGAGACAACGAATCACTCTCGAGATCGCAGAGGAACTCATCCTCATCGGCCTCGCCGGAGCTGGCAATGGTGCGCCCGGCCGACTGAAGCCGAAGCGCCCCCGTGGCTGGAAGCTTTTCGGCCTCGCTGCCGATTCCTTCGGCCCAGCTCACGAGTGACTGGAGCTTGTTCCACGGCGTGCTCGAGATGACATGGAAGTTCCTCGAATCGAGCTGCAGCACATCCGCCAGGTGCTCGGCTCCCCTCCGCGCAAGCTTCCAATACAACGAGTCGTTGTTCTGGTGGACGCTCATCCAGTCGAGCTGCTTTCCGAGGATGCGCGATGAGACCTCGTCCAGGCTGGCCGGAAGGTGAGGAAGCCCGACATGCAGTTCGCCATACAGAACCACCACGCGAGGCCTTGCGTCTCCGGGCCGGAGGCGAGAAAAAAGATCAGTGATCACTCCCGCCGCCCAGAGATCGCGCTCGCGCAGATCGTTGCCGTCTCTGTCCTCGCGCCAGAACGGCAGTTCGCGCGGGCGATTGAGAGCCAGCATGCGGACGCCGTTTCGCCGGGCCCAGTCCAGCAGCGGAGCATAATTGCTCCACGGAAAACCCCATTCCTCGCGATAACGAATCTTCTGCAGGAAGGTCTCGGAGTCCATCAATCCGGCCTGGTAGGCATCCAGCTCCGCCTGCCGATGGCTCGGAACGAACTCGAGCCCGAGCACCCAGCGCTCACCTGCGCGATGCACGTCCTGGACAAGCCGCAGCGCCGTGCGCTGCGCCTGGCCGAGCGTGTGGTAGTCGGCGATGAACGTCACATCGGCGGATCGCATGCGCTCGGTCAGCGAGCGGCGTGAACTGGATCGCGGTCGTCGCGAGCAGGAACGAAATGCGGCGAGATAGGCGCGCTCATAACGAATGATGGCCGGAGGCAGCGCTCCGACAAGCCGGGCCGCTTCGAGCTTCAATGAACCATGGATGTCCTTCTGAAGTCGAAGCAGGCGGCGGCGGGCCTTCATGATTCGGTCTCCGCGGTCCAGAACAGGCCGACTCGGCAGCGATCCTTTCCGGGCTCACGCGGACGCTCCTCGATCGAGACTCGAAGATCCAGCGAGTCCGCAAAACCTCGAAACCATTCCAGGTGCTGCGCGCACAGGAAATCGCGGATCGCGCGATCCTTGATCAGCGGATCCTGGTGCGGACATTCCTGTAGCACCCCGTCGAGCCTTCCCGGAATATCGCGCTCCACGAGCCAAGGCTCCTGCGAAGGCCAGTCCAGCCACCCCAGGGCCGACTGCCGAATGGCCCAAGCACAGGCTCCCAGAGTGGGAATGACGCCCCTCGAGACGTGAAGCCTTCCCTCATGGCCTGCGGCCATTCCAGCCTGGAATCCTCGTGCGCGAGACACGGCGCTCACACCATCGCGACCGATCACGAGCTGCGCCACGGCCGCCTCGTGAAGCCTTGCGGCCCTTCCCCATTCGACCAGCGCCTCCTCGGGCGTCCTGCCGCCGATCATCGCGTCACACCACTCTCGGAATGCAATGCCACGATCCGGATCCAGGCGGCCCGAGCTCGCCCAGTCGATCCACGCGGAGGCTGGCGCCGACTGCCGATTGCGCGAAGGGTTCCAGGCGGACGCGAGGTCCAGCCTGTCGAGAATGGCGACGAACACTCGCAGATTCGACCATGAAACAGGCCGATCCAGCCAGGTGTAGTCACGCATGCGGAGGCCGATCCAGCTTGCGGTAGATGGTTCGCGACGTGATGCCGAGAAGCCGAGCGGTCATCGCCTTGTCGCCATCCGTCGCCTCGAGCGTCCTGCGAATCAGCAGGTCCTCGACCTCCCTGAGCGCTGTGCCCAGCGGAATCGAAATGCTGCCCTGGAGCGACTCGGGCACGGATTCTCCGCAGGTGCTGGCCGCACGAAGCGTTGCAGGAAGGTCCTCCGGCTGGATCCACTCACCGGAGCTCAGCACGATGGCGCGCTCGACCGCATTCGAAAGTTCGCGCACGTTCCCAGGCCACGGATGTGCGCCCAAAAGTTCGAGCGTCTCCGCTGAAAAACCGGAAACCCGCTTCGCATGGCGATCCGCAGCCTGTTCAAGAAAATGGTGCGCCAGTGGAAGAATGTCTTCGCGGCGTTCGCGCAGCGCGGGAATCTGCAGCACGATGACTTCAAGACGGTACAGAAGGTCTTCGCGAAAACGACCTTCCGCTGCCAGACGACGGAGATCCTGGTGTGTCGAGGCGATCACGCGAACATCCACCCTGGTGGAACGTGTCGACCCGAGTCGACGAATCTCGCCCTCCTGCAGCACCCGAAGCAGCTTGGCCTGGAGCGCCAGGGGCATGTCTCCGATTTCATCCAGCAGCAGCGTGCCCCCGTGCGCCGCCTCGAAGAGTCCGGGCTTGGCGTGATCGGCCCCCGAAAAGGCGCCCCTTTCAAAGCCGAAAAGCTCCGACTCGAGGAGATTATCCGGAATGGCGGCACAATTGACCGCGATAAAGGGCTGCCTCGAACGCGGGCTGGCGTCGTGGATCTCACGCGCGATCCGTTCCTTGCCGACTCCGCTCTCACCGTAGAGAAGCACGGTGGCCTGGGTGGCAGCCACCTTCTGGAGCTGCTCCCGAAGCGAGGACATGCGAGAAGAGCGCACCACGGGCTCGTCGCCCAGCGGCTGCACGGATCGCGAGACGGCCAGCTCCACGGCGTCGAGGAGCTGTTTCTTCTTGAAAGGCTTCGATAGGAAATCCACGGCTCCGAGCTTCATCGCCCAGACCGCATCCTCGACGTTTCCAAAAGCCGTCATCAGGATCACCGGCGTTCGGCACGCAATCACAGAAAGGGCCTTCAGGAACTCGAGTCCGGTCATCCGAGGCATCCGAACGTCCGTGAGGATCGCATGGATTGCGGCGGAATCCTTCGAACGAATCAGGTCGAGCGCGGCCTGGCCGTCATTGGCCGTCAGGACATCATAGCCGGCGAACTCCAGGATCCTGCGGGTGCTCTCGAGTCCCTGCACATCATCATCAACGACGAGGATCTTCTTCATGGGTTCACCTCGATCATGGCCTCTGCACGGCCCGCATGACGGCCCTCTTCGAGCCCCGGAAACACGATCAGGAAGCTCGCTCCCGGAAACGGATCATCCTTCGCTCCGCGGGCCTCCACGTCAATCCGACCCGAGTGATCGTCCACCACGCGCTTGACCCACGAAAGACCCAGCCCGGTTCCCTGGGCCTTCGTCGTCGAAAACGGTGCAAAAAGCCGCGACTGGATTTCGTCCGGCAGTCCTGCCCCGCTATCACGGATGCGGACCCAGATCGTTCCGTGCTCGGTAGATCCAAGCGACCACTCGATTCGAGGATTCTCCACCGACTCGAGGGCCTGGAGCGCATTGCTCATGAGGTTGCCGAGCGCCTGCTCGATGCCCTCGCGATCACCTTCGATTTCCAGCGATTCACCTTCCGGACGGCGCCAGTCGACGCGAACCGCCTGCCGCTCACACGCCGGCGCATAGGTGGCGAGCACGGTTTCGAGCGCCTCGCCCAGATCAAATCGGCTGCGACGGCCAGACGAGGTCCTGGAAAAGCGCAGGTAATTGTCCGTGATGCTGCCGAGCCGCTCCACCGATTCCAGGATCGACTGCAGCGACTGTCGCAGCGTCGGATCGCCTGACGCCTGGGCGCGCTCGATGGCAAGCTCAGCCTCAAGTCCGATGGAATGAAGGGGGTTTCGCACTTCATGCGCCACCTGGGCCGAGAGCCTGCCGATCGCGGCAAGGCTTTCGGCTTCGCGAAGCCTTTCGCGGAGGCGGCCCAGCTCTCGCAGCTCGCGATTCTGGGTCTCGAGCATCGCGTTCTGGTCATGGACGACGCGTTCACGCTCGAGCAGCGCGGTCGCCATCGAATGAAACTCACGGGCAAGGTCGCTCACTTCGTCGCTGCGCTGGATCGGAAAATCCGCCAGCAGATCCTTGTCCTCGCGTCGCAGGCCGCGACGCTTGATCTCGCGCGCCAGCTGCGAGAGCCGGCTCAGCGGTCCGAGCGCACGCTCGGCAAACCAGAGCAGCACGAACGACAGCATCACCATCGACAGCAGCGAGAGCTGGAGGCCGGTTCGCAGCACATCGATTCGCGACTGGGTCTTCTGGAAAACCTCGCGCGAGAGGCGATCCCATTCGGAGCCCATCCGACCGGCGCCCTGGGTCCAGGCCACCAGGTCGCGATTCCATCGCGGATATTCCTGCGAAGCGTCCTGGATGCTGCCGGAATTCAGGGCCGATGAAAGTGAATCGCTCCTGGCTTCAACTCGATCCAGCCCCTGCTCCAGCTTCTGGAGCGCCTTTTCAAACTGGTCTCGAACATCCGAAAGTTCGGATGCCTGCAGTTTCTCCAGCTGCGCGCGTGTCCGCTTGATCTCTTCACGGATGGATTCGCCGATCCAGCGTGGGACGGCGAAATTCGGAGTGGAAGCAGCATCCCGGAACGGATTTGCCTCACTTTCCGTGCGTCCCTGGAGAGAGCTCCACTGCGAATAGCCGAGCGAGCGCTCCAGCTCGCGCTGGTAGGCCTGGGCCTGCGTGGAGAGCTGTCCGAGAGACTTCGCCAGCGGAATCCACCCCGAACGAAGGCCGTCAATGGCCTGACTCACTCCGCCGACGCGGAATAGCGTCCAGGCCGATCCCAGGACGCAAAGCAGGATCAGCAATCCGATGAAAGTGAAAACGCGATGACGAAGAGTGGTTCCCGGGCGTTGCATCGCCCTTCAAGGATACGGCATCCGTCCGATGTCTCAAGCTGAGAATGCTCGAAGCCGAAAAGAATTCGAGGATTTATCCAGCGTGAATCGCAGCGCCAACTACAATCCCAAAGCGTCGATCGTGGTCATTCCCGACCCGTCTCTCGGGCGTGAGCGACAGGCCTCGCTCCACAAGACCTGGGCCCTGCTCCGGACGCTTGGGCCGCTCACGATCCTGCCGGCAAAAACCACGGAATCGCAGCTGCTCGAACACCTCGACAAGCGTCCTGCGCAGCTCGTGCTGATTCCTTGGCAGCACTATCTCGGCTGGACGCGCGCGGAGGGATTTTACGGACTGACGCGCACTTCAGGTCCGACGGTTGCCGGCTACTTCGCCTCTCCGATCGAGCGCCATGAAATTGGCGCCACCACGCCCTTCCACAGGCTCCTGCTTCTCGACTTCGCATCCACCAGCCAGCTCGAAAGATGGCGATTCGCCCGCGCACTGCTCGATGAGAAGCTGCGCTCCGGCATCCAGCCCCTGCTGAATCCACGCGCCATCAAGTATTTCGAAGACTGGGTCGGAAGCCACCCCCCGGGATCCACGATCGACTCGCTGATCACGCTGCCTGCACTCCGATCAGAAACCTGGCGGGCGCGCCTTCCCGCCGTCCAGCTGATCACGTTGTCGCTGTGGAATCTGGCCTTCGAACAGGGGCGAGCGCTGGCGCGCGGAGACTGGCTTACGCAGATCCATGCCGGAAAAATACGGGCATACTTCGAGATCGGCATGGATTCCGACGTACTCGCCATCCGTCTCTGCTTCCAGCAGAACGCCAACACCTCGAAGGTGATCCTCAGGGACTTCTGGCCCGAGCCCGGTGGCGAGTCTCCTTCGGACTTCAGGCAGGTCCTGCTGCAACACGCGGATTTCCTGCGGATCCATCCGATCTCGGACATGACTGAAGTAGAAATCGTCGTCGGACTCTTGAAATCCGCACCCGCGCAGCATCGACCCGGCGAACTTCGCAATCTGTGGATCGAGCCCCTTTCGATGAACCTCGTTTCTGAAATCCCCACTCGCCGCGATCAGGAGAACACCGAACGAGAGCGCCCCCTGCCTCCGCTCCAGAACATCGGCGTCGACGAGAGAGCCACGCTCGCGGATCGCGCACTGCGCAGGGTGGCCTGGCTCGAGCGCGAACTCTCCGAACGCGATGCTCGGATTGAAGAGCTCATCTCGGGTGGAGTCGGTCCTGCGGTAAACGACTCCAAGAAATCCGCATGAGTCGAAGCAGCGACGACATGGCGGGATTCGTTCCGGTGCGACTTGAGGCACTCACCTCAGGGCGCCCGCTTCCATTCGACGTCTACCTGTATTTCGAGGCCAATCGCCACCGCATCAAGTGGAAGAGCACCGGAGACCTGCTGCTTCCCGACGATGCCCGACGCTATCGACGGCGCGGCCTCGCCGGAGCGTGGCTTCGCGGCGAAGACCAGGAGAAACTGCGTGAGTTTTCCGGCGCATCCTTCGCCAGGACCCCCGAGGCGTCCCGCCTGATTCCACTGCTGATCGATCCGCGCGAGGCGTCAAGACTGGCCGAGGAGAGCCGACGGATTCTCGCCGCGCTTTTCGATGCCCGCACTGCCGACGAACAGGACGAGGCCTACCGGCGGACTCGCCCCCTGCTCCTCGACCTCCTCGGCGCCTGCCACTCTCCTGAATCGCGGGTGGCGCAGTCGCTCCTGCTTCTGGCCGAGCAATTTCCGGAGATCGACCACGCACCTCGCGTGGCCACACTCTCGGTGCTGCTGCTGCTTTCCTTTCATGGCAACGAGCCGATCGAAGCTCCGGTCGTGGCGCTCGCAGCACTCCTCCACGAAGTGGGCAGATCGGAATCCCGAGCGCAGGACACCCCGAGGGTCGTGGACACCCTGCTGCCGGAATCCATTGCGGAGGGATCTCCCGAGGTTCAGCAGCTCCTGCGCGAGCATCACGAATCACGAGACGCCCCGACCTCGACGAGGTCGCAGCTGCTCTCGCTGGCGGAGCTGCTCGAGACGCGGGCGTCTTCAGGCCTTGAACAAGGACGAAGGAGCCTGCGTGAAACCCTCGTCGAGCTCGATGCCTCGCCTGGCGAGAGATCGCTGCTCGGAAGGTTCAGCCCCGCGATTTTGGTTCCGCTTCTTCAATGGACGGGAATCCATCCAGGCTCTTCAGGATCCGGGTGATCCGCTCTCGAAGCTCCTGTGAAAGCGCCGACACCTCGGGCCCGCGCATGGACCAGGACATCAACGAAGACCCGACGACCACTTCCTCCAGCTCACGCGCAGCCGGCTCAACCGATCCAGGCAGAGACACCCGCAAACTCAGTCGTCCGGCACGACGAACCTCGAACTCGGTTCCGCCGAGACACGACAGGATCAGCGAAGCCACTCGCCGGATGCCCTGCTCGGCCATGACCTCAGGATCCGCGAGAATTTCAGCAGCAAGCAGGTAAACCGGCAGGAGTCCGACGGCGGGCGGACGAGCCTGTCCGTCGTTCCCCAGTAGATTCCTCCACGAGGGATGTTCCAGACGATGTTTCTCTCCCGCGGTCCAGGAATGAGCCACGGCCTTTCCACGGCTCACGACGTGATTGCCCGCACCCTTGGCCTGCGCTGAACGCTGAAGGGCGAAGAGCGACACCTCGCCCGTGGACTCCAGGACGCGAAGCACTCCGCGTGCATCCACTTCAAGCACCGAAAGCCGTCCTCCGTCGGGCATGAGCCAGGCGAGATCGGGGGCAGAACCCTCGAAGATCCAGCTGCCGTCCTGCTGAAGCCGGGGAGCCAGGCCGCTGAAGGCCCATTCTCCGGTGCCGGCAAACTCTGGCTCGTAATGAGGCGACCATTTCCAGACCCAGAGCCACTCACCCTGACCCAGCTCGTCGCGCGGAAACCAATTGCCCGCCTCCTCGGCCCGGGGCCCCTGGACCACGATGGACCAGCGCTTCTCAGCGCGTCCAGGGTCGCCTCCCCGGCCTCGGAACAGGATTTGCGGATCTCTCATGCGGGAATCCATCAAAGTCGTTTCGGGCGCTCGGCAATTCCGCTTGAGCTTACCCGGCGGACGGGCTTGGATACAGTGGTGGACCGGAGATCCCTGGCCGTTTTGGCCGCACTCCTGCTGCATGTGACTTTTTTCGGGATGGCCCGCGTGGTGACCCTGTGGCAGCCCCGTGCCCTTGCCCCGCCACCGCCGCTCCTGGTCGAAATGGAGCCCGCGAAACCGCTGACCGACTCTCTGAACCGCAAACTCCTGCTCTCGAAACCGAATCGAAGGGCACAGGATGCGCCGCCCCCGCAGGATGCCCGCTATTTTTCGGACCGAAACCACAGGGTCGAGAAGGAAACACGCGCCCGCGGCGGCGGAATAGCCGACCTCTCGCAGCTGCAGTCGCGCGCGCTCCAGGAGGCCCTGAGGGACGCGGGGCGCGCAGGAACGGCACGGCCCCATTTTGCGCGAGGCGTTCCGGGTGAAGCCCAGCGACTCAACGACGAGCGCCTGCCCGAGGGTGCCGAGAACCTGCTCAACACCGTGCAGAGCATCCATTACTCGTTCTACTCGCGGATGTACGGGTCGCTTGCCCCCGTCTGGCAGAATCTGGTCAGAAATTCGAATTTCACCCGCGCGCTTTCGCCCGGAGATTACACGGTCGTTGCCGACCTGGTGCTCGATGAGCAGGGAAACCTGATCGGAGTGGAATTCCGCGAACGATCACCGGTCGAGCGCCTGAACGAAGTGGTGATCGCCTCGGCGGAGAAGATCAGAAAATTTCCAAATCCTCCGCGCGAACTGGTCATGAATGATCGCAAGGTGCGCACGCTCTGGAGCTTTACGGTGAATGTGGATGAGCACTCGCTGATGCGCCTGGCTCCACCACGACGGCTCCAGTGATCAGGCGAGGAGCTTCCAGGCAATCCAGGTGAGCACGCCTGCGATCAGGAGCTGCGAGTCGGTCCTGCGCAGGTAAAGTCCGAGCGCCTGTCGCCAGGAAACTTCGGAACGAACCAGTCCCTGGATTTTCTGGAACTCTCGCTGGAGACGCTGAAGCTGGGCCATGTCGGCAGATCCATTTTCGGGTGCACGCGGAATCATCGATTCCACCAGATAATACAGATCGCGACAGCGACCCAGCGCACTCCTGCAATCATCGCAGGCCATGAGATGGTTCTGGATGAACAGGCGCTCGCGAGGCGCGTGCTCCTCGTCGAAAAACCGCTGGGTCCAGGGATTCAACGGATCAAACTCCGGACAGCTTGCCTTTCTCGTTGGTGCGCCCACAGCCCCGAGGGATGCCAGCGGTTTTCGCGGGTCCACCCGCTGCGAAGCCAGGTGAACCCTCAGCTTCCAGGCTCGTGTGGCCACTTCATCCTCTGCCCAGTTCATCACGCGCGCCATGCGACGATAGCTCCACCGTTCCTGGTGGAGGGCAACGAGCAGGAGGCGTTCTTCCGGAAGCAGCCTGAAAAACGGATCGGAGAGCAGCGCGGGAGCAATGAGCTCGCGCTCACTGCGCGCCCGAGCCAGGAGTGCGCTGCTCGCGCGCTCGACGATACGTTCATCGGCAAGCTGGAGCAGTCCGACTGCCTGGAGCGTTTCGGCGGTCCGCTGTCGCGACAGGACGGGGTCGACCCACAGGGCCTGACCAATCTGGGAGAGTGATCGTAGATCTTCGACTCGCATCCGCGGATTCCGCCTGAATTCCAGCATACGGAAGGCCTGTAAAACTGACAAAACTTTTGACAGGTGTCGCAGGCTCATTTCACGGTGCCTGCCGCCTCGAAGCCCTCCTGCCCCGAAATCCGCTCAGAAACAGGCTTGTTTAAGCCTTGAGAAACGGCAACTTGGCTCGTTCATGCACGACCCTGCCGAAGAACGGCGGGCTTGGCCCCGGGGTTGCACCATAGCCCGGGAGAGACGAGGAAGTTATGAAGACCTTCGAACGTAAAACCGTCGCTTCGTGGAGCGCCCTAGGCCTGATGCTTCTGGCATCGGGATGCGGTGGCGAGGCTTATCGCACGGTCAATACGGACAATTCGGGAAACTCCGGCGGCGGAACTGGCGGAACCCCCTACGTGTATCCGACGGGCACGCCGGACTGGGGCGGCGGCTGGACCGATCCGGGAACCGGAGGCGGAGGCGTCATCGTCAACCCGGCCATTCCAGCCTACAGCTATGATTTCAATGTCACGGGTGAAGGCGGATCCAATCCGACTTTCACTTCCGCCGCGGTGGATACGGACAACCTGCTCATCGTGCGCATCTCGGCGAAGTCTGCAGGGCAGATCAGCGCTTCGAGCTACTCTAATTTCAGCGGTAACTACTCCTGCGTGCAGTATGAAGTGACCGCGCTCGGAAAAACCCTCAGCACCGGCGTGCTCAGCACGGTTGCCGGCGGTTCGCCGAACTGCCCGGGAGCCCCGACCTATGCCGACCTGAATTTTTCGGATCGCTTGGGCTCTGGACACAATTCAGTGAACATCCAGGTGAAGAAGGTTTATTACGACTTCTACTGCTCGTGGGCGCGCTGGGTGAACTCTTCGCCATACACGGTCTACCAGTACGGCTATCAGAATGAAGCGCTCTTCTGTCCGGTGAAGACAGTCTACAAGACCCACACCGTGAACGGCAGGATGCAGGTCAAGGTCAACGGCACCGAGTTTTCATCGTACTGAGCGCGGACTCCAGCTCCTCGGGCTGGAGTTCACGCCCGGAGAGAACGTGCTCGTTCGACCTTCCCCACTCACGGACGGCATCCATCATGCGTCCCGCTGACTTTCCGCATGAAGCCCAGAGCGCCTCGAAGGCCTCAGGGCTGGATGCATAGGTGGAGAACTGCGCGAGCGTCGCGTTGTTGAGAGTTCTGCCTTCTGGCCATTGCAGCTCCTGTCGAAGGCGCGCCAGAATTCGACCCTTCTCCCGCTTTTTTTCTGAATCCGGGCGCCCGGATCGATAGAGGGCATCGAGCTCGCGATAACCGGCGCGAAGTCGATCGGTCCTCGCTTTTTCCTTCAGCAACGACTCCTGGTAGGACACCAGTAGTCCTGTTCTACCCCCATGCTCCTGCTCGAGATAGCGAGCTGCCAGCTTCTCTCCGAGAAACTGTGCCAGGCTCTCATTGAGCGTGCTCTGGTCATCGAGGTGCAGAGTGGCATGCACCGACTCGTGCAGGACCACTTCGACGAGGTCGCCAAAATCCTTTTCGCCAGGAATCATCGTCGAAAGCAGCGGATCGCGGAACCAGCCCAGCGTCGAGTACGCTCGTGCCGGACGAACGTCGGCGTCGTACCCGTGCGCGGCCAGCCGGTCGCGAAAGCCCTCGCCATCGGAACGATCAAACCATCCGAGATAGCTGAAGCCGCCGACGATCGGAAAGCTCCAGCGCTGGACTTCAAATCGGAGCGGTTCACACGCACTTACCACCCAAACGGCTGCAGGCCGCTTCAGGTCGGAATACTCTTCGTAGTTTCGGGTGGCGCTCAGGCCCTGCGATTCGCCGAACGCCTTGATGCGAGAAACAGCCTCGAGCGCCTTCTGGGTGCCAGGATTGATGCGCCCGTCGCCAAGCACCTCGGAAATGGGCCGCGCCCTGCTGCTGATCTGGAGCTGGCCCAGTGCCGCCTGTAAAAAATATCCCGGCCCGATCCCTCCGCCTCGTGGCGTGGAGCAGGCCGAGAGTGAAATGACTGCAGGAATGAGGAAAATCTTCAGTTTCTTAAAACCCAAGGCTCGCACCGACGGTAAAACCGACGTTGTCCTTGTAGGTGGAGATCGCTCCACCGGTCAAGTAGCTCATGGCTTCGATCCGGATTCCAAAGCCTCTCGTCACGTAGATCCTCGTACCTGCGCCGATGACTGCAGTCACCGAATCGGTTCGAGGGTTCGGGGACGCGCCATTGGCGTACTCGCCGCCCGCTTCTCGGTTGAGCTGGCCGGCGCCCACCTTGAAATAGGGCTGGATCGAGGCAAAAGTGAAAAGATTCTGGATCCAGTTCACGCTGTAGATCTGGTCACGAAAGTAGGTGTCTTCGAAATTGGCGATCTTGGTTCGGTCATAGACATCCTGCAACGCAAACTCAATGCTGCTGAGTGCGCTGAACTTGAACCCGATGCTGCCACCGAGGCGACGCGTCCAGCTGTAGTTTCCCGGGCTGAAGTTGGTTCGGTTGAACGAGAACCCCGCCGAGACTTCGAATCGATCGGCATGCGCATCAGGCGACGACAGGCCTGAAGCTGCAACCAGAAAAAATAAGACTATCCTTGCGATCATCCGTGTCACTTTCATGCACTCCACCTTGAGTGTTCATGCTCAATACGAAGCGGGAATCCTTCCCAGCTCCTTCAAAAGATTCTCTCGCCTGCGCTCGCGCTCGAGATCTGCCTGCTGCACGAGCTTCCGTTCCAGCGCCTCGGCAGCAGCGAGATCCAAAGATTTCGCGCCAATGCCTTCGGTGCCCTGCAGGATCCTGCTCCGAAACGCCTTCACGGCACGAACGGAATCGCCGTCTCGTGGGTGGCGGCGATAATCGCCGTCCACTTCCTCGCCCGACGCCGGAGCCCTCTGGACAGAAGAGAGTTCATGGCCTGAATCCATCTGCGACGGAAACACCCGGCGCTGTCGCTCCAGCGCCACGCGGATCGCGCGATTGAATTTCTTTTCCGGAATTGCGAGATCCTTGAGCATCGGCTTGAGCGAAGCGATGGTAATCGCCTTGGGCGGCTGTGGAACGACTCGGGGCCTGGAAAGATCGAGGATGCTCGACTCTCCTTCGTGGACGGTGACGGCCGCATCCTTCTCGAAGCGATTTTCGAGGCTGCCGACCCGATCGAGCACGACCCATTGGGTCTTCTGCTTTTCCGGATCATAGATCGCCAGGGCGGATCCGAGCTTGAGCCGGGCGCGTCCGTTGGGAGTCAGCGCGACGAGCGGATGCGAATCACCAAATGCCTGGGCGTGGATCACCCCGCGAATCAGGCTGACATCCGACTCTCCGGTCTGGAGCTGGACGAATGAATTCCGACTCACTCGAATGAGATGGCCTGCGCGGTGACGAAGTTCGACCCACGCATCGCCGGTCGAAATCCATCCTTCACACGGAACTGCGCGCTTCTCGCGGACGTCATCCACGTGCGAACGCGAGGAATCGAGGACGAAAGCCTCGCCCGCAAACTTCTCGACGACGGCACAGGGTGCCTGTGCCTGCGCCACGGTGGCGGCCGCAGGTTCGGCATGCGAGCTGGCGGAAAAAATCCCGCCGACCGCGAGAACGAGGGATCCCACCTGTTTAGTGATGCGACGCCGGCACGCGGACACTGGGGCCTCCTGCTTCATGATGGGTGTTGATCCAGCGGGCTTCAGGCGAGCGCGGGTGGTGCTCCACCAGCTCCTTCATCCACGACTGGGCACGGGCCTTCTGGCCCCGCTGCTGCGCACTCAGGGCCTTCCAGAGCCGAGCCTGCGCCAAATACTTCAACTCGCCTTCGCTGGGGTGCTCTGCCGAACGCGACAGGACCTGGTCGAAATAGACATCGGCCATGTCCCAGTTCCTCAGCCGGTACCAGGTGACCCCGGTGAGCAGCCAATGCGATGGGGTCTTGTAGGTATCGTCCTTCGAGAGTTCCGAGAGAAGCGTGAAGATCTTTGCGGACTTGTCATACTCCTGCGCACGAAACTGGCTGACGCCGAGCGCATGAAGTTGTCGAGGCAGCAGATGCGTGGGCGGCTGGTACGTGATGCTCGCCAGAGTGCGGCCTACCCTGCTGCCAGCGGACTTTTCTGTTTCGGCTGCGTAAGCCTCGGTCAGCTCCTTCGATCGTGCCACGCTGGTTTCGAATGTGGAACTTTCGAGTCGCAGCCGGAGCTGCGCGTTTTCCAGTTTCAGCCTCTGATTTTCGAGATCCAGCCTGCGGATCTCGTGAACGGTGGCCTGAACATTCTCCAAGGCGTGCCAGAAGCGGCTGAAGAATCCGGTCGAGTGCTTCACCACGGCAGGATGCGCCTCGGCGTGATGTTCCGACTTGGCCTCGGCGTGATGTTCCGACTTGGCCTCGGCGTGATGCCCCGACTTGGCCTCGGCGTGATGCTCCGACTTGGCCTCGGCGTGATGCTCTGGCGTCGCAGCTTCGTCCGTCGATTTTTCACCGTGCAGCTGCTCGGGAACGACCTCGTCAGCATGATGCTCGGGCGGCGCCTTCTTGATCTTGAAGAAAAACAGCCCACCGCCGCCCACCATCACCAGGGCGACTGCCGCCACCGCGACGGCCTTCTTGTTTTCCTTCAGCTTCTGAAATGGTCCGGACACAGGTTGCACCCTCTTCATGTGGCGCATCGGCCGCAGGAGCCCCGGGCTTTAGAAATCGCTGAAATTTCTCCGTCAAAATTTCGGCACCGATCACGGAAGGCGCCCCACCACCTGCTCTGGTATGCTTCTCGTCATGCTGAGCGGATGGACTGCATTGTTCGTGGCGGGATGCTTTGAGGTGGGATTCACTTCGTTTCTGAAGCTTTCGGATGGGTTTTCGCGCCCTGTTTACGTGGTGCTTTTCGTGATCACTGCGGCCCTGAGCTTCGCGGCGCTGTCGATGGCGGTCCGGACCATTCCGCTCGGCACGGCCTATGCCGTCTGGACCGGAATCGGCGCCTTTGGAACCGCAATCGTCGGAATGGTGTTTTTCAAGGATCCAGCATCACTGTCGCGAATCTTTTTCTTGAGCACGCTGATCCTCTCCATCATCGGCCTGAAGCTGGTCTCGGGTGATGCATCGTGAACGCATTTCTCGTCGGCCTCGGCATTCCGTTTCGTGCGGCACGGCTTGCGCTCACGACTCCTCGCCTGCTGCTGGCATGCCTGATTCCGTGGGCCCTTGCCGGCGCCCTCTCCTATTTCCTGATCCAGCAGGCGTCGCAGGCTTCGCTCATGCTCCTCGGCTGGGCGGCCACGTCTCTCGGCATCGCGATCGGCGGCTTCCTCGCGCAGGCTCTCGAATGGACCTTCGCTTTCTTGTCCTGGGTGGCCGGCGCCCTGCTCCTCGTCTGGGGCGCCGCCTTCCTCGCGATTCCGTTTGCAGATTGGCTGTCGGAGCTGACCGAGCCGCTGGTCGAACCCAGACTTTCGCCGTCAACCTCCGACCTGTCGTGGTTTTCCCGCGCCCAGTGGCGCCGCTTTCGGATGGACGCGGCAAAGACGCTGGTGTCCTTCGCCATCAGCATCCTCGGAATGGTGCTGGCGTCCGTTCCGCTGCTTGGCGTGCTCGGACCTGCAGTGATCGCCCTTGGAATCGCTTTTCAATTTCTGGGATATCCGCAGACTCGGCGTGATGAGGGTGTCGCGCTGTCGCTGATGGCCGTCCTTCGAAACCTTCCGCTCTGCCTCGGCTTCGGACTGATTCTCCTGCCGGGATTCGCGGTTCCGTTCCTGTCGGCCTTTCTGTTTCCGATTGCGGTCATCGGAGGAACGCTCCTGTACGGAGCCTCAAGGCGCTGAGCGGCGGGATCATGAGACCGTCGAACGAAAGAACCGGGCCTTCTTTGACTTTGTGGCCAAGAAACTTCCGGAGATGATCTGATTCATGAGCAAGGACACTCGACTCGTCTACTCCACCGATCCCGCCCTCAACCAGAGGTGCCCACGCTGCCGCGAAGTACTGAGTGAGTGCACATGCGAGCCGGAAGTGGACGTGAAGGCGGCGAAATTCGTGGCCATCCTGCGGATCGAAAAGCAGGCGCGCGGCGGAAAAACCGTGACGGTCATCGACAGGCTTCCCAAAAACGAACTTTTCCTGAAGCAGCTGACGACGACGCTGAAGAAAAAGTGCGGCGCAGGTGGAACCTACCTGATGAGTGGTCGCGACGGAGTCATTGAGATCCAGGGCGACAAGCGAGAGCTGATCCGGAAACATCTCGCGGCCGAGGGAATTCAGAGCAAGGGGTGAAATCATTGGAACTCGAGCACGCTCCTCGCTTAGTCTGGAGTGCATGAACGCATTGAGGAATCCTCGGCTTCGCGCCACCTTCATCTCCATTCTGGCCGGATCCGGAATCCTGATCCTCAAGTTCACGGCCTACCGGATGACCGGATCGGCAGCGCTCAAATCCGACGCCTACGAGGGCGTGGTCAATGTGGTTGCCGCGGCATTTGCCCTCGGCGCGATCCTTTTTGCCGAGCAACCCATCGATAAAGACCACCCTTACGGACATGGCAAGATCGAGCACTTCTCGGCCGCGTTCGAAGGCGGACTGATTTCTCTGGCTGCCATCCTCATCATCTATGAGGGAGCACTTTCCTGGATCTCGTATCAGCCACTGAAGAGCCTCGATCTCGGACTCGCGATCACGCTCGTCTCGGGGCTATTGAATGGTGCGCTCGGCTGGTACCTGATTTCGCGTGGACGAACCCTGAAGTCGGCAGCTCTCGAGGCCGATGGGCAGCACGTCCTTTCGGATTTCTACACGACGCTCGGGCTGATCGTCGGCGTCGGCGTGGTCTGGATGACCGGACTGCGCTGGCTCGACTCCGCCATTGCCATCGTGATGGGCTTCTGGCTTCTCCGAACGGGCTTTCTGCTCGTCAAGCGCGCCTCAGGAGCTCTCCTTGACCTCGAGGATCCGCAGACGCTGAATGCGCTCGTGACGGAGTTCAACCACGATCGCCCCGCAGAAATCATCACCCTGCATGGGCTCAGGACTCTTCGCTCCGGGCGCCACACGCATGTGGACGTGCACCTGGTGATTCCGGAGTACCTGCCGATCAAGCAGGCTCACAGCCTGGTGGAGGATTACGGCCGGAATGTACTGAAGCGCCTGGGGATGGAGGGTGAATTTCACTCGCACGTCGACCCCTGCCATCAGGCGTACTGCAGCCGCTGCACGGTGCTGGAATGCCCGATCCGCAAGGAGGGCAGCGCCGGACGCAGGATTCTGACGCTCGAGGAAGCCACAGTTCCTGAAGTGGATGAAGGGCTTGTCCCGACACGGTAGCGACATGAATTACTTTTGACTGTCGCGGGCGCAAAAACTTTCCAGATGATCGCACGGAAGCGATGGATAGTTGCGGTAGCCTTTCTTCTCTGTTCCGCCTTATCGGCGGAGGCGTCTCCTCCTGCGTTTCGGGCGTATGCCTTTCAGGCGTCGCAGAAATCCGGCGGAGAGCTCCGCTCCGGTGGCTTGTCCTGGAATCCGCATCTTTTTGGCCTCGGCTCTTTTGCTGCAGGCGGAGTGATCGGGGCTCAGCTCCTGAAGAATTCCGCCGGCAGCCTCATCCCCACCGTCGACCTCGGGGTGTCGCTCGCCCTCCCTGTCGGTAGCATGATTCGCATCGAGGCCCAGGCCGTTGGCGTGCTGGCTCCCCTCGAAGGAAGCTCGCTCACAGGTCGGCTCATGAGCTCGTCCGGTGCCCTGGGCGCAAACCTGCTTCTGGATCGACCCTTCTTGATCTTTGACGGAGCGTGGATCGGCTATCGCCGATGGCTGGCCGCAGATCATGTCACCGAATACCGAATTGGCGGGAGCTTTCGCCTATGATGTCGTTTCAACGCGTGGCGATCGTCATGGCCGCCGCACTTTTCCTGCAGAGCTGCGGCACGGGCCTGAATATCGGAATGGCTCCGGTGCTTCGAAACCTCACGGTCGACATTCAGCCGTGCGGAAATCCCTGCACTGCCACCACGGCAGGGGCCTTCAAATTCACTGCCTCTGGAAACCACCTGCCGATCGTCTTTGGAGCCTCGGTTCAGGCCTCGTCAGGCGGACAGAAGCTCATTCCCAACCTCGAGTTTCGGGTGTCATCGACCGCAAACGTGCTGTCGCCTGTAGATGGCGTGATTGCCTCGATCGAGAAGAATTCAGGCGAAGATGACTACGTCGTGAGCATTGCTCACTCGGCGCTCAGCGAGTTCAGCGTCGAGATCGATCATGTCACCGAGCTTCAGGTCTCGGCGGGAGACCGCGTCGTCGCCGGCCAGGTGATTGGAAAGCCGGGAGTCTGGTACCCTGCCGACGGAATTGGCCGCGTGGAACTTCAGCTCAAACGCGGTGGAGACTTCGTTTGTCCCCTGGAATATCTGGCCTCGGATGTGGCTGCAGAAGTACGCAACAAGATGAGTGGCCTGCTCGAAGACTGGGAAGAGGTTCGGAACGATCCGAGCCTTTATGACCAGAACTCGATGGTGGTTCCGGGCTGTCTGAGGTCCTCAATTTCAGGCGACGACGCATAGAAAAAAGAGGGAGGGCTGCCTTGGCGTGCACCACCACGGCAACCCTCCCCATCCCAGCTTTTCTCGCCCTACTCGAGTTGGGCAAGCCGCCCGGGTTCAGCCTGAGTCCAATCGCAAAGCCTCAGGCCGCCTTACTTACTCCTTCGGAAGATCCGCACGCAGTAGCGGCAGCTTCTTATCTGTTGCGATGGCTGAAGCCATGGAGCCCTTTCCGACTTTCTGCATCTGGACACGAATCACGATCGGGTCGCCGGGCTTGAAGGTGTCGGAAATCTCCAGCTGAGGTTCGCCCTTCAGGAGATATCCCTTGGCATAGACGGTCACCAGCATCTGATCGGTGGTCTTGAACGAGTCGAAGATCGCACGCAACTCCTTCGGACGTACCGCAGGATTCTGGACGGCCACCTGGAAGGCATCGCTGGTTTCGATGCCCAGGGCTGCAGAGCTGATTTTTCCGGCATCGGCTGCCGGAATACCTTCGAAAATCACGCTGACTGGCGATTGAAACGGCAGGGTCTCCGTCGCGTCGACCTCTTCGTTGCGGCAGTTGACCTCGCAGTAGACCGGAACGAGCACCTGCTCGCAATCCTGCTCCGTCCAGCAACTCTCGCGCGGCCAGGGATCGGGACGATGGTGTCCGTGTCCGTGTCCGTGGCCGCGTCCGCCACCGCGATGATCGTGATCGCGCCCACCCCCACGAGGAGAGTCACTGCGTCCGCCTCCTCGGCGATCATCATCTCGGTCACGCCCGCCGCCACCTCGGCGATCGTCATCGCGACCCCGATCTCGATCGCGGCCCCTGCCGCGCTCCAGAAGCGTCTCCGAGGTCAGTGCCACTTCGTCCAGCAGGCCAAAGGGCGAACACACTCGTCTCGACGAGCACTGAGTTTCATACTGATGCCCGCAGACCTGACTGTCGCAAACGCGCACCAGCCTCTTGAAGTGGCGCACTCTCGTGAAGCGAACCGATCCATGACCCACCACCTGTCCGCTGCGCTCGCGACTCACCTGAAGTGGCGCCCGGAGTCCGACGTACCGATCCATCATGGAGGTGTAATCACATCCTGCCAGCACGAGAACGGACAGCGCCGCCCCCCAGCGCAACACTGAACGATTCTCTGAATAGAGCCCCATTTCTTCATCTCCCCGAATTGTTGGTATCCGGAGTCTGCGCAGAGCAAGTCGGGGGCCATGATAGAATATTCAAATTCCACCACACTTTCCAGTGGTTGCGACACCACTCCTCAAAAACCCCGTTTCGGCGTTTTGGCCCCGGTCTCCTTTCGTCACCAGTGTTCACGCAGTACACTGGGTCCATGCTGCCCATCCTGAACCCCTACTTTGAGCTCACGCGCACGCTGTTCTCATCGAAGATCGATCCGGAAAGTCTCGAGGCCTCACGCAAGAAACTGATCTGGGCCTACTCGTGGGCGATTCCTACGCCTGAGGCCATCGAGAAGATCGCCGCCCTTTCGCCACTCCTCGAGCTGGGCGCAGGCACCGGGTATTGGGGATGGCTCTTGCGACAGGCAGGAGCCCGGATCAACTGCTGGGATGCCAACCCGGGGGCCGGTCCGCACTGGAGCGAGGTCGAGTACGGCACCCCAGAGATGTTGAGCGAACTGCCGGATCTATCCGAAAGAACACTCCTGCTTGTTTGGCCGCCCCTCGACGAGCCCATGGCGGAGCAGGCACTGATGCATTTCACCGGAAAACACGTGATCTACATCGGAGAATGGCGGGGACGGACTGGGTCGTCTGCATTTCATGATCGGCTCGAGCGCGAATTCCAGCTCGATCAGTCGATCGAGCTTCCTCGATGGCCAGGATTCTCGGATTCGATTCAAATCCGCTCGCGTCAGGACTGACGGATTCCAGCGCGAATCGTCAGCCGTGATTCTGTTCTCTCGAACTACCGGGCTTTATAAGCCGCCTCAGGAGAACAAACCATGAATTCCACGATTCGCCTTTTCCTCGCCTTCTCGATCCTCCCCACCATCGCCAGTGCGGCCGTCGGTGCGGCGCCACTTCCAAGCGGAAAGCTCGAGGGTGTGCTCACGAACTCCCCGCTTTGTCCCGAACACGTCGTGGTCGCGAGCGGCTCGGAATCCTTGGAGCTCCAGTTTCCGGAGCGTCAGATCACCTTCGACCGAATCAATCGGGGGCGTCAGGTCAATCCAGACGACGCCTTTACCTGGACCGTCTCTGAGACAACACTGAAGCGCAAACGAGGGAGAATGCTCCTTCTTCAGCGTAGCGGCTCCTGCTCGGGTTTGACGTCGCTCGGATGTCGCGTGGGTCAGGTTCCCATCGAGCGCTCGGTGGAGCTGAGCATGGATGGTGCCGAACTGACCTTGAATACGTACTCCAGCAACTATCTCGGACACCACTGGCAGAACGATGTCTGGCAGCCCAAGCTCGGACAGCAGAGCATTCGGTACGGATATGAAACTCAGGACGAATTGGAAGCCCTGATGGCCGACCCCTTCTATGCGGGCGTCGAGGCACAGGTTCTCAACTGCACCTACAGGTAAGTTTCGGCAGGCGCGCTAGTCTCATGGATGGATCAGACTAGCGCGCGTGCCGGACCTGCCCCAGAAACTCTCGAATTTCAGGATCAACGGTCTTCTCCAGCTGATCGAAGCGCTCTTGGAACTTCTGAGGGTCATTCAAGGCAAGGCGCTTGGCATGGGCAGCACAGAGCGCGCGAATCGGAGATGCCAGCCGACGATCTCGCACACAATCCAACAGCTCCACGAAAGCAGGCTCATGGACGGCAGGATCCTTCCACACTTGATTCATGCGCTCGTCCATCGCGGCAGAAAACTTTCGAAGCGCTTCAGGAGTTTCGCCCGACTGCTCAGCCGCTGATCGCAGGTCACCTTCCTTCAAGTCCATTGCGCGAGACAGCACTGAACCGAAAACTT
The DNA here is from genome assembly GCA_945860415.1 of Bacteriovorax stolpii. Taxonomy (GTDB): domain Bacteria; phylum Bdellovibrionota; class UBA1018; order UBA1018; family UBA1018; genus CAIOHW01. Next base: position 24,505 of record CAMAQA010000021.1, read on the forward strand.
CGCCGCGAGGTTCTGCTCCCTCATCGACGACCGTCTCCTCGGTAGAGTCAGAAACCGGCGGCTTCGCCATCAACGCCATCACGGCGATACCTGCCGCAAGACCCATGATGATCTTCAGCGTGTTCCACATTCCTGCCTCCGTTCCTGCGGCCATCCGGAAATCAGGATCATTCCGCGTCCCAGTCCCTGGGTGAACTCCGGCTCCTGCCACGAGCCATCCTCGAGCTTCTCCACACGAGCGATTTGGACGGCATTCGTGCTCGCCTGAAAATGGTGATCGAGCCGATTCCGAAGCTGCTGGTCATCCAGAAGCTCGAGCGATTCCGAAGGCTCGCTCACGCGCCCCATCCAACGTTCCTTGCCGAGCAGCACCCAGGCTCGCGGGCACGGCGTCCCGAAGGCCCGCCGATCAGCTTCTATCAGCTGCTCGAGCGAAGACACGCCTTCCCAGGAAATCCACCACCCGCGCTCGTGGCGCGGAGACACCTCGGGCGGAGCGGCGACATGCCGCCACTCCCACGCGAGCGGATAAAAAAGCCTTCCCTTGAAGAATAGGCGCGAACGAATCGAGCCAGCGAAGCCCCGCTCGGCCAGAATTTCGCGTGCACGCGGGTGGCTTGCGAGCGGCAGCTGTTTTTTTAAAGAAAGCTCGAGCTTCCGATCGAGACGATCCACGAGCGCCTGGCCCACGAACGATTCCGCACGAACAGCGAGCTCCGACGTCGGAACAACGCACATGAAGAATTTGACGGCAGCTTCCCAGTGCTCGACGCCCCCCTCCGGCCACCGAAACACGAAATCGAGCTCTCCCCGTGTGGCGCCGCCCTCGCGAATCGCCACACCTGCCGCCACTTCGCGAACCGCGAGCAGCTCCTCCAGCCAGAACTGCAGCAGCGATTCGAAAAGATTGCCGAGGCGACCAGACTTGCGATGCTCGAGGAGAAACGTTTCCAGGGCGTCCGGATCCGACAGAAGGTGCACCGACCTCGAGGCGGCGAGCTCCGAAAAGCGCTCGCATTCCGCATCCGTGACCACTGGGCCCGCACTTTCCGCGAGAAGGCCGGGGCTCTCCATGACCCAGCGGAGGTTTGCGATCATCTGCCTTTCCGACTCCATGACGCACCGAGCTGCCAAAAGGTACCGGATACCGTTTTTTTTACATCCGCTCCGGAAGCGGGATGCCCAGCAGACCCAGCCCCTGGGCGAGGATCCGGCGCGTGGCTTCGACGAGCATCAGGCGCGAGCCGGTGACCGCAGGCCCCTGCCCCAGGACATGGCACTCGCGGTAGAACGACCCGAAGGCCTTCGTGACGTCGATCAGGTAATGCGCAAGCTGGCTGGCCTTGGCGAACGTCAGCGTCCGCTCGAGGTGCAGCGGAAACTGCCCCAAGGTCTTGAGCAGCGCGATCTCCTCTGCCTTCTGGAAGGGCGCGGGCCCTTCTACTCCTCCGTCGGACGCGGAACCTTCCGCTGCTCCGGCCAAGAGCTGGGCGTTGAACACCACGTCTCCGGAAAGCTCGCCGCTTTCGCGCGCCTTGCGCAGGATGCTCACGCAGCGCGTGTGCGCGTACTGCAGGTACGGTCCGGTCTCGCCTTCGAAATCGACGACCCGCTCGACATCGAACTCGAGATCGCGGGCGGGATCCGAATGAAGGTCATGGAAGAACACGGCGCAGACACCGATGGCTTCGACCATCGCTTCCATCTCGGAAGCCGACAGGTTCATGCCCTCGCGCGCAGCGAGGATTTCCTTCACGCGGTCGCGCGCGAGCTCCAGGACGTCTTCCAGCGTGACGAAGTTGCCCTTGCGGGTGCTCATCTTCGCGTCCTTGAAGCGATACAGGCCCGTGGGCACGTGCTCGCACTTGGACTCCCACTCGAAGCCCATCTTGCGAAGGACGCCGAAGACCTGCTGGAAATGCAGGCGCTGTTCGCCGCCGACGATGTAGCTCATGCGATCAAACGCAAACTTCTCCTGACGATATTTCGCCGCCGCCACATCGCGCGTGGCGTAGATCGTGGCGCCGTCCGATTTCTCAAGGATGCACGGAGGCAGCTCCTTGCCGTCGCGATCGGTGACCGGAACCACCCAGGCCCCTTCGCTCTCGACGAGGATGCCGCGCTTCTTCAGGTCGGCAATCATGGGCGCGAGGAACTGGGTATAGTGGCTCTCGCCCCAGATGTGGTCGAACTTCACGCCGAGTCGTGCATACAGCCGATCAAACTCGCGCAGCGAAATGTCCACGCACTTCTTCCAGAGCGCGGTCATCGCCGCATCACCCTGCTCGAGCTTCAGGAAGGCCTGGCGAGCCTCGTCTTCAAGCGCGGGATTCGCCTCCACGGCCTTGTGGAACTTGACGTAGATCGACACCAGATCATCGATCGAGGGCTCTGAAGGCAGATCCTGGCCGTACTCGCGAAATGCAATCGCGAGCTTGCCGTACTGCGTGCCCCAGTCACCGAGGTGATTGATCGACACGACATCAAAGCCGCGAAAGCGACCGATGCGATCGAGCACCGCCCCGAGAATCGTGGTGCGGAGGTGGTAGATGTTGAAGGGCTTCGCGACGTTCGGGCTCGAGTACTCGAGCACCCACTTGCCGCGCGTCTTCGGCGGAAGCGAGCCATAAGTGCCCAGTCCCGATCCTGCGAGGATGTCCGAGAGCAGCGCCGAAGCGATCGCATCCGGACGAACGATGAAGTTCACGTATGGACCGACAGCGCGAACCGAAATCTCGGCAGGCAGTCCGACCACCTTCGAAGCGATCTCGGCAGCCACCTGCGGCGGTCCCTTGCGGAACTGCTTGGCGAGCTTGAAGCAGGGATACCCGAAATCCCCCATCGTCGGATCCGGCGGCGTCTCGAGATCGGCCGCCGTCAGCGGCATCTCCAGGGCACGCCCCAGGGCTTCAGCGGCCACTCGCGCAAAACGTTCCATCTCAGGACTTGACCTGCGCGCGAGCCAGCTCTCGGTTCAGGAGAGCGATGTTCGTGAGCTTGATGCCCTTCGGACATGCAGCTTCGCAGGCACCCGTGTTCGAGCAGGCACCGAACTTCTCCTTGTCCATCTGGGCCACCATGTTGCGGGCACGACGAGCGCGCTCGGGCTGGCCCTGCGGCAGGTGGGCCATCTGGCTGACCTTGGCGCTGACAAAGAGCATGGCCGAGGCGTTCTTGCACTGGGCGACACAGGCGCCACAACCAATGCAGGCGGCGGCATCCATCGCGGCCTCGGCATCCTGCTGCGGAACCGGAATGGAGTTCGCTTCAGGAGCATTGCCGACGTTCGTCGACACGTAACCCCCCGCGGAAATGATGCGGTCGAACGCAGAACGATCCACCACGAGATCCTTGATGATCGGGAAGGCACGCGCGCGCCACGGTTCGATCACGATGGTGTCGCCATCATTGAAGTGGCGCAGGTGCAGCTGGCAGGCGGTGGTGCGAGGCATGTCGCCGTGGGCGCAGCCGTTGATCATCATGGCGCACGAGCCGCAGATGCCTTCGCGGCAGTCATGGTCGAAGGCCACCGGCTCTTCGCCCTTGCGGATCAGCTGCTCATTCAGGACGTCGAGCATCTCGAGGAACGAAGCCGCCTGGTTCACGCCTTCGACCGTATAGTCAACGAAGCGTCCCTGGTCCTTTGCGTTCTTCTGGCGCCAGACTTTCAGTTTCAGGGTCATTTGCTTGGAGGTGGTCATGTCAGTCTCCGCTTTACTTGGTGCTGCTCTGGTTACTTGTAGCTTCGCTGGGCGAGGTGGATGTAGTCGAACTTCAGCTCTTCCTGGTGGCGAGCAGGCGTCTTGCCGTCGCCCTGGTATTCCCAGGCGGCCACGTGCGTGAACTTCTCGTCGTTGCGGAGGGCCTCGCCTTCCGGCGTCTGGTACTCCTCGCGGAAATGCCCGCCGCACGACTCTTCGCGCTCGAGGGCGTCGCGGCACATGAGTTCTCCGAGTTCGAGGAAGTCGGCTACGCGGCCGGCCTTCTCGAGCTCCTGGTTGAGCTCCTCGCCCGTGCCCGGAACAAAGAGATCCGACCAGAACTCCTCGCGAAGCTTCTGGATGTCGGCAATCGCCTTCGTCAGGCCGGCACGATTGCGGGCCATGCCGCACTCGTCCCACATGATCTTGCCGAGGCGACGGTGGAACGAATCCGCCGTCTGCTTGCCCTTGATCGAGAGAAACTTCTGCACGCGTCCTTTGACGTCGGCCAGTGCCGCCTTGCAGGCGTCATGATCCGTCGACACCGGAGGGAGTTTCTCGCCGCCCAGGTAATTCGCGATCGAGTACGGCACGACGAAGTAGCCGTCCGCGAGTCCCTGCATCAGCGCGGAAGCACCCAGGCGATTGGCGCCGTGGTCGGAGAAGTTCGCTTCACCGATCACGAACAGGCCCGGGATCGTGCTCTGGAGGTTGTAGTCGACCCAGAGACCGCCCATCGTATAGTGCACGGCGGGATAAATCCGCATCGGCACTTCATAAGGATCATCGCCGGTGATCTTTTCGTACATTTCAAAAAGGTTGCCGTACTTCTTGGCCACCCCATCCTTGCCGATGCGCTTCACTGCGTCGCCGAAATCAAGGTACACGGCAAGTCCGGTCTCGCCGACACCCTGGCCCTTGTCGCACATGGCCTTCGCGGCGCGCGACGCCACGTCACGCGGAACGAGGTTTCCGAACGCGGGATAAATGCGCTCCAGGTAGTAATCGCGCTCGGACTCCGGAATGTCCTTCGGACTGCGCTTGTCGCCCTTGGCCTTCGGCACCCACACGCGGCCGTCGTTTCGGAGCGACTCGGACATCAGCGTCAGCTTCGACTGGTAATCACCCGAAACCGGAACACAGGTCGGGTGGATCTGCGTGAAGCACGGATTTCCGAAGAAGGCGCCCTTCTTGTACGCGCGCCATGCGGCCGTGCAGTTCGACTTCTTGGCGTTCGTCGAGAGGTAGAACACGTTGCCGTAGCCGCCGGTGCCCAGGATGACGACGTCGGCGGTATGGGTCGTGATTTCACCCGTGCGCAGGTTGCGCACGACGATGCCGCGAGCCTTGCCGTCGACCACGATCACGTCGAGCATTTCATGGAACGCAAACAGCTCGACGTTCTTTTCTTCCACCTGGCGCATCAGCGACCCGTAGGCGCCGAGCAGGAGCTGCTGGCCGGTTTGTCCGCGCGCATAAAACGTGCGCTGCAGCTGCGATCCGCCGAAGGAGCGGTTCGAGAGGTAGCCCGAATATTCGCGAGCGAACGGAACACCCTGCGCTGCGCACTGGTCGATGATGTTCACCGACACTTCGGCAAGGCGGTAGACATTGGCTTCGCGGGCGCGGAAGTCGCCGCCCTTGATGGTGTCGTAGAACAGGCGATAGATCGAATCGCCGTCGTTCTGGTAATTCTTCGCGGCATTGATGCCGCCCTGGGCGGCGATCGAGTGCGCGCGGCGCGGGCTATCGTGGTACACGAACAGCTTCACGCGGTATCCCGCTTCACCCAGCGATGCGGAAGCCGATCCGCCGGCGAGGCCCGCACCCACGATGATGACCGTGTGCTTGCGGCGATTGGCCGGGTTGACGAGCTTGTTCTCGAACTTGCGGTTCGACCACTTCTTCTCGACGTCGCCCGAAGGAATCTTGGAATCAAGCCTAGGATGCGTGCTCATGATCAACCTCCGAGTCCGAAGAAGTAAACCGCCAGCGGCTGAGTGATGAATCCGCCGGCAACGATGATGGCAAATGCCCAGCCGAGCTTCGCGAGCGTCGGATGGTTCGAAGCGAAGAGCCCCAGCGACTGGAACGAAGCCTTGAAACCGTGGCTCAGGTGCATGCCCAGGAGCACGAGCGAAAGCAGGTACCAAGCCACGTAACCGGGCTCACGAAACTTCTCGACCACCAGGGTGTAGATGTCGCGCATCTCCACGCCGTCGACGGTCGTCGTGTAGACCGTACCGAACTTGAACGTCTGCAGGTGAAGCACCACGAAAGCCAGGAGCAGCGACCCGGAAAGGATCGCGGTCTTCGCCGCAAAGCTCGTCTTCTTCACGCCGTGCGCGGCATGCTGATAGCCGGCCGGGCGTGCAGCACGATTATCCATCGTCAGCTGCACGGTGAGGATCACGTGGATCAGGAAGAAAGCCACGAGTCCCGCTTCGGCGAGATAAATGGCCGGATTCGAGACCAGCGTGTGGCTGTAGAGGTTGTAGGCATCCGCGCTCACGAACATGAGCAGGTTGCCTGCCATGTGGGTCAGGGTGAACAACGAGAGCGCGAGTCCCGTCAGTCCGACCAGTTTCTTCTTACCGATGCTGGAGCCCAGGTAGGCCTTCCACGATGCCATCGCCATAACGGTGATCCTCAAATTGGGGTGATGGATCCTTTATAGCCGTTTGGGACGCCTGACTCAAGGAGTCGGGTCAAGAACTTCAGTAGAATCGAGCATATCCGGGAATTTACGAGGCCTGGCGCTCGGAGGAGTCCGCCTGTTCAGCTTTTGTCTGGAAGACGAGTTCCAGCTCCTGGACCGGAACGACGATCTTCTGGCCCGTATGGGTCTTCACGGCGATGCCGAATCGGACGTCGTCATGAGCGGGCCCCTGGGCCGGAATCACTGCCAGGAGTTCGCCCTTCACGGCAACCAGCGGACGCTTCTGGACCTGCGCTCCCGGAATGAACTCCAGGATGGACGACCACGGAAATTCCAGCTCACGCCCCCCGGATCGCGCCCGAACGGCCTGCGGGAAGTCGTCGAGCGAGCTATCGTCGAGTCTCTGGTCGCACGCCTGCTCGCAGGATTTTTGCCACGCTTCCTGAAGCTCCTGGCGGATGCCCATGAGCTCGGCCCGAAACACCGGCAGCCAGCTCGGCGCTTCGACCCAGCGATCCTTGATGGCAAGCTTGCCCTCCATGCCGTGAAGCCGGTGCGTGATCCTGGCCGCAATGTCGAGTCGCGAAGCCATGAGGCTGCAGGCCCCCTTGAAGGCATGGATGCATCGATAAAAGTCGAGCAGAGGAGAATCCGGAGCGGCAAGGTCGCGACCTTCCGCGACCCAGGAGTCAGCGGCTGCCAGGTGATGGCTCGCCTCGCCGAGCCAGCGAGGTGAATCCGAAATCAAGAGTTCCAAAAGACGATCCGGAGACATGAGTGCCCTCAAGTCTCCGGATCGGAATTTCGGCGATGAGTCGGGAGCTATTTCTTTGGCTGGACCCGAACCAGTTCCAAGACCTTGGAATCAGCCGGACATCCTCCGTTGAAACTTTGACTGACGGTATCGATGAGCACCTGCCCCCGGTCACAGTGCCGGGCCAGAAGCACGGGAATGGCCCCGCCGGGGCTCTTGGCGGCCATCCGGGTGTAGACCACCTCGCCCTCGAAAGAGACAAATCCATACTCCTCGCGACGGGTTTCCGCAGCCGGCCTGACCCAGAAGACCTCGAGCTGACCGTCATCGATCGAGCGCAGGTAGATGCCGGGCTGCCCCTGGATCATTTCCTTTACCGCGGCTGCGCGAGCCGGAAAGACCTGTTGCGCCCCATCCTCGCGAATCCAGACGCCCTCGCTCGATTTGAGCTGGATCTGGAATCCCGTCGCCTGGTCGACGAAGTTTCCGCGATACTCCTTCGGAATCTTGCCGCAGGCGCCGAGACCGAACCCGAGAACCAGCACCGCCATCACCTTCAACGTCTTGAGCCTCATGATCGCCTCTCCTTAGAAGCTGGCCTGGTGGATGACCACCGGAACACCATTTTCACGAACTTCGAGTTCCACCATTCCGGACGTGAGCCCCTGCGGCATCACCACTGGAATCACAAATTTTGCCTGCTCGCCCCGTTCGAGAGGCAGCAGGAACTGCGGATTGAATCCGATCCAGCGTGCTTCCGGCACGACCTTTCCACTGGAATCCAGCACTCGGGCGTAGAGTTCGAGGGCTCCGAATACCAGCCGCGAGCTGACGTTTCGGATCTGGTACGACAATCGGGTCACACCGGAGTTCTTCAGCGAGTCGCCCCCCTGAAGCAGCTTCACGCGGTAATCGTTCACCACCGGAACAGACCCGCTGAAGTCCTTCACCGCCACACGCTTGCGTGAACCGTCAGCCACGGAGATGGCCAGAGGCAGCTGCGGAGAATCCTGGTCCGTTCGTCCGACGACCCGGAAGCTCGCCTCACGCGACTCACCCGGAGCCAGCGTCGCCACTTCAGCCGAGGCCTGCCGGAGCTCGATCTGCCGGCTGTCCGAGCGAATCTCCAGCCGAACCGGTCCGGAGATCGGCTGGCTCGAGTTGTTGGTGACTCGCACCTTCAACGTCGATTCGAGGCCTTCGCGAATGACCGGTCGTTCGACGAAATCTACCGTCGCACGATTCTTGACCTGGAACGTGGTGCTCTTCGAACCCAGGAGCTTTCCTCGGTAGAAGACCTTCACCGTCGCCGAGACCGACTGATTCAGAGCCGACTCCGACACGATCACCGGCACGGCTCCGCTGACGACGATCGCTCCCAATCCCGGAACCCCCAGAGTTCCCGCATCCTTCTGCCTCAGCGGAAGGAGTCCCTTGCCCGAGGTTTCCACCTCGAAGCGAAGTTCGCTTGCGGACAGCTCCTGGTCGGCGAAGTTCCGCACGCGGAACCAGAATCCGACCGTCTCGCCCGGCTCGATCACCGAATCCTCGAACTGCTCGCGGAACCCGGAGTCCATGAACCGCATCGGATTTGCGGCAAATTCCGCCGTTTCGTCCGTCACTCCGCGATTGAACTCCGCAGCGGAGTAGCCAGGATACGTACGGTCGAACGTGGCCCTCTCGGCGGCGGCATACCCTGCGCGATAGAGCTGGCTGACGCGTGCATCATAGGCTTCCGCCCGGAAACGAGCGTAGGCGTCTTGGTAATATCCGGCGTAGCGATCGCGATACATGGCATCCGAGGCACTGCGGAACGCCGGGCCGTACCCGATGTCGTAGGCCACACGGTAGGCACTGTCATAGGACTCGCGGTAGCCGCGGTTGTAGCCTTCATCTCGCCCGCGTCGAAAATCCGAGCTGACGTCGACGAACTGGGCTTCACGGCAGCCGCGCTGGCGCCCTTCCGGCTCTCCCGCCATTTCACCGCGGCGGCGCTCCTGTCGGTAGGCCGAGTCATAGCCCGAGCGGTAGCCCGAACTGTAGCCCTCGGAGTAGGCAGCCCGAAGCTGCGGATCCGAATACGGATTGCCGCTGCTGAGCAGGCTCATGCGCTCACCCGAACCCACGTGTTCCATCAGCGTGGACTCGATCAGCGCTGTACGGGTGGACGGAACCGCCGACCGTGCGGTCGCCGAGAGGTTCTCGGCCACCTCGCGCGAAACCGGCTCATTCAATCGCTGCGTACGATACGCTTCGCGTCCGCGAGGATACTCGGTGTCGCGGGCGGTCTGGCGCGCTCGGGCATCTCCGGCAATCGCGCCGGCAGCCTCGCCTCGCTGGTACGAGTCGGTTGCGTCGGCATCACGACGCCCCTCCTCACTCGCAGGGCCTTCAGCATCCGCCGAAGCCTGGTTTCTGGCGCGTCGATCGCCATCGGCCTGCCCGTCGCGATAGCCCACGTTCTGGCCCTGTGAGTACCCTTCGATCTGTCCGCGAGCCTGGCCATCGTGCGAACCCGTGCGAATGCCGTCGGAGTAACCCCGATCGTAGACGTCCTTGCGGCGCTCGTTCAGGCAGTAATTGTAACCGACACGATAGCCATCCCGACGCCCCTCTTCGAGGCCCTCGGTCCAGCCGCGAGCGCGGCCTTCGCGTTCACCATCACGCTCACCGGCGGCGCGTCCGGCAGAACGGGCTGCGGCGATTTCACCGGAGCTCGGGCCCGTGGGAGCTTGAGGCGTCGGATCCGGACGCGGATCGGGGCGATTGCCACCGTTACCCGGGCGATCCGGGCGATCCGGCCTATCCGGACGATCACCACGCCCTGCACCTCGGCCCGGTCTCGGCTCTTCATCCGCGAATGCGGATGCGGGCGAAAAGACCGGAACCACCACCTGCGCGAGTTGCGCGCCGAGAACCATTCCTGTGAGCCAACGATTTGCCAGTCGAGCCATGGATCCCCCAAACCTTGTGAAACGACTCGTCAGCAAGACGAGTGCCAGCGAACACGATGGCCCGGATCGAGGCTGAGATCCAGCTACAGACGCGGAAACAGGAGATTTTTATGAGGCCAGCACCCCGGGCCGGAGCACTGGTGCGAAAGCGCACCGAGGAGATTTTCGGGGTCGTTTCGGCACCGAAAAGGACTTCTTACTCGACGCCTGACCCCGAGCTGGCGATGGCCGTCGGTGCGGCGCGAAACGGAATGGCCCGCGTGGCGAATTTGGGCCCTTCAGGAGTGGCCACCTCGACATCGACGGCAATCATCCCGGAAGCGCCGTCGATCACTCGCACCCGGGCTTCATGAAGGACTGGAGCCTCTCGATCACAAGCCTGCGACTCTTCCGTGGAAACCACCTCAAGCCCATCGACTCCCCTGAGGCGCGTCGAAACGGTACGACAGTCGAGATCCGTAAAAATGGAGAGCTTCACCGGAATCCAATCACCGGCAGGAATTTCGCCTTCCGCATCGCTTTCCACTCGAACGGAGATCGATGGCTTGCCGCCGTACCACGGCTCGCCCTCACCCAGCGGAACCACCTTGAAACGGGCGGGAACGCGACCCTTTCCCAGTCCGGGCTCCTGCGAGCGCGAGGCGATCACCACGCCACCCAGGGCGATGAATGCAGAAGCCGTAAACAGGATGGATCGAACCTTTCGCACGCGAGCGCCCTTTCGTTCCGGACTCACGGTGCCACCTGAACCCGGAGATCATAGCTTGATAGATTTCCGCCGGAATACAACGCGCCATTGACCGTCAGCAGATATTTCTTTCCGCTCTCTGCCCGGAAACTCACGGAAGGACATCCGGTGGTTTTCTCATCTGCGGCAATCATCACGAGGCCCGACGAGGTGCTCCCAAAAGCGTACATGTCGAGCCAATCTTTCGACGCACAGCTCTTGCCACCACCATTGAGATTCTCGACGTTCACCACGACGGACCCGGTGGCTGCAGTGTGCTGGTAGGTATACCACCGCACATACCCGAATTTATTGAAGGGATACGAGCTGCTTCCGGAATCCACCGTGTCGTGCGCGGTGGCTGAATTCAGCCCCACATTCAACCTTCGGTACAGATTCCAGAATTGGGCTGTCCAGGTCTTGCCCGTGGATCCGATCCATCCGTAAGTTCGGGCAGGGGAGTAATGCGGACCGATGAGCCCCTTCTCGTCAAAGAGATCGGGCTCATCCGCAAACGAACCTGCGCCGGTGCACTCGGCTGCCTTGCACAGGGCATGGTACGGAGTGTCGAGCTCCGTCTCCCACAATGTTCGAAGCGACTCGCTCGATGCACCGAAACGCGCATTGTAATACGACGCAAACGTCAGCAGGCTCGTGAAGGCCGGAGCGACGCTCTGGTGCAGCTTCAAAACCTGGTGGATTTTCGAGAAGCTCCGCACCTGCTGGTCGACAGGAGCTCCCGGGTTCACCACATTGTTCTGATAGAGTTTCCAGAGCAGGTACTGGACGCTCCGCTCATTGTGGATGCCATTGTAGCTGAGGCCTTTCGTCGACTGGCTGATGCTCATCCCGTAACCATCACCCTGGGCGGTTCCCATCGAGTCAACATAAACCTCTTCGCCGGTCGCGATGGCGGAAAACGCGTTGCCATAGCCTTCGCCGAAGGCCACGCGAGGATCGAGCCGATCACTGAGCGAATGCGAGCCACCGAGCGTGTCCGATCGATAGATGCTGTACTCGAGATAATGGCCGAATTCGTGGGCCACGACGTGGGCGTCGTACTCGTCCGTATCCACGTCTTCTTTTCCGAGAATGTAGAGCTGCGGAAGTCCACCCTCGACCGTGAAGTGCGAAGTGCCGATGGCTCCGCTGCTTTTTTGTCCGGAGTACGGAGCATTGCGGGGGCTCCAGTTCACCATGAGTTTCGGAAAGGCCGCTCCAGGATCCGCCTGGCAGACCTGCTCCAGCGAGCTGACCAGCGTATCGGCAAGCGCAAAAGGAGCAGCCGATCGATCGCGATACGTTCCCGCGCTGGAATCGTAGACGAGCGGAATGTCGAGATCGGCTGCGGCACTGGAGGTGGTGTAGCTCGCGGCGCTGACATAACCATGAAGAGCCTGTCCCGCAGTATTGTCCACGATGTTGAAGTCCCATGTCGCAGCACCGGTGCAGGCAGTCGAATAGACCCTGCCGGCGCCCGTGGGCCGCTGAGAGAAATTGCTGGTCACGAGCCGGGCCACCGCCTTCACCTGCACCTGGTTTCCGGGCACGACGAGCTGATAGAACCCTTCATCGTCCGTGATGCTCTCGGCCACAGCACGAGAGCAATTGTCGACGGCCTGGACGAGAGTCCGGCGCGAGGGCTTGCTCTGCTGGTCCGTGAAATCGAGTTTTCCGTCCGAGTTGGCGAAGATCGACGGCACATGCCCAAAGCTGATGGAACCAGAAAGCGTGAACGTGCCGTAGTTGGCCGAGTCTGAAACGCAGGGATCCGCAGGCGCCGCGCAGGCAGAAAGACCCAGCAAGACGCCCAGCGTCCCGCCTGCCCGTTTCAGGTCTGCCTTAATACCTGCCCAGTTCACTCCTCTATTTTACGGAGAAATGCCTTTCCAACATAAGGCCGGACTTCAGGAGTGTCCGATCAGACACTTAATAAAATCGATAACTTGCAATCCTTAACGGAAAAGATTTTGAGAGAATTATTATCCGAGTGCTTTTATCCGACTCTCATCCGTGGAAAACGGCATGAGGACGATGCTCCCCCACCCATTGACGCAGATCGCTATGCACCTCGCCATCCTGGATTCGAATGAAGGCAAAAGTGAGTCGGAACTGCTGGCCGATGCCGCGCCAGTCCATGTTGATCATCTTCGTCCAGGTGCCGGTATTGATGTACTGCCTGCCGTCCGGCCAGACGCGGTTCATCGGGCGATGGGTGTGCCCGAAGATCACGGTCTTGAGCTGGGGCTTCTGGTCGAGAATGCCGCGCGCGTAGTTTTCGAGGTCCGGAAAGACATTCTGTGATTCCTGCTTGAAGATCTCGAGCGTGACCTTGAATCGCGAGCGCCGCTTCGGACTCGGAAGAAACCGGGTCTTGATGAAGTAATAGGCGGTCAGGAATCCGAAGCGCACCGTGAACCAGGTATCGAAAAGCAGCCCCAGAAAAACAAAGAGCCGAATGGGACGCACCTTGTCCACGTAATCGCGCTCCCACTTCAAGCGGTTGATGATCTTCAGGACGTAGAAGCTGCCCCAGGGCAGGTTGAGCACCGGTTTTTCCAGATCCGGAGATTCCAGGACGGGCTTGGCGTAGTTCAGCACGTGAACCGCCTCGAACTGGTTGCCGTGGTGGATCTCCAGCCCTTCCGGATAGGTCAGGTGATCCTGCTCGATGAGGATCCGGACACTCTCCGTGTTTTCACCGCTTTTACGGGAGGGATTCCGGAAACCTTCGGGATCCCATTCCTGGAAGATGCGATCGCGGACCTTCGGAAAAAACAGATCAGGATCATGATTGCCGACGACGTAGGTGATGCTCTTTCCGGGCTGGGCGGCAAATTCACGGAGCGCCTTCATGACCTTCGGATGCCCGGCGATGATGGACTCGACCTTGAAAACGGCGATTTCCTCGGTGATGGCATCCTCGAACTCACCCCGGTAGGGCACGTTCAGGAAGTCGAGGTAATCGCCATTGATGATCAGCTCGACCTCGATCGGGCCGTTTGGGCCGTTGCCATACTTGCCAGTCGAGAAATAGCGAAAAAACTCGCACATTTCGTCGTCGAAGAAGAAGTCCTCGTGCGGGTTGAGGCTGCCCTCAAAGAACCGCCCGGCCGAAAGGTGGCAGTCAGAGATGACGATCTTGAAGCGCTCGGCGCTCCCAGGTGTGCTCATGGGGCTCAGTATACCCCAAAGCAGGAGCTGAATTGACAACTGCGTTAAAATCGTTCAAACCACACCGACGTATGGCTGACATGACCAAGAAATGGCCGGACAACAAGCCCGGCAAGTATTTCGTCGACGACCAGTGCATCGATTGCGACGCCTGCCGCACCGAAGCTCCGGACAACTTCACCCGCAACGACGAGCACGGTTACTCGTTCGTGTATAAGCAGCCGTCCTCCCCGGACGAGGAAGAAAAGTGCCAGATGGCGCTTGAAGCCTGCCCGGTCGAAGCCATCGGCAAGGAATAACGTTTTTCACCGAATTGGGGGTCGCCTCGCTCCTTCGACAGTATCGAGGCGCTCCCCCCTTCGGATCTTCTTCAGACCGGCCCCTCGCCGGCTTTCCAGCGATCAGGCGGCTTTCTGACGCTTCTTTCCTGACAATGCCGACTTGATCGAGCTGACCATGTGCTCCGCGCTCTCGGTCACGCGACGTCCCACGCCCTCGCGCTGGCGCTGACTTTCGCCCTTGGTCCGACGCTGAGCCTGACGCTGGCTGGTGGCGCGCCCCGAACTGCTGCTCTTCTTCTTGGCGCGCGGCCGAGCGCGAGAACTCGAGGATGAGGACTCGCTCATTCCCCAACCCGAGCTTGATGGGCTCGAGGCCATCGAGCTCGATTTGCGTGAGGACGGTCGAGCCGAAGTCCTCGAAGTGGACCGCGAGGGCGACGTCCGCGAAGACGGCGAAGAGCGGCCTGCGCGACTGGTTTTCTTGGATCGGGTACTGCTGCTTCGTTTTTGTTGTGCCATGGAAACCTCCGTCACGAGCCGTTTGCAACTCGCAGGCCGGGAACCTCCAGGGCTCGCTCGAATCAGGTGAATCGGCCGATCTGGATCGGCTCGGACTGTCCTGCCATCGACTGCTGGATCGAGACCTGCTGCGCGACGGAGCGCGCGAGCCCCCGAAACTGCTCGGCGATGGGGCTCGAGGGTTCAGCAATCACGATCGGCCTGCCGAGATCGCCACCTTCGCGCACCTTCTGCACGATTGGAATCTGCGCGAGGAGCTGCGTGCGGTACTTGGCAGCCAGCGTCTTTCCGCCGTCCTGTCCAAACAGATAATGGCGATCGCTCGTTCCAGGCACCTCGAAGTAGCTCATGTTTTCGACGATTCCGAGCAGCGGAATGCGGACTTTGTCGAACATCGCGAGCGCCTTGCGGACGTCCTGCATCGACACTTCCTGCGGAGTCGTCACCATCACTGCACCACTGACGGGCACCACCTGCGAGAGCGAGAGCTGCACGTCGCCAGTGCCGGGCGGCATATCGACCACGAGGTAGTCGAGCTTGCCCCAGTTCACCTTGTGGCAGAACTGGCTGACCACGCTGTGGAGCATCGGGCCGCGCCAGGCCATCGGCTGGTCACCCTTCACGAGGAATCCCATCGACATCACCTTGAGGCCGTGGGCGGTCGGAGGCAGGAAGATCTCTCCCTTGACCGGATCCTTTTCGAGCTGCGGATCTTCAGTCACGCCAAGCATCGTCGGCAGGTTCGGGCCGTAGATATCGGCATCCATAATTCCCACTCGCGCGCCTTCGAGCGCCAGCGAGACTGCAAGATTCACGGCCACCGTGCTTTTTCCGACGCCGCCCTTGCCGCTCGAAACGGCGATGATGTGCTCGACACCCTCGATCGGCTGCGAGGTGGGGGTCGCGCCTGCACTTGATCCCTGCGGGCGACGCACTTCGGCGTCCATTTTGATTTTCACTTCGGTGACGCCGGGAATGGCGCTCACCTTCTGGCGGCACTCGTCTTCCATCTGCTTCTTCATCGGGCAGGCCGGCGTAGTCAGGACCACGCGGAAGGAGACTCGGTCGCCGCCCACTTCCAGGTCTCGGATCATGCCGAGCGACACGAGATCCTGCTTGAGGTCGGGATCATTCACGGTGCGAAGGGCCTGGACTACCTGCTCGGTCGAAAGGGTGCTCATGCCCCGGGTTTTGTCATAAAACCGGCGGGGGATGCAAGGTGGGAGCGAGCTTCGGCGCGGGAGTGTGGGAGCGAGCTTCGGCGCGGGAGTGTGGGAGCGAGCTTCGGCGCGGGAGTGTGGGAGCGAGCTTCGGCGCGGGAGTGTGGGAGCGAG